>JAFGKO010000090.1 GCA_016928525.1 Anaerolineales bacterium | reverse complement strand
GGCGATATAAACCAATTCTTCATCCAGTTCGATTGGCCTTTCGTTGACCTTGATTCTATCGGTCTGAGGATCGGCTTTCATCCCCAATGTCGCATTTTGGCCATTGACGGTCACGCGCCCTTTGGCGATCAGCTTTTCGCAAGATCGCCGGGAGCCGAAACCCGCCCGTGATAGGATTTTTGTAAGCGTTCTTCCATCAGTGCTTCTCCAGGGGAGTTTTCTAACTGTCTTAGAAGATTGTAAGAGGATCGGTAGATTTTCGGGAATTCGTTTGGTTATCTTGTTGTACTGTCGATCGATTATCCGGAACGCCAAAATTTTTTAGTGGACGCCAAAGCCTGTGCGGCGGCGTTTGGGCGCGGTCTGGCTGCATTGATCAATAATCCAGTGAATGGAGTTTGTGGCTCTTTGCCAGGTCAACAATAGTGTACTAGTATAGTTTACATGTGTAAATTTATGTGCTACAATTTTAATGAGGTTTCAAGATGATACATGAACAAACATTCCTGGAGGTCACCAAGTGACCGAGCAAATCGAACTACAGGTTGGCGCGCGTATCAAAGAAATTCGTATGGCAAAGGGATTGGCTCTGCGCTCACTGGCCGAGAAATGCGATCTCTCAGCAAACGCCATCAGTTTGATTGAGCGTGGTGAGAATTCGCCGACTGTTTCATCTTTGCATAAATTATCGCTGGCCCTGGAGGTGCCGATCACGGATTTCTTCGTCAGCAAAGAGGTTCTCAGCGCCGTACATGTGAAGAAAGGGCAGGGTATGAAGTATGGAAACGGTGGATTATTGCTAGAGAGTTTGGCCACCGGCCTGCCGAATCAGCAGCTCGAACCTTTCCGGTTGAGCATTGAACCAGGATCGGGAACGGTGGATGACCCTATCGTGCATTCTGGCCAGGAATTTGTTTATTGTTTGACGGGAGAAATCGAGTATTACGTTGACGGACAGGCTTTTTGCTTGATACCTGGTGACAGTTTGCTCCTGGAAGCTTCGTGTCCACATAGTTGGCGCAACAGCAACCAGCAGCCAGCTACGATTCTCTTGATCTTCCAGGCAACATCTGAAAGCCACCTGGCACGGCAGCGGCATCTCGAACTTTGAACAAAAATTTTGCCGAGATCGGGGACTTTGGTTTCTGTAGAAAAAGAAGCAGTGAAAAATGGATTTAATTCGAGAGTCGGTGAAACAAATCCTGGAAACGATTCCCTCGCATGTGTTGTTGGTAGCAGCCGTTAAAACCCGCACGCTGGAAGAGGTCCAAATTGCGATCGAAGCAGGGGTAACTCATTTTGGACACAACTACGTCCAAGAAGCTATCCCGATGATCGAGGCGATTGGCGATCAGGTTACTTGGCATATGATCGGTCATTTGCAGCGCAACAAAGCGAAACGTGCGGTGCAACACTTCGATTGGATCGAAACGGTTGACTCATTACAGTTGGCGCAGGCTTTGGAAGGCCATTGTGCGGAATTGGAAAAAACCATGCCGGTTTTGGTGGAAATCAACAGTGGCCACGAAGCAAATAAAACTGGGGTAATGCCAGATGATGTTGATGCGTTAGTAGCCCAGATGAGTATGCTGGAGCATCTCAGTGTGGCCGGGTTAATGACCATGGGACCGCGTTTCGGCGATCCCGAAGAGAGCCGGCACTATTTTCAAGCTACCCGGGCGGTTTTCGAACGTCTTGCAACTCAACAGTTGCCGAATGTCAACATGCGCTATCTATCCATGGGTATGAGCAACAGCTATCAAGTTGCAATTGAAGAAGGAGCTAATCTGATCCGCATTGGTACCAAACTTTTTGGAGTGCGATAGACAATATCGCGATTTATTGGAAAGCGAGGTGCGTATGTCAGAACGAAAAATGAGTGATCAAGCTAGATTTGAGGAATTTAATACTTCTCCGGAAAAGAACTTCATCGAAGACTACCTGGAAGAAAAAGGATACACGCTGGCGGATCTAAAACACCTGGACCCGGCTCAGGCCAGACAACTCATGAAAGAGGCTTGTGTCTATGCCTCCAATAAACTTGCTGAGATAGAGTTGCGGGCAGATTTTGTCCATAGGCTCCACGACGCTTATGGCAGGGAATAAGCTTATGTCTGGTTCCTAAACATTGATCCTTTTTTCTTCACAATCTGTTTGAATGTTTCCAAAGAAGGAGAAAAGCCATGACAAAAATCGGGATCATCATTTGTGACCGTTATCGCGCCTGTGCGGGCGGTAAGTGTTTGCGCGCTATGCGGAATCGGGAAGGGGCTTTCGCACGCTATGAGGGCGAAACAGTAGAACTGGTCGGCTACACATCCTGTGGGGGATGCCCAGGCGGTAATATTGAGTATGCACCCGCTGAAATGAAGAAGAACGGCGCTCAAGTGATCCATTTGGCAACTGGATTGCTGGTTGGCTATCCACCCTGTCCGTGGCTGAAGGAATTTTGTGATTTCATCCCCATCAAGTATGAACTTGATGTTATATCCGGAACCCATCCAATCCCCCAGAATTACTACCTCACGCACCAACAACTTGGTACCTGGGATGACGGTGATGAATACATCCGCTACATCCTGACCGATGAGAAAACGCGGCGAGCTTATGACTGAAGGATCCAAACCATGAAAGTCGTTTTTGGCCTGGTTCCTGTGCTTCGTTTGGGCCTATCTTTGGGGAACGTACTTTGGATCAATGGGATCCAGAGTAGGCAAATACTGCGCCGGAAACGCTGGCAGCCGGGGGACGGGCCCAGGTGGTCGAGCGATATGGGACGCGATTCTGGAGCGTGAAGCCAGCCCACTATCCAGTAGCAACTTGACGGCAGTCCAGAACCGCCGCGTTTTGGGAAAGTAGTGATGGGATGGACGAAACTTACGCAGATCATCTGCATAGATCAGGCCCGGCAGAGACGCACCTTAAGTGGTTTGAAACCGATGTTGTGCTGGATGACGGGTCTATCGTTCATGTACGTCCTGCGGGCGCTAAAGATTACGCACTTCTAGCGAACTTTGTCGAAAGCCTTACCCTTGAAACTTTTAATTTGCGTTTTCTTCAAGCACCTGAACTAGAACAGGCCATTGGCGAGTTAATGCCTGATAAAGATCGGTTTGCACTCCTGGCTTTTCGAGAGGATCTCGTCATCGGTCATGCAAGTTACACCCGAACCCTGCCGGGAAAAGCCGAACATGCTGTTGTGGTGGCAGATCCTTATCAAAGTCAGGGTTTGGGGATGATCCTCCTGGGTCAACTCACTCAGGTCGCCTTAGAGGCCGGAATTTCTGAGTTTGAAGCGCATGTTGCTCCCGAAAATGCATCGATCTTACAAGTTGTCCGTGAATTGGGATTCCCTACAGTACTGAAAAGCGAACCGGGCTTTATTCGTATCACCTTTCCGACCTCTCTCATTCCCGAAGCGTTGAAAAGTTTTGAGCAGCGCGCCGCGTTGGCCGCGGTGGCCGCTATGGAAAAGTTCTTCCAGCCGTGTGGTATTGCTGTGATTGGTGCCTCCCGCCAGCGCGGTGGCATTAGCGGCGAACTTTTCCGGAACATCCTGGAGGCTGGTTTCCAGGGGCCTGTTTATCCGGTCAATGCCAAAGCAGATTTTGTCCAATCGGTCGCAGCTTATCGGACGGTTCTCGATTGCCCCGGCCCGGTTGATCTGGCTTTTATTGTGGTACCAGCCCAGGCAGTCTTGACGGTCGCCCGGGAATGCGCTCAAAAAGGCGTGAAGGCGCTTGTGGTTATCTCTGCTGGTTTTGCTGAAGCGGACGCAGCTGGTTTATTACTCCAGCAAGATTTAGTCGAAGTATGCCGGGAAACAGGGATGCGCCTGATTGGTCCTAATTGCATGGGGATTATCAATACCGATCCAGATGTCAGCCTTAATGGCCAATTTTCCCCATATAAGCCTATTCCGGGCAAAATTGGCTTTCTTTCACAGTCTGGCGCGTTGGGGATCGCCATTATTGATTACGCCAGCCGGCTAGGGTTGGGTATGTCAACCTTCGTTTCGGTTGGCAACAAGGCGGATATCTCTGGTAATGATCTGATCCAGTACTGGGCAAGCGATGACAACACCGACCTGATTTTGCTCTACCTGGAATCTTTTGGCAATCCAAGAAAGTTTTCCCGCATCGCCCGGCAGGTGGGCAGGAAGAAGCCCATCATCGCGGTCAAGGGAGGCCGTTCAGCAGCCGGTTTTAGAGCAACCCAGTCGCACACCGGCGCCCTGGTTGCCGCCTCCGACGTTACAATCGACGCACTCTTTCGTCAGGCTGGGGTGATTCGGACAGACGTTCTGGCCGAGATGTTTGATGTAGCTGCCCTGATGACAACCCAACCGGTTCCAAAAGGGGATCGAGTGGCCATCATCACCAATGCGGGCGGCGCAGGTATTCTGGCCGCAGATGCGTGCGAAGATCTTGGGCTGCGAGTGCCTGAACTTTCCCCCGAAACACAAGCTGCGCTCAAAGGTTTTCTCTCCTCTGCGGCTGGCGTACGGAACCCTGTCGATATGGTGGCCTCCGCTTCATCTGCCGACTATGCGCGTGCTATCCGAACGATTAACCGCGATCCAGTTGTGGACGCCTTGATCGTAATTTTCATTCCACCTATGGCGCTCCGTCCCGAGGCAGTCGCTGGAGAAATCCTGAAAGCAGCACAGGAATTGGGCGGGCGCATCCCGATTCT
>JAFGKO010000089.1 GCA_016928525.1 Anaerolineales bacterium | reverse complement strand
TGCCCTGACGCGCCTGGAAACGGTAAACTGCCCGACATTGGTTGCAGTCGGTGCACTGGATCATTCGGAAGTCTTGCGTGCTGCCGATATACTGGCAGAGGGCATCCCCGATGCGCGTAAAGTTGTCATTGAGCAATCGGGTCATGTGCCCAGTTTTGAGCGGCCTGAGGTGTTTACCCCACTACTCCGCGAGTTTTTGAGCAACCCGCAGCCTATCCCTCGTATCTAAACGCGCATAATGGGGAGCAGCTAAATGACTGCTCCCCTGGCGGTTTGCGCTAGAAAGGCAAATCCTCGTCCGCGCCGGTGTCGGCAGCCTGCCCGCGCTTGGTGATGATGAAGTCTACGCGGCGGGCGGTCACTTCCAGCTGACCCTGCGGGCAGTGGTCTTGCGCTCGCCGTTCCCCTGGTCAATCGCCAGGTTGAAGTTGGCGACCGGCTCACCGGTTTTGGTAGCGCGGATTTGAGGATTTCCGCCCAAGCGGCCCCGTAAAATGAGCGCTGCACCAGGCGGGCGATCTCTCATGTGGTGAAAGATCGCCCGCTTGTGTTTCATTACAATCGGTCAGATTTGCCCTTATGGCTGCATGGCCAGTTCGAGAACGCTCGCCAGAATATTATCCACGCCAAGATCCAATTGGGCGGGATCATAGGCTATCTCGATGTCAGGTGGCACGCCCAGGCTCTCATAGACCTGACCGTCCGCCGCCGTGTATACCTCGTTGGAGAGACCCACATACCAGCCATTCGGAAGCTGGCGCGCCAGGATATCCGAAAAACCGCCTGAAGTGGGCTCGCCCACGACGGTGACGTTGGGCAGCTCACGCATCGCGAGGACGAAGATCTCCGCGGCGCTGGCTGTCAATTGGCTGGTGAGAACGTACACTGGACCTTCAAACTGGATGGAATTCAGTGGTTCCACGTAGAAGGGCCGAGCTGGCGCAAAACTATCCCCCATGCGGGCCATTTTCTCATACGCCAGGTGGGATTCGTTGGCAAAGCGTCCTGCGATAGCGAGGGCCACCGAGTCATATCCACCGCCATTGAAGCGTACATCAACTACCAGGGCGTCCTTCTTCCCAAATGACGCCAATGCCTGGTCGATGATCGCCCCAGCGATCTCCGCGTCGTCCAACTCGGAATCGTCCTCAGAATATCCTTCCATGCCCAGGATATTGATATAGCCCACCGAGTCATTGATCGCCCCATAAAAAACGTTCACATCGCCAACCAACAGGCTCTCGCCATCCAGCACACCTGTCGACTGGTCGGTGCCTACCTCAGCGGGAAGATAGTAATCGGCCAGCACCTGGAACTGCTTGAAGCCGATTTCCAATAACGTCTCTCGATCCGGTACCCAGGAGGGCGAGTCTCCGGGGCTGAATTCGCCTTCCTCAGGCGAAAACAGGCTGATGTGCCCATCCTTAAGCGGCGCAATCATCTCCGTGATAACGGCAAACAGTTCTTCACCCGTGGTGTCCGCGCTCACCTGTGGGCGAAAAGCGTCATAGCTCGCCTGCCAGTCCACATCATACAGGTCGAAGAAGGCATAGTGCTCGTTGAACGTGTTCCAGACCACTTCGAAGGTGAACTCAGGCTCACTGAGCGATTCAACGCTGCCGTCCGTGCATACGTCCGGCAATGCCGCAACACGGTGCGCGGAGACATAGAACGTCCCCTTATCACGTGCTTCCAGGCGATCCCCTTCAGCCGTGAGTTCCAACCCAAGAAATAGGGATGGCCCCTCGTATAACGTTAGGCAGCTTATCGTCGTCGTCTCATAGATTGTGATCTGCCCGCCGTCAATTACCAACGCCATGCCGTAACCATCCGTCTGCCAGAACCCATCCAGGTCACCGGAGTCAGGCTGAGCATACGCATCGCCCAAACCCAAACCGGTCACTGATACCAACAATGTCAAAACCATAATCCCTAGTTTCCTCATTCGATTCTCCTCTGTGCAACACGCGATTATGTCGATACACCTTCTAGTACGCAGGCCCGGCTTGATCGTTGCAACGGGACTAGCTGCCGGACACTGAACAAAAATTCGAGATGAAAACATCCAGGAAGGAGTCGTGAAGGGTCATGCGCCGCTCAATGAAATCCCTGTATCCCCAAAACCTCATGGATACGCGGTTTTCACCTACGCGGCATCGCAGTAGTAATCGTGAATAATGCCACCGAGCACGTTGTGACACCGGATCGGATCTGCGGCATTTAAGGTTGGCGGGGAGATCGGAATCTGTTGATCGATGCCCGGATGCGGACGTGTTGTGTTGAAAAACGCTACGTATTCATGCATGACGCGGCGCAGATGGGCCTGGTTGAAAATCAGCAGCTTATCCAGGTACTCTTCCGACAGATCGTATCATCGTTTTGGCATAGGCATTCGCATTGGGAGCACGATGAGGCGTCGGGATGACATCGTTGCCTTGCGAACGGAAAATGGTGTCGAAAGCAACTGTAAACTTCTGGTCGTTATCCCGGATCAGAAATCGGATGCCAGGGGCGCGATTCTCGAGCTCCCACACCATATGGCGCGCTTGTTGAGTGACCCAGGCATAATCCGGATGGGCGGTAAAACCGGCTGACCTGCTCTCGATTTCGTTGTGATAACGTCATCCTTGACCTTAAAAGAGTGAGGCAGAACAGTGGCTATGCTGGTGCCTGAATCCTGCTTGCACGCATTTGACTCATGAAGTATGTAAACATATACTGATCTTAGGTCAATCTTAAATAGACCTTACTGCACAATATTCCACTCAGTGCGAAGGAGCACAAATATGAAGAAACTATCGTTGCTGTTAGTTCTTTTAATCGTCCTTTCGCTCTCCATTAGCAATCTGACAGTACTAGCTCAAGACGGCGACCCCTTCGAGGGAAAGACAGCCGAAGAATTGTTCCCGAATGCAATCGACGACCAGGAACGCACATCGGCTATGGAAGCGCTGCTAGCCGCCAACCTGCCCGACGCGCGTGACCGGTACGAAGGGGAAACCCTCACAATCGGCGTGCTGGCAAGTGGTACACGTGGCGTGATTTCTGGTGGTGCCTACTTCTGGCGTGAAGCGTTCGAAGCAGTCACTGGCGCGAACCTCGAAATCATTGAGATTCCATTTGACCAGATGCTCACCACGTTGACGGTTGATTTCAGCACCAATCAGAACACTTATGACGCGATCATCAATGCCTCTTGGTTCTATGGTGACTATATCAGCCAGGATTGGATCATCCCGATTGATGACTATATCGGCGCTGAAGGATTCCCGATGTGGGAACCGGAAAAGGTCGCCGCACCACTCCAGCAATTGCTGAAATGGGAAGATAAGTGGTACGGCGTCGTGAATGACGGTGATGCCCAGATGTTCTACTATCGCCGCGATATCTTGGAAGACCCCGAATGGCAAGCTGCCTACGAAGAAGAAATGGGCGAACCCATGCCCGTACCACCCAAGACGTGGCAGCAAATGCTGAAAGTTGCCACCTTCTTCAACGGGAAAGATTGGAATGGTGATGGCGATGAAGATGACGGCGTGAGCCTACATCTGAAGGTTGGCGGTCAGGGACACTTCCACTATATGGCTCTGTCGGCTCCATTCGCTATTACACCAGCAGAGGGTGATGATCCTCGCACCGTTACCAAGTACGACAACATCTATTGGTTCGACCCCGACGATATGACCCCGGTGATTAACTCGCCAGGGCACGTCAGGGCGCTGGAATTCCTGAAGGAATTGGCCGCTCAAGGTTCGCGTTCACAATTCGGTTGGGAACTGGGCGAAGCCTGGGATAACTTCCTCAACGGTAATGCCGTAATGCTGTTCTCCTGGGGTGATGTTGGTTCGCTGGCGCAGGACCCGAATGCCTCAACCATCCAGGGCAAACTCGGCGGCGCGCCGATCCTCTGCTCCGAAGAATGGTATGACCGCGAGCTGGGTGAATTCGTCACCAATTCCGAGAATCCCAATTGCGTTGGCAATCTGGTGGGTGCTTCATGGCACGGTGTCATCTCCAGCCGTTCCGATGTTCCGGACCTGGCCTACTACTTCCTGGCGATGCAAGCTGCTCCGCCAATCCTGTTCTGGAACGTGACCTACGGTTGGACGGGCGTTGATCCCAGCTCCACGACGCACCTGTTCCCACCAGCAGGCGAAGCCTCAGTCGAAGACTACGTGGCAGCCGGTTATGACGCAGGCGACGTCGAATCGTACATCACCGGATACGGTCAGAACCTGTTCGATCTGCCGACCACGCAGACCTACCTGCGTATCCCCGGCACGCCTGAGTACTGGAACATTCTCGACATTCGTCTGGCAGAGGCGATGATCGACGAACTGACACCGCAAGAAGCGTTGGACAATGTCGCTGAGGAGTGGGAAGAAATCACCGACGATATCGGTCGTGATTACTTGCTGGATATCTACCAGACCTCGATCGGCTACAATCCCTAAAAAATTTTTGCCGTTGTGGCGTCAGACGCTGTGATGTGACGAAATGCTTGGAGGGGAGAGAACGATTCTCTCCCCTTTTTAGTAGGGTTTACGAAATTACATGTCCCCGGGGTGATGATTATGAAATATAGAAACCGAACGGGATTGCTCTTTTTGATGCCCGGTGTGATCTGGGTACTGTGCTTCACAGTCTACCCGCTGTTCTATTCTTTGAGGCTCAGTTTCACCGATAAGCGCATGGGACGCGGCAACCGCCCCGGTGAATATATTGGGTTTCAGAACTACAGCGATATTTTCGAGGATGAACGTGTAGCGGAAGTGATGGAGATGACACTCTTCATTGTTTTTGCCAGTGTGCTCACCACGATTATTCTCGGTACGCTG
>JAFGKO010000088.1 GCA_016928525.1 Anaerolineales bacterium | reverse complement strand
TTGAGTTCTCCGGCGCTTGCGCAGGCTGCGGTGAAACGCCTTACGTGAAGCTGGTCTCGCAACTGTTCGGCGACCGGGCGGTGATCGCCAACGCCACCGGCTGCTCATCCATCTACAGCGGCAACCTGCCCACCACTCCCTGGGCCAAAGACGCCAACGGACGCGGCCCGGCCTGGTCGAACTCACTCTTCGAAGACAACGCCGAATTCGGCCTGGGTATGCGCCTGACGCTCGACAAGCAAACCGAATTCGCTCGTGAACTGGTCGTCCACTTCAAAAAGGAACTGGGCGAAGAGCTGACAAACGGCATTTTGAACGCCGACCAAACCAGCGAAACCGGCATTGCCGAACAACGCAAGCGTATTGAACAACTCAAGCAGAAACTAGCCAAGTCCAGCGACCCGCGCGTTAAGGACCTGCTCAGCCTTGCTGATATCCTGGTCAAGAAATCGGTCTGGATCATCGGCGGCGACGGCTGGGCTTATGACATCGGTTACGGTGGTCTCGACCACGTGCTGGCCAGCGGACGCAACGTCAACGTGCTGGTACTCGACACCGAAGTTTATTCGAATACCGGCGGCCAGGCCTCCAAGTCCACGCCGCGCGCGGCGGTCGCCAAGTTCGCCATGAGCGGTAAAGGGTTGCCCAAGAAAGACCTGGGGTTGATCGCCATGGCTTATGGATACGTCTACGTGGCGCGTGTGGCCATGGGCTACAACGACCAGCAGACGCTCAGGGCTTTCCTCGAGGCCGAGTCCTACGATGGCCCGTCCCTGATCATCGCTTACAGTCACTGTATCGCGCATGGTTTCGATATGGCCAAAGGCCTCGAACAGCAGAAACTGGCCGTCACGTCCGGCGCATATCCGGTCTATCGCTATGACCCGCGCCTGGTAGATGAGGGCAAAAACCCGTTCACGATCGATGCCAAGGAACCCACTACACGGCTGGAAGATTACGTTTATAACGAAACCCGCTACCGCATGTTGCTGCAAAGCGACGAAGAGCGCGCCGAAAAACTGCTCAACTTGGCCAAGCAGGATAACAAATCGCGCTGGACGCTCTACCAGCAAATGGCCGCCATGCACTATAATGGTGAAACCGAAGAATAGTAGAGAACAGATGAGTAGATAGTAGGAATGCTCTCTACTCTCCATTTATTGGAGGAAACATGACCGACCTTACCACCACCTATCTCGGCTTGGAACTCAAGAACCCTCTCGTTGCTTCAGCCTCGCCGCTTTCAAAGAAGGTTGAGAACGCAAAAAAGCTGGAAGCTGCCGGTGTCAGCGCCATCGTAATGTACTCGCTCTTCGAAGAGCAGATCATCCACGAGAGTCTCGAACTCGACCACTACCTGACGCGCGGTACCAATTCCTTTGCCGAAGCTCAAACTTATCTGCCCGATATCGGCACCTACAACATGGGGCCGGACAAATACCTGGATCACCTTTCTGCGCTGAAAAAGGCCGTCTCCATCCCCGTGATTGGAAGCTTGAACGGCGTTTCCAGAGGCGGATGGGTACAATACGCGCGCCTCATGCAGGACGCCGGAGTTGATGCCGTTGAATTGAACATGTATTACCTTTCAGCGGATCCCGACCTGAGCGGCCAGGAACTCGAAGATAATTACGTTGACCTGGTCGCAGAAGTAAAAACGCGCATCGACATCCCGTTAGCGGTCAAGCTCGCCCCGTTCATCACCGCGCTGCCCAATTTCGCCCGCAGGCTGGTCACCGCCGGGGCAGACGGCCTGGTGCTGTTCAATCGCTTCTACCAGCCTGACTTCGACCTGGAGCAACTGGAAGTCGTGCGCACACTGGAGTTGAGTAACTCGCGCGACTTGTTACTACCTTTGCGCTGGATTTCGATCCTGCATGGCAAAGTGGATGCAGATTTTGCCCTGACGAGCGGCATCCACACTGCACAGGATGTGCTCAAAGCCATGATGGCTGGCGCAAAAGTCGCCATGACCGCGTCCATGGTCTTGCAGGATGGCTACGGAAGCATCACTTCGGTTCTGGACGACTTGGAAACCTGGATGGATGAGCACGAATACAAATCCATCAAACAGATGCAGGGCAGTATGAGCCAGCAATCGGTGGCCGAACCGGCCGCGTTCGAGCGCTCGAATTACATCAAGATATTGAGCGAATTCAGGGACTTGCCTTAGACCCTGCCCCCTCCCAGCCTCCCCCATTTTCCTACGGAAAATAGGGGAGGAGATAGAAAAGAAAAGCCCTCCGCAAATTGCGGAGGGCTTGTTTTATAAATCCGGGCGGGCAGGCTTAGGCATCAACAGTTGCGGGGGCACTCTGTTTCCGATAACGGAACGTGATGCGCCCACGCGATAAATCATAAGGGGACATTTCTACGGCTACACGGTCACCCAACAAAATGCGGATGTAATACTTGCGCATCTTACCAGATAAATACGCCAATACCTCGTGACCGTTATCCAACTTCACGCGGAACTGCGTTCCAGGTAGGGCTTCGACCACAGTCCCTTCCACTTTGATTTTATCTTCATCTTTCGCCATACACGCCTCCAAACTACCTATCGATCAGTATCACGGGTGAACTGTTTTCGCTTGAATCGCCTTGCTGATTTTTTCTTTTCCATGCGACGCTGTTCGCTTTTGGAAACAAACCAGCGCTTGCGACGCACGGTGCTCAAAACGCCGCTTTTGACAACTTTTTTGCGGAACCGCTTGAGCAACGAATCCTGGGACTCGCCACTGCGTAAGTTTACGACTGCCAATTTCTTTCACCTCCTTCCTTAGAAGGAAATAATCGCCAAAAAAATTCCTCGGCTCTTGCGCAGATTCAGCCGAGGATAATTACCATCAAAACTGGAAGAATGATCCGAAACGACTAGGAAAGCGCTTCACACTCCTTTTTTTCAGTGTTAACGGCGGGACCCAACGTCCTTCAGCCAAGTCTGCGGGTAGTATTATACTATAAGAAGCGACTGGCCGCAAACTTTTGCCGCAATTTCAGGTTGAATATCTTCTTTTTGGGGAAATTTATCATGTCTTTCCCAAACGAAATGTATAATTGGGCAACTTATGAGCAAACAACATCTCGTCATTCTGCAGCCGTCTGGGCGGCGCGGTCACGTGGACGAAGGTCTCAGCCTGCGCGAAGCGGCGCGCCAACTGGGCGTGGAAATCGAATCGATCTGCGCCGAGAATGCTACTTGCGGCAAGTGCAAAGTCGTTGTCGAGGAAGGGACGTTCGAGCGCTACGGTATCACGTCGAAACGAGAGCATCTTTCCATGCCCAGCGCCGAGGAAACGGATTATTTCCGCCGCCGGCCGAAAATGATGGCCGCCAACGACTGGGAAGTCGGTCAGGTGCGGCTCTCCTGCCAGGCCAAAGTACTGGGCGATGTGCTGGTGAACGTACCCGAAGAGAGCCGCGGCAACAAGCAAATCGTGCGCAAATCGGCGACAGAACGTAAGATCGAGATCAAGCCGTCTATACGGAAATATCTGGTGGAAATGAGACTGCCTACATTGGAACAGCCCTTTGCAGACTGGGAACGGTTATCGCGTGGGCTAGAGACATCCATGTCGCTGGTGCGGCGCGGGGAAGAGAACCTCCCCAAAGCGGCAGACCTGACCATCGACTATCAGTGCCTGCGCGGACTGGGCAACGCTTTGCGCGAGGGGAATTGGGAAGCAACCGTCAGCGTCTGGCAGGATAAGGAAGTCATCCGTGTGCAGCCGGGCTACGTGGAAAAAAGCTACGGCGCGGCAGTGGACATCGGCTCGACCACGATTGCGCTGTACCTGTGCGATCTTGAAACAGGCGAAATCCTGGCGGCCGAATCGGAGATGAATCCGCAGATCGTGTACGGCGAGGATGTCATGTCGCGCATCCAGTATGCGATTTCGGAGCCAGATGGGCTGGAGAAACAGCATAAGGCGGTGATCGGGACGTTGAACCAGTTATTGAAGGGGGCGGTGAAGACGGCTAACCAGAGTCATCGCGAGGAGGGCGATAGCCCGACGCGGCGATCTCCTGTTAAGCAGGATGAAACTGTGGAAGAGGAGATTGCTTCGCTCCCTACGGTCGCTCGCAATGACATTTCTACAGAAGACATTCTCGAAATCGTCTTCGTCGGCAACACCACCATGCATCACTTATTGCTCAACCTGCCGCCCACGCATTTGGGACGCTCACCATTCGTTCCAGCCATCCATAAGGCAGTGGATGTGAAGGCGCGCGAGTTGGGCTTGAATATCAACCCGTCTGGCAATGTGCACATGCTGCCGACCATCGCCAGTTTCATCGGCGCTGACACGAGCGGGGTGCTGATCGCCGAGGAGCCGCACAAGCAGGACGAGAACTGGCTGATCATCGACGTGGGCACCAACGCCGAACTGGTTTTAGGCAACCGTAACGGGCTGGTGTGCACGTCCACACCCACGGGACCGGCGCTGGAGGGCGCGCATATCGAGTTCGGCATGCGCGCTGCGCCAGGCGCGATCGAGCGGGTAGAGATTGATGAGAAAACGCTGGAACCGCGCTTCAAGGTCGTTGGTGAGGAGGAATGGGGTGTAGGCAAGGCCAAGGGCATTTGTGGGTCAGCCATCATCGACGTGGTGGCAGAAATGTTCCGGGCGAGGATACTGGATGGTCGTGGCAGATTCAGGCGCGGGCTTGAGTCGACATCGTCCCCGAAGGGGGAGCGCGTTCGGGAGGGTGAGAACGGCCCGGAATACGTGGTGGCCTGGGCGCAGGAAACGTCCATCGGAAGAGACATCCCCATTTCCTTAAAAGATATCCGGCAGATCCAACTGGCGAAGGGCGCGCTGTACGTGGCGGCGCGCACACTGTTGAAGTCGGCCGGGCTGGAGCGCCCCGACAAATTGATTCTGGCGGGTGGGTTCGGCAGTTACATCGACAAGACCAAGGCGATGGTGATCGGCATGATCCCCGACCTGCCGCTGGAGGATGTGTACGCGGTGGGCAACGCGGCGGGCGATGGGGCGCGCATTGCGCTGCTGAACGTGGAGAAGCGCCGCGAGGCGGGCGAGGTGGCGCGCACGCTGCGTCGCTACGAGTTACCCACTGACCCTGAGTTCCAGAACCAGTTCATGCTGGCGATGAACTTCCCGCACATGACCGACCCGTTCCCGCATATCGCGCATTTGATCCCGCATCGGGAGGTTGACCCGATGGCGAAGAAATTGATGGGAAAGAGTTAACCGCAAAGCACGCAAAGAAAAACCTTAAAAAATCTTCGCGGTCTTTGCGCTCTTCGCGGTTCAAAAATGATCCCCACCCCTACCCTCCCCTGATGGGGGGAGGGAGAAGGAGTTGAAGATGAATAAATTTTTGGAAAGACTGAACGCCGGCGAAATCATGGTCGCGGACGGGGCGACCGGCACCAACCTGATCAGGATGGGTTTCAAATCCGGCACCGTGCCCGAAGACCTGGTGATGGACGACCCCGATACCATCCTGAAGCTCGCGACCGCTTTTGTGGAAGCCGGTTCGGACATCATCCTGACCTGCACCTTTGGTGGAACGCGCCTGCGCATGAAGGAGTCGAAGTACGCGGACCGCGCCCCGGAAGTGAACAAACGCGCCGTGGAGCTGGCCCGTAAAGCCGCCTCAACACGGACCGATGTCCTGGTGGCCGGTTCGATGGGACCGACCGGCGCCCTGATGAAACCCTTCGGGCCGATGAGCCCCGAAGAGGCGCTCGAGACCTACGCCGAGCAGGCCAGGGCGCTGGTCGAAGGCGGCGTGGACCTGCTGCTGATCGAGACCATGTTCGCCTTCGACGAGACAAACGCGGCCTTCGAGGGCGCGCGTTCCGTCACCGACCTGCCCATCGTGGTCAGCTTTTCCTACGACCGCGGCGTGCGCACGATGATGGGCGTCAAGCCGAAGGATGTAGTCAAGGTCTATTCGGAAAAGGGCGCGGCGCTGGTGGGCGCGAACTGCGGCACTACCCTGGAAAATATGGAAAAGGTCATCACGGAATACGCCGAGACCGTCCCGGGCTTCCCGCTGTGGGCCAAGCCAAATGCGGGCCTGCCCCGTATGGACGTGGAAACCCAGATCGCCATGTACGACGTCACGCCGGGGCAGATGGGCGCGCATGCCAGGCAATACGTGGCGCTGGGCGCGCGCGTAGTGGGCGGCTGCTGCGGCTCCACGCCTGAGCACGTGGCTGGGATTGTGAAAGCGGTAAAGGGAAATTAACCACCCCGGCACAAACCGCCGGGGCAGGCGGAGGATACGAAGGAAACGAAAAAATGGAGAATGGATAATGGTGTCATTGCAAGAAATTTAGACTCGCAATGGCACCTTGTACTTCATGTATAATATTAGTCATGAAACGCAGTGAGATTATTGCCTTGATCCACAAAAATTATGACCAGTTGACCAAGCTGGGCGTTAAGTCTTTGGCCGTGTTCGGATCGGTAGCACGCGATGAAGCTACCAAAGCCAGCGACGTGGATATTCTGGTGGAATTCAAGGGCAAAGCCACTTTCGACCGTTTCATGGACACAAAATTCTTCCTGGAAGATTTATTGGGCATGCGCGTGGACTTGGTCATGCCAGGTGCGATCAAGCCACGCCTTAAACCCTATATCATGCAGGATTTGGTTTATGTCACGTGATGAGGGGTTATATCTCGATGATGTGCAGGCTGCCTGTGAAAGGGTGAATAAATTCACACGGGGAATGAGCTTTGACGAATTCATTCGCGATGACCGCACCTATCACGCCACTTTGCGAAACTTGGAGATCATTGGGGAGGCCATCAAGAATATCTCAGACGAAACAAAGATAAAATACCCACAAGTGAAATGGCGCAAGATCGCCGGATTCCGAGATATTGTGGCACATGATTATTTTGGGGTCAGTGACGAGATCGTGTGGGATGTGATTCAAAACGAAATTCCCCTGCTGACAGAACAAATTCAAGGAATTATTGAGGATGTAGGTTGACCAAATGCGCGTGGTGGGCGGCTGCTGCGGCTCCACGCCCGAGCACGCGGCTGGGATTGTGAAGGCAGTAAAATAGATGTCACTGCGAGGGCGACAGCCCCGTGGCAGTCTCCCGTTAAACGGCATTTCCCCATCGGGAGGAGATTGCCACGACCTGCTACGCAGTTCTCGCAATGACATCACTAAATCGGGCACTACACTAAATACTATAAATTCTAATAAAGAGATATAAATTTTTGTGGTTTAATTTAACTATGGTAAACATCATCTTGGAAGGCTATATATGAACTACAAAGAAGGCTCACTGTGGAGTAAACTACCACCGCCAAAGGCGGTGGCTTTGGCATGTTGCGCCTGGAAGGCGCGCTCATACTCTCGGTTGCTATT
>JAFGKO010000087.1 GCA_016928525.1 Anaerolineales bacterium | reverse complement strand
TCTCGTTTTCTTCATCGGAATCTCCTTGCTTATTTTGCCAGAAGATTCCACTTCCGACTGGTACTATTTTAGGGGAGGGTTACCGAAGCTGTCCAGCAGACTGGACGGAAAACCGCCGTGCTCATCGGCTACGAAACGGACGTCTGTATCACGCACTCGGCGCTGGGCCTGATGGATTTGGGCTACAGGGTTGTCGTGGTAGCAGACGCGACGGGTTCTCCTGGCGGTGCACACCAGATTGGCCTGGAGCGCATCTGCGCTGCGGGCGGGATCATCGTCAGTGCAAAAAGCCTGTATTACGAGTGGGTGCGCACTGTGGAAAAAGCGTTGGAATTCGAAGCCTTGGGGATCGAAACGCCGGAGGGGATTGTCTTGTAAAATTGGTAGGCATTAACCACGAAGACACTGAGACACGGAGTAACAAAGCTTTCTTTCTCCGTGACTCCGTATCTCAGTGGTGAAATTCCAAGATTACGTTTAAGAGGGAGAGTAAAGATTTCTATTACGGCACATAATATTCCACCGATAATTGGGGGCGATCTTCGACAGTACCGTAATCCCCGCTGTAGAACTTCATATAGTCGTTTCTGCCATTATCGTTATCATCCAGTTGGAACCTCAGGCGGAACTGCGTGCTTCCGGTCAGGTTGATGTATTGAAATGCAGAGTTATCCAACCAGGCCCAGTACCAGCCATAGTAGGGATTGTTCTGGATCAGGCCGACCGCATCTTGGCTGGATGGGCTCTGGAAATCGGAAACCTGCAAGCCACTGTAAGGAAATGGGCCAATGTTCCCGAATGGGCCGGAGCGGATATCTACCAGGATATTCTGGAGGGTATTGAACGGGTCGGAACCGACATTGCCTGCTCCTTTGATCATCAGTAAGGCCCTGGTGATCACGGCGTTATCGGGCAGGGTGTCGGTGGGGAAATCCAGGATGGCGCGATACTGGCGATCCCCCTTATCGTCACCAAGGGCAAAGATGGCGGCTTTGTTGTTCAGAGAGCCGCCCCGGTTGCTATTTTCCTTCGATTCGAGCACCCAGCCGTCATTTTTATAGTTAGAAGTGAAAGTTTCGGTGACCGGGATCGTACCGGGTTTGCTGACCGTATATTCTTCGCCTCCGGTGAAATTGCCGTTGCCAAGCCCTGCTCCGGCCAGAGGCTGTCCAGCGGCATCCAGGATACTGTCATCATCCAGGACATCCAGACGCAGCGTGCCATCCCCGCTGCCCGTGGCGACGGATACAGTGTACATGTAGCCATCGCCGCTGACGTTGGTAATGGATGCGCCGGGAATATTCCCCGATGTGAGCAGGAAAAGGTCGCTCGCATTTATGCCGGAAACTGCTTCCGAGAAAACGACCGTGAAATTCACGTTATCGGCTGTCGTTGGGTTGGGATCGGCGCGCAGGCTGCCAGTCACAACGGGCGGGGTCTTGTCGATGGTATAGGCTTCACCGGTGGTGAAAACCCCGCTGCTCGCGCCCGGCCCGCCCAGTGGAATGCCTGAACCGTTAAGAATGCTGTCGTCATCCAGGATATCCAGGCGCAGACCGCCGTCGCCGCTCCCAGTGCCTACGGTGACGGTGTACGTGTTTCCAGAGCCATTGGCATTGGTCACCAACATGCCAGTGATGTTCCCGGTGGTGGTCAGGGAAAAGTCGCTCGCGTCCACACCGCTGACGGCCTCGGAGAAAGTGATCGTAAAGTTGACGCTGTCGGCAGGAGTCGGATTGGGGTCAGCGCGCAGGCTGGAGGTCACGTTGGGTGCGCTTGGTGAACTTTTGTCGATGGTGTAGGTTTCGCCTGCGGTAAAACTGCCATCGCCAGGGTTTGGTCCGCCCAGCGGATTGTTCCCCATATCCAGGATGGAGTTGTCGTCTACCAGGTCCAGGCGAATGTCCCCGTTGCCAGAGCCAGTGTTCACGCTGACCGTGTACGTTGTTCCCGAAACAGGGGTTACGCTCGTGATGGCAGCGCCGGTGATACCCGGGTCGGCCGTGAGTGTAAAGTCACTGAAGGGCGGCAGGGTGTCCACACCGGTCACAGATTCCGAGAAAGTCACCGTGAAATTGACGCTGGCAGCGCTGGTGGGATTTGGGTCGGCACGCAGGATCGATGCAACCGTAGGCGGGAGATCGGCAGCGGAGCCGTATTCATAAGCACCGATGTCCGGGGCAGAGCCTGCGAATCTGTCATTAATGCCAGGAATAAGGACGCCCCGGTTGATATTCGGACTCGATGAAAGCAGGCTGAAATCGCCGCCATTTGGGTTGTTCAATCCGGGCGGGTTATCGTGCCCGTTACATTCCAGGCCGGTCACTGTGCACAGTTGTGCAATGTTGGCATAATCTATAGATTCCCACTTGAAATGTGGGCTATGTGTGGTGTACCAGTTGTCATAATTCCAGTAGTGCCCGCTCGAACCGGTGCGATCTTCGTAGACTCCGTACCCGGCCCCCTGGAAAATATTGTTGCGCAGCACAGCATTATGCGCTGGGCTGATCATGTCCATCCCGGGGGCGTCCCGCGCGGTAGTCCAGAATGTGTTGTGATAGATCAGCGCGATCCCATCAGAATTCCTGTCCCATTTGATGCCGCGGCCAGTATAGTTTGCAAAGGAAGAATGCAATACCCAGACAGGGCCTTGTGTGACCGGCGCCAGGGAGAGTCCTACGAAACTCGTATTGATGGTGTTATTTCGGAAACGCTGGTTGACGCTGGCGCCTTCCGGCTCCAAGGCATCGTCGCTTATGAGGTAGATGCGGTTGTTATAGATGTCGGCATCGAATGCCAGTGCAGAATTCTCCAGAGCACCGGATGAACCGGTGTAAATGCCATTGAAGAAGTTGTGCAATTCGTTTTCACGCACGATAGCGCCAATGTGCCCCCTGAGAACGATGGCGGTGTTTTCCATCGAACTGCCTTTAACTGCATTCCAGGGCCATTCATTTACTGGTGGATCGTAGATTTCGTTATACTCAATTCGCGTGTCGTTGCCCCGATCCTCGCCGCCTGTCCAATTGACGTAAACGCCCAATTGCAGGTTGTGAATACGGTTCTTGCGGATCACTATGTGAGAGGCGTTTGTCGTGCAGACACCGCAACCGTCCTCTTGCGTGCCGTAGAAGCGCATTTCAAAGCCTTCGATCCAGAGCCAATCCTGAGCGGCCACGTCGAACGTATGGTTGAGAGTGGGGACTTGCCAGGAATGGCGAGAGGGGTCGTCCTGGCTGCGCACATAGAGTTTCAAGGTGCCGCGCTCCAGATACCAGCCCTCGGTCATGGTGACATTGTTATGTCCACGACTGTTCAACAGGCCTGAAAGGTCGTCGTACATATAGAAGCGTTTCTGGTCGCGCGCCAGATACGCGATGGGAGCATTGATTTTCGTGAACCAGACATGCGACTTGCTATGTGGCTGCCAGATGTTCCCGGACAGGGTTTCCGAGCCGTCCAGAATCGCGCCGCTGCCCTCAGCCTTGACCTGTATCCAGTTGTTGGCGCTGCCCGATGCCGGAAATGTGACCGTCTCACGATACATCCCGTCGGCAACCAGCACCTGTGTACCTGGGCCAGCGTGATTCACTCCCTCTTGGATGGTCTGAAACGGCGCGGCCGCGGAGCCATCGCCGCCGGGCTGTGCGTTGTCATCGACGTGCAGGATTGCTGAGGGCGTGAACTGAAGTTCGTTCGGTTGTGTCGTGGTTGAGCCACTGATCTCGGCAGCCCCGTCTCGCACCTTGATCTCGTAGGTTGTGCTCGGAGCAAGCCCAAACAGACTGCCGACGAGACGGCCATCGTCGATGCGCATGAGCGGATGGCCTGTACGCCAGTTCGCTTCGTTGACCTGACGGTACATCAGCTCCGCCGTTTTCGACAAGTTCGTACCGTTCACGACTACGCCAATTGTTTCGATGTTGGCTTGCAAGTCCATTTGGGTAAAGGCAGCCGGAGGCACATTTAGAATGAAAAGCTTGGGTTTGCCCGACCAGATGTTCGTACTGTCGCCGAAGTGGGCAAAGTAAATATTCTGGGAATCGCGCACGTCGGCGCTGGTATAGATCCCAACCGGCAGTTGCTGGACAAAGACCACCTGTCCGCGAACAAGGTCATAGTAGTACAGTTCGCCGCTGCCCCCACTCCCATTTCCCTCAGCGCCTCCCGGTCTTTGGATGATCGATAAAATGTAGTACAGTCTCGTCTCGTCTGGGGAGAGCGTAAGGGAGTACGTGTAATTGATCGTCCGGTTGTCCCCTCTTGGTAACTCATATCCCAGGTCTTTGAAGGTCTCTGTGGCAACATCGAACTCATATAACTCCCCACCGATGGTATTGACGTAGATCTTACTGCCATCGCGCTTCTGGGTTTGACCAACCCAAAAACCTTTGGTCATTTGGAAACTAGTGTCCCTCATTTCCCCGGTATGAGTATTGTAGACCCAGACTGAATGAATTTCGTTCTGCTGACTTGCGGCCTCAGTACCCCGGTACGTATAGATATTTCCACTCGGCGTAACAATCGATTCGCGGCTGAGCGGGTTGCCCAGTTTCCACGGAATGCCGGGGGCAATCTTGACGAGTTGCTCCGCCAGGTAATCGTAGAGGACGATATCGCTGGAAGGATGGGCGAGGCCGACCAGCAGGTGTTCCTGCGGCAGGATGTTGAGAGAGATGATGCCCTCATGTTTGGTTACGACGCCGCCCGGCAGGGCTGCGCTCAAGTCTTTCCAGAGGCTGTTGATGGTATCAAAGGCGAACAGATGACTGCCCCGGTAGGTCGGCAGGGAATCGATTTCCATTTTCAGGTCATGAAAACTCTGCGATCCCATATACATCCGGCCATTGGCGTAGATCATACGCGTGTGGCCTTTTGGAATGTTTTCCCCGGCTTGGGAGTTACCGGCGGCAGCTACAATGTCCAGGAAGGTGCCCAGGAAGAGCCTTTCGCCGGTCCTGGGGTCATAGCGAAAGACAGAAAAGTCATCTCGCCCGTCCGAGCGGGAACTGGTGAAGCCGATGTAGACACGACCCTGGTCATCCATGCCCATCGCGTCCCAGCATTCCTTCAGGTTCATGCCGCGCGGAGCGATGTCGTCGAAAGAGACTTCGGACCATTTAACGCCAGAAACATCCTGACTACTCTGCTCGACAAAGGAACTCTCTACGGGTGAAGCTGGTTGAGTTACGTTGATTTGCGCCGTGACATCGCTTTCAGGGATGACGGCCGGTGATTTTGCATTACATGCAATAATAGAAAGGGCAAATGCCAGCAGAATAGGACGCATATTCATATAATCCTTGTCTGTAAATTTTACCCCCTTTCAACAGCCCTTTCATCTCGATAGGTAATATTCGACCACCAGGCGGGGACGGTCCCCTTGTTCTACATAATCGCCACTATAGAGTCTCAGGTGGTCGCTTCCCAGGTCATCGTTGTCGTCTATCTGGAATCGCAATCGGATTTGAGTGATCCCGGTCCGGCTGACGTACTCAAAGGCTGAACTATCCAGCCAGGCCCAATACCAGCCATTGAAGGGATTGTTTTCGATCATGCCCACGGCATCCTTGTGAGCCGGACTCTGGAAGTCCGATACCTGCAGGCCCCTGTATGGGAAAGGCCCGATGAAGCCAAAAGCGCCGGAGCGGATGTCCACCAGGATATTTTGATGCGTGGTGAACGGGTCTTCGCCGACCAGTCCCTCCTTTTTAATCATCAGCAAGGCTCGTGTAATCACAGCGTTATCGGGCAGATAATGAGTGGGGAAGTGCAGAATGGCGCGGAACTGCTGATCCTGATCATTATCGCCGAGTACAAAGACGGGGCCATTTGCGTTCCTGGAACCGCCCTGCTCACTATCTTCGCTGGATTCGAGCACCCAGCCGTCGTTGTTGCCATTGGACCGGAAGGTCTCGGTAACCAAGTTGACGTTTACGGGAGTCCTGTTGAGCGTATATTCTTCGCCAGTGGTGAAATTGCCGTTGCCAAGGCCTGCCCCACCCATAGGATGTCCAACGGTGTCCAGGATGCTGTCATCGTCCAGGACATCCAGACGCAATGTGCCGTCCCCACTACCTGTGCTGGCCGTGACGGTATACAGATAGCCTGAACCGTTGATCCCGGTGATAGCTGCCCCTGAGATCGTCCCGCTAGTGGACAGGAAGAAGTCGTTCAGGTCCACGCCTGAAACTGCTTCCGTGAAAACGACGGTGAAATTCACGTTGTCGGCTGCTGTCGGATTGGCGTCAGCGCGCAGGCTGCCGGTCACGAGGGGAACGGTTTTGTCGACTGTGTAGGCTTCTCCTGCGATGAAGTTTCCGTTGCCCGCGCCTGGCCCGCCCAGGGGAATCCCGGAAGCGTTCAGGATGCTGTCGTCGTCGATCAGGTCAAGGTGCAGACCGCCATCGCCGTTACCGGTGGCGACCAGGACGGTGTAGGCAGCCTCTGCGCCGCTGATATTGGCCACAAGCGAGCCGTTGAGACTTCCAGTGGTGGTGAGGGTGAAATCACCTGTATCCACACCGGAGACGGCTTCAGAGAAGGTGACGGTGAAGGAGACGATATCGGCGAGAGTCGGATCGGGGTCAGCGCGCAGGCTGGAAGTCACGCTGGGTGCGCTCGGCCCGCTTTTATTGATGGTGTAAGTCTCGCCCGTGGTGAAGTTCCCGTTACCAGCGCCCGCTCCGCCTAGTGGATTATCGATATCATCTCGGATGCTGTCGTCGTCGATCAGGTCCAGTCGTAGGGTGCCATCGCCCGTGCCTGTGTTGACCGTGACGGTGTAGGTCGTGTCACTACCGCGTCCGTCACCGTCGAGATCGATGACCCCTGTTATGGCCGCGCCCGAAATGCTGCCGGTGGTAGACAGCGCAAAATCACTTGCGTCCACGGGCCAGACATTTTCGGAGAAGGTTACGGTGAAATGAACGTTTTCAGCGCCAGTGGGATTTGGGTCTGCGCGTGTGATGCTTGTGACCATGGGAACGCTTTTGTCGATGTAATAGGATGTCCCTGACTTATTTCCATTGCCAATACCAGGGCCGCCCAGTGGATTGAGAGCGCTGTCCACGATGCTGTCGTCATCTACGAGGTCCAGTCTCAGCCTTCCATCACCTGTCCCGGTGTTAACGCTGACGAAATATTGGTTGCCATAGCCGCTCACCCCGGTGGTGGAAGCGCCGGATACCCCGTCCAACATGTTGAGAGAAAAATCGTCGGCGGTCACTCCGGTGACCTGCTCCGAGAAGATCACAATAAATGACACACTGGCTGGGGTGGGGAGGGGGCAGAGCCATGAATACGTCCCACACTCAGGCGTGATCGAAGCGACGGTTGGGCTGCGCTCAGGTCCGTAGGAGACCTCGCTGACGAAGATATCAGGTTGACCGTTCGTGTCCCCGCTGACCAATGTGGATGTGTTGGACGAAAAGGCGATGAAGCTCCCGTTTGCTGAGATAGATGGCCAATTGCCTTCATCAGGACCATGCACCGCCGAGACGAAGTCGCCTGTCAGGAGGTCGTACACATAAGTATTATGAGTGGGATCGCCATGCTCGCGGAATTCAAATGCCACGTAGCGCCCATCCCTGGAAAGGGTTGGCATGTCAATGTCACCTACTCCCAAGACGTCCCCCGATGAAGAGACAGAAGCCAGCGTGGTCTGCCCAACCTGGAGGTCGCGTACGTAGGCAAGATTATATCCCCCGAAATCGGTGGCTCTGGGGTCAAGATTCCTTGATTTCGATAGGAAGACCACGTAGCGTCCATCTCCCGAAATGTCCGGGTTGTATCCGCCACCATTGGCCTCGACCTCGCTTGAATTGACCGATGCGCGCGTGGTAGTCCCAGCCTGGAGATCGCGCACAAAGACATCCCCTTTTCCGTTGGTGTCTTCGGCGACCAGGTTCGTGGCACCAGAGACGAAGGCTATGTAGCGTCCATCGCCTGATAGGCTGGGCTCCCTGGAGCCTGCATTTGCTTCAGTGCCATCCGATGCAACTGAGGCGCGCGTCGTTGTACCGGTCTGGAGGTCGTGCACAAAGATATCGGTTGCTCCGTTCGTGTCCCCGCTGACCAGGTTCGTGGCATCCGAGTAGAAAGCCACGTAACGCCCGTTGCCGGAAATGGAGAGGACAAGATAGTCGTCTGGGGGAGGCGCATTTTCCTCGACGCCGCTCGAACTCACCGATACGCGCGTGGTCTGCCCAGTCTGGCGGTCGTGCACGAAGATATCACCGCAGCCGTTGGTATCCCCACTGACCAGGTTCGTGGCATCCGTGTAGAAGGCCACGTAGCGCCCATCCCCGGAGATAGCCGGTGAGCTTGAGTAACCATTTGCTTCCACTCCGCTCGAACTCACTGATACGCGCGTGGTCTGGTCAGTCTGGCGGTCATGCACGAAGATGTCGTCCGCGTTGTTTGTATCCCCGCTGACCAGGTTGCTGGCGCCAGATTCGAATGCCACGAAGCGCCCGTCGTCGGAAATAGCGGGCTTTGTGGAGCCGCCGTTGGCCTCGGCCCCACTCGAATCGGCCGAGACGCGGGTGATGTCCCCAGGGGCTGCATGGACGGGAGGTGCACCGCTGGGAAGAGTGAAGGTTAGTATGGATAACAGTGTAAGCAGGGTGACGCCCCGCAAAAGGATATTCGTGAATTTGGTGTCCATCATTCCCTCCTTTCCGAAGATGGAACAACTGCTGGAATTGCAGCGTATTGAATATGATTTCCCACAATTTAATTATACAAACAATGCTTTATATAAAACTATAGCATGAACCTCCTACTATATTTGTTGCAATTCATATACAGTCATAGCAAGTAAAAATTTACGTCAATAAAATACCGGCTCGTATGAGCCGGCACTGTGGAATATCCAATTGATCCAGCCAGACGTCATGCCCGGTCGCTTTCAGATCTTTTGCTAGTTTCTCCTTCTACCAGGTGATAAGATACTACGGCAAGGTCACATCGAATTCTGCCGCCCAGCGGACGTTATTCTCACTCCCATTTTCATCAACGGTAGCAAAGATCTCGACGAAATAAGTCCCTGGCAGCACGGCCGGTCCGTCGGGCCAAACAGTGACGTTGTTTTCCAGCGGCCAGTTATTACAGGGGCCGTTGCCGCCCAAGATGCAATAGGCGGCCACACCCTCGACAACGCTATACACTTCGGCGCCGTTATCATCCTTTCCACCCTGCCTCACACTGAAACTGACTTGCACGATGTTGTCGTTCTCGGTCAATTCCACGCCGTTTCGGAAAATCTTGAACTGGAGGAACGATTCGTCGGTAATAATGACTTCACACTGGTATTCTTCATTCGGGCCACAGCCGCCTTCCGGATCGGAAGTCTGTGCGGTCTTGGGGAGCGGCGGCGGGGGCGGGGGCACCACATCGACAGTGGGCAGACTATCCAGGTCTATAGCGCAAGTGAGAAAAGTCTCACCGGCGGTAATCCAACCACTCTGATTTTCATCGCCGGTTTCGATCATGATCCAACTCCCGCTAGGGATGCCATCCGGGACGTACCCGACCGGTTCGACAACCGTGCCCTCCAGCACGACGCCGATCGGGTTGCGGTAAGCCAGGCCAGGACCGGTACGCAGGTTCAGGTCTTGTAAGGTGGTGCATTGCGCTGTGTTGGTCGCATTGGTTGCTTTCGTTGGAGTCGTTTTTGTAGGGGAGGGCGGGGGAGTGTTGGTGGGAGCGATCGTCCTGGTTGGCGGAAGCGGTGTTGCGGTTGGGGGCGACCCGAGAAATCCACAGGCAAGGGTCATAACAAGAAACATACCCAGCCCTGGCCATAACAAAGTTCTAAAATTCTGTTTCATCACTGTTCTCCAGTCAGGCTATCAAACAAGTTTTGAGTTTCAGCCGCATAGGGCCGGCAGAACTGGCCGACAATTTCATCCTGAATGATGCGGTCGGGCGTGTTCTCAGCTTGCGCGATGCACAGTTGGTAAGCTGCATGGGCCTGCTCATAAGCCTGAATTGCAGCAGCGTAATCAGCACTCTGCTCAAAAGCAAAGCCCTGCCATTTATAGGTCTCGCCAAGATATTCGTACACCTGTGCCAGGTAGCGTTGGTGCGATTCATTTCCCCGGACAGAGGCTTCAAAGGCGGGACGTATTCCCTCCAGCTCCGCGAGAGCCTGGTCATAGGATGCCAGGGCAGCGGGAAAATCTCCCCGAAGGTAAGCAACCTCCCCTTGTAAGCGGTAGGCATGCCCAAGCGCCATGCGCGCCACCTCAGCAACAGGGTTGCCGTAGTCGGCGGGATCGGGGTTCAGATCCAGCGCTTGCTGGTAGATTTGAACAGCCTGGTCCGCCCAGACGCGGGCCTGCGGGTCGATCCCCTGGCCTGAAAAAAGCGCCTCGTCAATCAGGCTGGCAGTACGATCCGTGTAGACGCTGCCCAGGCCGATGTAGGCGCGGGCGAACGCATCATCGAGGCTGATAGCCTTTTGGAAGGCAACTTCGGCGGCCTGGCTGTAGGTCTCGCGCTGGTCAGAATTGCGGTCTGCAAGGGCCAAATTTTCCCTTCCGATGAAGAATTGCACAATGGCAGAGTTGGGATCGATTTCGGCGGCTTTCCTAAACGCATCCAAAGCCTGTTCTGATTCGCCCAACTGCACCTGCGTCAAGCCCATGGCCAGCCAGGCAACCAGGCTCGACTGCTTTTGCAGTTCGGCTTGCACGCTGGGACCGGGGTTTTCCAGGTCAGCGATGCGGATGGACCGTCCGGGGGAATAGCTGCCCTGAATATCCTCAAAACGGTATTCGAATTGCGGCTTGATGTAGAAACCGAGTTCAAGCTGCGCCGGGGCATTGTCCTTTTCAATGCTGCCGTAGAAAAACAAGTTGGCATTGATGTCGATTGCGGTTTTTTCCACATCCGCTGGAGCTACAAAGCCAACGCTGGCCTTGTCGAAGAGCCCACCCTGGCTGGGCCAGACTTGGATATTGGAGTCCTTCGGAAAGGTATCGCGTAAGTAGTTGACAGCCCATGCGCTGATCTGCTGCCCGGTTTCGGAGGCGTTGACCTGTCCATCCGCTCTCACCTCACCGAAGTCTGCTACCGCGACATTGAAGATGCCGCTCATCTGGCGCGGAGCAAAGAAGCCATTGGCTGCCAGAACGATCACGGCCAGGCCAATTACGAGCAATGCTGCCGTGCCGCCTAGGATGAGTTGCGTGTGGCGCGCGCGTGACAGGCGCTGGACTTGTTCAACTTCCTGGCTGGCATTCTCGCGGCTGGCATCGAGGAATTCCTGCACAGCCTGGGTGATCCAGTCCGGGTGACGGATGGCCAGTTCAAGCGCTTGCTGCAAGCGGATGCCGCGGTAGAGCGCACCAGGATCATGCTCCAGTTTGCGCCACTGGTTGGCAGCTTCAGTGAGCAGTTGGTTCAAGAGCAGGTCTTCGCGGTTCTCATCCAGCCAGTCCCCCAGGCGCGGCCAGTGCCGGATGAGTGCCTCGTGGGCAACCTCCACAAACTGTGCGCTACCAGCCGCCGATTCGCTTGTGACGGTAAGACGCGCATCAGCCAGTTTGTTGACCAGCACTACAGTCTCGGCGGGGTTGCTGCCTGCCGGGACAAGTTCCTGCAGGGCAATCCTGCGGCGCGTATCTCGGCTTTCCCCGGGAGCAGACTCCTCGTCCAGACGGGTGAGGCGCATGAAGATGTCACGCACGCGTTTCTGCTCGGCGGAAGTCAGGCTCTCGTAGAGCGCGTCGGCAGTCCCGGCAATGGCCTTTTGCACCCCACCGATGGCGCGGTACTCGTCCAGGCGCAGCCAGCGACCGTGGCGGCGCTGCCAGAGTAGCAACAGAGCGTGCTGGAGCAGCGGCATGGCGCCGGGTTCGTCCTGTACGTCTTCGAGGATATCTTCACCAAGATCGGCCTCGAAGCGTAGGCCGACCTTTTCGGCTTGGCGGTCGATGGCCCGGTGCAGTTCGTCGGCGCTCATCGGCGGGACCAATTCCTGGTGGACCTGCATCTCATCCCTCAGGGCGCTGTAGCGGGCGATCTCGCCCCAGAAATCGGCGCGCATGGTCAGGACGACACGATGCTCTTTCGACAGGGCGAGCAGGCGCGCGATGAATTCCTGGCGGGTGGACTCATCGAATGTTAGAGTGAAGATCTCTTCGAACTGGTCAACCACGATGAGTTGCCGGTCGTCTTCGAGCGCGTAGAGCTCCGCCAGCGGATCGTTTCCGGGTGTCAGGTAGGCCCAGGCTCCCTCGAGAGCCGGTACCAGGCCTGCCATTACCAGCGAGGATTTGCCGGAACCGGAAGGCCCTAACACTGCCAGGAAACTATGAGTCTTGAGACGGTTCTGAAGTTTTTCGACCAGCGCTTCGCGTCCGAAGAAGAATTCGCTTTCTTCCGGGCGGAAAGCCATCAGGCCCGGGAAGGGACAGCGGCTGTCGTATTCCGGGGGAGTACCCCCAAGCGCCAGCGCGTTGAAAGACATATCCAGCACTTCGGTGCATAGCTGGTTGAGTGCGTTCAGGTTTAGGCCGCGTTCGCGCCGGGATTCGGCGCTCAGGGCGGATACATCTACACCAAGATGTGCGTTCACTTTTGCAGTCAGCGCTTCGGATTCAGCTGTCAGCACGGGGGCGCGCTCTTTAACGAGGGCAGGCAAATGATCCAGCCCGAAGCGGATTTCAGCGTCTGTCAGCGGGCGGTCGAGCGTATCGCTGAAGAGCGGACGTCCGCCCAGGCGGCTGAACAACGCTGGGACAGTTACGTCATATTGTCCTTGCAGCGTTCCCAGGGCTTCGCTCAAGGCGCGGTCCACTTCGCCGTGCTCGCGCAGATGAGTGTAGAAGGCCGAGGCCAAAGCCTGAGCGGTAGGGATGGTGATTTTGTTGGTCATGGCCAGCACAGCAGGCATGCCCAACTCGCGTACCAGGCGTTGCGCCAGCCCACCCAGGCCTGTTTCGGCCTGCGGGTCGGCCGATTCGCAGGTGGACAGGAAGGTGAACTGCGGCAGGCGCTCCATGCGCGAGAGGCGCTCGATCAACTCGGATGAAGTGACCGGGCCGCGCCGGCCTTCTTTGGGGAAGTACAGGGCGGTCTCGTCGCGCTTGGCGATGTAGGCTCCGTGGGCGACGATGTGCAGCAACGTGTATGTCCCACCGACCAGGTGTTTGCTCAACGTATCCAGGCCTGGC
>JAFGKO010000008.1 GCA_016928525.1 Anaerolineales bacterium | reverse complement strand
CCTTGCAGTAGTAGGGCCAGCAGCAGCGCCAGCCCGCCGATCACCATGCGCACCACGCCCACCGAAGCCGGTGTTGCCCCTTCTGGGGCCAAAGCCTGGCTGGTGCCCGTCGTACCCCACAGCATCGAGGCCAGGATCACGAACAATGGTGCGGCTAAAGGTTTGGCCTTCCTTTCAGGGACAGGCGGCAATGTAGTCGACATGCCGCCAATTGTAATCGATCCATTTTTGATTTGCTAAATTTTTTCGTTAAACAGCGTTTCCCCTTAAACAAAAATGCAGCCTGTATCCAGGCCGCCAGCGCGTGATAACCACTATCAAACGAGCTATTTCGTCTTATCTTTATCGTCTTTCTTTTCCTCTTTCTCGTCTTCTTTTTCTTCCTTTTCGTCCTCCTTTTCTTCTTTCTCTTCTTCTTTATCGTCTTCTTTCTCTTCCTTGTCAGCCTCTTTTTCGTCTTCCTTGACCGCCTTCTCGGTCGCCTTCTCATCAACTGCCGGCTGAGTCGCGACAAGCGCTGGTGCGGGTGTACTGGTTGGCAGGGTGGTCTTTACCAGGGTTAGCACAGCTGTTGGCTTCACCGATGTTGGGGTAGCGGTCAATCTAGGCGCATCCGTAACTGTTGGAGCAATCGAATCAGATTGAGGGGTAGCCGTAGGTTCCGATGACGCCGCCCCCGCAGCGCTAATTGGTGTTTCAGTATCCGCTTGATTTTCAACCGGATCATCGATCGGCGCATCACTTTTGCCAGAGGTCTCGCGATCAGGGACAATTGCTATTACTGTTGCCTGTTGATGCGCCAACATATCCTTGGCATTTCCAACCAGGGCTTGCAACTCACCAGGTAGAATCGCTTGTACAGCTACCAGGGCATCGATCTGTGCACTGATGCGTGTTTCTAAGGTGCTCAGCGCATCGCTTAACGCCTGATCCGCGGCCAGGTCTACCTGTGCCTTCAACGCTTCCACCGCTTCCACATGCTCGCAAAAATTATCCATCACCCCATCCAGATACTGGTAATATTCGAGATCTACTAACTTGTCGATTTCATCCAGGCGCGTCAAGGCAAACGCAGCATGTAGGCGGGCGTCGTTCAGGGGATTCAAACTGATTGCCAAACGCACATCTTCTGTGGTCAGTTTGGTATTGTACAGCACTTCTCCTGGCAGGCTGGATTGGGCTGCCAGGGCTGTCCCAGCGCTGCTGAACAGCAACACGAAGATCATTACCGCCGCCATCACGGCCTGCATGGTGAGCTTTCGAGGTGTGAACCGGCGCTCAGATTCACGCTTGAATTGCTCCACGCGGGCGTTATACTCGCGCACTTGGCGGGCGTTATTCATCATGTGAATGATGTGGTGCAAGCGCGTAGAAGATTGGCGGATGAGATCCATCGCTGGGAAAAGCTGGGTTTCTTGCCAGGCCAGCCAGGCCGCCCCATTCCCTACCGTATCCGGTTTTCTTTCCTTGAGGATTTCATTGAAACGGCGCATGCCCATTGAATACAGCATTTGAATGAAAAACGGGCGCAGTGAATAAATGTAGCTCATCTCTTCGTAGGAAAGGCCGTGGATATGACGCAAGATCAGGATCTGTCGGATCAGGCGCGGCAGAGGCCGCAACATCCCATAGATGCCATCATATTCCCAGTTCTTGGGGATATACGGCATCGTATCCATATTGTCTGGAGAAGGTTTTTGCGTGTGTTTTTCCAGCACCTGGTTTGCAACTTGATACACAAACGTCTCGAAAGGCTGGCTGCCGATTTCAAAATCGCCTAATTTTTCCCACACTTGGACGAAAACTTCTTCGGTCAGGTCCCCAGCAGCCAGCGGATTCCAAAGCTGGGCGCGTAAATACCCATAAACTCGAGCGCCAAATTGGGTGAAGAGTACTCCAAAGGCACCTAAATTTCCATCTTGTGCATACCGGACAATTTGTTCGCCATCGGTTGCAATGTTTGTCGGTTCAGACATTATAATCATGCCTTAATAATATTAATGGATGTGAACAATTTACTACTTAACAAAAATGAAAGGAACTATTACCCCTTTCATATGAATCCAAAATCTAGTTGCTGGTAGATTCCGAGAGAGTGAACCAATGCAATTATACTCAAAACCAAACCTGGAATTTCCAAGAATTTCTATGTAATTCCACCGGTATTTCTATGAGCCTTTCAAAACTCAGCCGAAATCATTCGGTGAAGCTGCTTGCCCCCGGCACCGTTCCAGAATAAAAAACGGCATCCTGGATATATTCAGGATGCCGCATCATTATGAATGGATATCTACGTAACTACTCTACCGGCGGAACAGGCGTCGGGGTTTCTACAGCCTGGCTCTCACTTTCGGTGGAGTCGACTTGCGATTCTTCCGTCGCCTGACCATCACTTTCAGTATTATTCTGCTGCTCGGTTGCCACAATAATTACATCGGGCTGGACGTCTGGCTCAATTGTACTTGTGGGTGGTACCGCGGTCTTCGTCGGTTCCGGCGGAACGGCGGTCTTGGTCGGTGGCAGTGATGTTGCTGTGACGGTCGGCGGCAGCGATGTCGCCGTGACGGTTGGCGGTAGCAATGTCGCCGTAACGGTCGGTGGCGGCGAAGTTGGTGTAGCTGTCGGCAGCGGTGAGGTCGGTGTGGCCGCTGGAACGAGCGGTGTTGCTGTCTTGGTTACCTTTGTGGCAACTGCTGTGGCCGTGGGGGCTGGGTTCGTAGGTATATTCACCACACTCCCGGAACTTGCGTCCTGGGTGGAGGCCACACTTGCAATCCCGCCGCTGAAGTCTTGCAAGGCGGTGTTGTTTTCAGAAGAAGCTTTGTTACCCCCATTCTTATCGACCGGCACGATCGCCTGGGCATTCAAGGACACCAAACTGTCGGTTGAAACCGGAGCGATTGCCAATACGGCTTGTTGTTCCTGGATCAACTTGGCTTTCACGTCTACCACCAGGGTCTGCACGTGTTCGGGTAATACATCTTCCATACCCGTCAATGTATCCAGTTGCACCTGCATGCCCGATTCCAACACATTCAAGGTCGCACTCAATTTCCCATCCAAAGCATCTGTCTGGGTTTTTAGCGCCTCCACCGCATCTACGTGCGCGGAGAGATTGTTCATCACGCTTGAGAGGTGTTGATAACGCGCCAACTTCACCAACTGGTCGATCTCGTCCAGGCGTGTCAGGGCAAATGAGGCATGCAAGCGGGCATCATTCACCGGGTTCATGCTGATTACCAGGCGGACATCTTCTGTCGCCAGTTTGGTGCTATACAACACTTCACCCGGCAGGCTGGTCTGGGCTGCCAAAGCCGTCCCGATGCTGCCGAATAGCAAAATACAGACCATCGCCATGGTTGCCACGAACTGCATGGTTAGTTTCCGGGACATGAACCAGGGAGTGGGCTTGGGCTTGATATCCAGCCCCAGGTAATATTTTTTGGTCTGCAAGTGCGTGCTGATCGAATGAATGACGTAATGCAGCCGTACGGAGGCCTGATTGACCAACTCCAACGGAGGGAAAAGCTGGGCTTTCTGCCCGGCCAACCAAGCCGCGCCCCCCCCAGCGAATTCCGGTTTTTTTCGTTTCAGAATCTCGTTGAAGTGACGCATGCCCATAGAATGCAGCAATTTTAGAAAACGTGGGGGCAGCGAATAAATCCAGCTAATTACTTCGTAGGATAGACCATGCACGTGCCGCAGAATCAAAACCTGGCGAACCAGGCGCGGCAACCCACGCATCACCCCATAGATCCCATCGAACATCCACTTTTCCGGGATATAGGCGGTTTTCGTAATCTCATTGTGATTAGCATGATTGCCCTGTGCTTCCAGGACCCGGTTAGCAATCTTGAATAGATAAGCCTCGAAAGATTGGTTGCCGAGTTCGAAATCTTCCAACTCCTCCCAAACTTGGACAAAAATCTCTTCAGTTAAATCTTCTGCGTCAAGGGGATTAGCAAGCTGCGCACTTAAATAGGCACAGATCTGGCTGCTGTATTGGATAAAAATCGCCCGAAAAGCACCCAGATTACCGGTTTGCGCGCGCCGGACAACTTCCATGTTGTCCGCTGTCATCTTGCTTGAACTTATCATGTATTTACCTGGCTAAGATTCAATGAGTAGGACAATGGCAATTGAAAATGCTAAAAATGAATGGGGTAACAGTAAATTTTGCGAATGGCCAAAATCTCTCACCAGGGTTTATGCTCTGCAAAGCCTCATTTGCATACTAGAAGTATCGCAATTATACACAATTTTCGAGATTATTTTCAAAGAATTTCCATCCAAATACCATGCCGGTTTTTTTTCTAATCTTCTTAGAAACGCCTGTCAAAGCCTTGAAAACGGCCCCGCAGTTCAGCCTAACCGGGCTTTTGCTCTGTATACTGCCTAAAACCTACTGTCTACTGCAAAGGAGCAAAGCCTGTGCGAGAACTGAACTATTACCAGGGCCTGGCACGTGAACTGATCGCCGCCGACCGCAAACGCGACAAAATGCTTGCCGCCATGGAAGACATGTGGCACAGCCGCTGGTCGCTGCCTG
>JAFGKO010000086.1 GCA_016928525.1 Anaerolineales bacterium | reverse complement strand
TGCCGAATTAACCACACTTTATTCGGGGATCACCCCGGTTTGAACAACCGCATGCTGTCCTCCAGAGCCTGGTGTGACTGACGGGCTTGCTGCTTCAAGCGCAGGACTAACGCCACGAGCGGTACTTTCTGCCACCGTGGAATCTGCGGACCTCGCTCTTGTTTTCGTTCGACGGTGCGCAGTTGCTGCCACAACAACAGGATTTCTAACTCTTTCTCATCGTCCGTCAGCCGACTAATGGCCAACACATCCAACAGAAACTCCCAGACATACAAGATCACACGAAAGACCATTTTCCTTCTTGCCTTTCCCGTTTCAGGCCAAAACAAAACCCGGCAAGCTTAGCACACTTACCGGGTTTTTCCAGTCGTTTTGTTGCTTAGGGAAAATACGCTTCTTCGCTCAGGTTAATTTTTGAACCATACGAGGTCGCCAGGTGCTCGCGCGGTTGTAATCCACCCTCAAGTGGGGGCATATAGCCGGACACTATCCCGTTTTTTGTGACGCTCTTGAGACTCCACCTCACTATACTGATTATGAAACTGTGGATAGGATCCACAGGAGCTAATAAACAATGCGATACCGAACCTTATTCACCTCATTCACCCTATCACTCATGAGCCTGATGCTCGTGAGCGGGATGGTTGCTGCACAGGGTAACAACGAAAAAGTGACCATCTGCCATATCCCGTCGGGCAATCCCGCCAATGCACATACCATTACGGTCAGCGCGAACGCACTGGATGCCCATCTCGCTCACGGAGATACGCAAGGCCCTTGCCCGGCGACTTCCCTTGACACCACTACCGAGACCACCAACGTTGAGGGCGTCTCCGCCTATATTGAGGTTGTTGGCCTGGTGCAGAATTATCGTGCGGATACAGGTATTTTCGAACTCGATGGCATCATCATTATCATCGCGGAACGTCCTGATTTCGAGCTTACGGACGGGCTGACAGTCTACGTGCGCGGCTTTCAGCTTTTCGATGGGCGAATTCTAGCCATCGAGATTTCACAGAGTGCCAGCTTACTTGACGACGGTTTCGATATCATCACCGATGTTGTACCCCCAATCCTGCTAGACGTAACCGGGATGATTACCTCCTACGATCAAGTACTCGGCGCAATCACGCTTGACTATACCATTGTTGTACTGCTGGTGGACCAGACGGACGTACTGCTGGAACACGGTAGATTCGTTACGGTCAGCGGAGAACTCCTGCCGGATGGTCGCATTCTGGCTGATATTGTCGTGTTGTTTGATACCAATGTGGATATCGATTTCGATACCGCCGATCAGAAGGCAACGATCTGCCACGTTCCCCCTGGCAATCCAGATAACGCTCATAGCATCAGCATCAGCGCGAGTGCGATCCCGGCTCACATGGGGCATGGTGATAGGGTCGGCCCGTGTGATGGCACAGACGCAACTGGTGTCATCACCTGTGGCGACAGGGGGTGTGACACAGTTATCGTGACGCTGGTGGATAACTTCGGCGTGACCTATGATGAAGTTGAACTGCTGCGGGCACAGGGCTATGGCGCTGGCGAGATTGCGCGGGTTTATCTGCTGTCCGCTGCCGCAGGCGTGCCGCCGCAAGAGATCATCGACAAGCGGAATTCCGGCATAGGTTGGGGCCACATCATGCGCGATTACCCCATCGTGGATCCCTCTGAGCTTGCGCCGGGCTTCACCATCGGCGATGGACGCGGTCATTCCGTTCGCAATGAGGAGGATGGCCCGCCCGGTAGGGGAAATGGTAATGGGAACGGCAAGGACAACGGCAATGAAAAAGGAAACGGTAACGGCAAGGGAAACGGCAAGGGACTGTTAACGATGGAGCTTCCTTTGGAGCACAGGGACAGGTATAACCTATAGCGCGCAAAAATGAAACATCGGCTGATGACACCTCTCGCTCACGATATGCCAGAAACCAGGCTTTGTTGAAAAAACACCGTGGGCGAGGGGGAGCATTCTACCCATTGATGAGTTCTTTATCCATAACGACTACCGTAAAGCCGTGTGGTGCTCAATTGCCCGCAAAATGGATTATTGCACACGATGAGAGTCTCTTGAAGGGAGATCAGGATGAATCAATGTAACGCTTCGATTTTTGCCTGGCCAGTCGTGGCGTCGGTTTAAGGGAGTACAACATCCATGGTTCTCCATCTATCGCAATCCTCTTCCGCACCGTCTGAGCATGCGACCTCTGTCCTAACTCGCCGTCAAGCACTCAAATTGATGGCGGGATCCGCCGCCGCATTCAGCGCCTCATTTTGGGGCCCTGGCTGGGCAGAGGCTGCTCTCCGGCGGTTCGATGAGCCGGGGGTTGTGCGTGAAATCCGGCGAACATTGCAGGCCACTTTTCAGGATCACGAAATGTCGCTGTACTTCTCTCATCTGGAACCAAGTCAAATAGAGAATTTCGTCATCGAAATCCAGCCCGACCGTCTCTATCCGATGGCGAGTTCTTTCAAATCGGCGGCAGTGCTGTACTACTATCTGTATACGCCACAGGAGGTGTGGAACGACGAACCTGGCTCTGCGGTCTACAGCATGGCAGTGTTTAGCAACAATCAGAAGACAGGTTATGTCCTGGCGGAAGTTGCGAATCGGTTGAAAGCGGGCAACCCAATCATCGCCTTCAACAACTTCTTGCTGGATCCGGCCTATCTTGGCCTGCATTATGGCCTGTATGGCTGGGACTTCCTGGAATTCAGCACCCCTACCAATGGCTATAGAGATGACCGTTTTGACCCGGATAATGTACTGGCTGATAATCTGGCCCTGCGAGGTGTAAACCATACGTCGGCAGCCGAGATCGCGCGGATCTTTCGCTTCCTGGCCCAGGCGAGTAACGATCCACGCTGGGAAAGCAATTCCCATTTCCAGAACTCAATTCTAGCGACGCGCCAACTGTTATCCGTCACCGTTGAGGCATATGTTTCATCGCTCGAGCGGGCAATCGCCTATACGGACCACTACAGCAAAGAGGGTATACTGCGCCCTGTCGAAGTGGGAACGACGGTGCGCAACGATGCCGGCGTGTGGCTGATGGAAGACGGCGGGTCGTACCTGATCTCGTTAATGTCCGCCACGGAAACTGACGAAACGGTTAATAGTGTTATGCAGCAGGTTGCGGAATCGATCCGCCTCTACCAGCGTTATCAGCATCCCAACGATTACGCCCGCAATACGTCTCCATCCAGCATGGTCTATCCTGGCGAACTGAACTATGGATTTGTGCGCGAAACGGGGGTGCCCCTCTACACGGCTCCCGGTTGGGGCGCGCCGCGCATCGATAATCCTGTCCGGTCGTCGTCCATCTTCGGCACAACATACCTGATGTATGGCGCATTGGTCCGTTTTTTTCCACATGAAAACGGCTGGGTCGAACTCATTCCCGATGATCGTTGGGATGACTCATTTCCCTGGCCTGTGTATATGCGCATGGAAGCCCTGCAAGTGATCGATCGCGACGTGACGACTGCACCGCTGGGCCATATCACGGGTGGGCCGGAGGAGATCGACAAGTTTATCCTGCTCGATATCTTTGCGCGGGACATGATTCTGTTTGAAGGACTAACCCCCATTCTGCGCACTCCGGTGATCGTCAACACTGAAAACACGCCGCGCAAAGTGTCTGCCCTGCAACGAGCCTATATCTCGCGGGACATGCCCAACTATCCGGGTGTGCCCTTCAGTACGTTCTTGCATGGCAGCGCATATCTCGATCAGGCAGGCTTTGCCATACATGGCTCCCCCTGGCATCTATGGGCCGAGACTGTCCGTCAGGAGACCATCCTGCGGCGCTTCACGCACGGCTGCATCAATCTGCCCGACTGGGTGATCCCGATCCCCCACCTGGGTCATGGAATGCGCGTTGATGAGTTTATTTTCCGCTGGGCGGGTGGGTTCACTAACCCGGCAACAGAAACTGTTTACGCCAATGGAACGCACCGCCTCGTGCGCCTGTTGGCGCTGGACAACCCGCAGCGCGATATCTATGAGTATGCCACGTTCTCGTCCCTTCGAGCTTCCAATGCCAGTTGGGATGATGTGTTGCAAGCCGCCACCGACACGCCTATCACCGCGCCGGATTCCTTTTTCCAGGCATAGGCTTTGGGTGGTTCCCCCCAAAGAATGTTGTTGGCAAACCGAAGTCGGGTGTGGAACGATGTCCGAGGGAGATGTGGAGAACGGTCTGGCCCAAAGGGGACAGATGTAGTGGACCCCGAAAGTCAGGGGCAACGCCAGACTCATTTTGACGCGAAGCCCAGACCTATTCATCCAGGGCAAAAGGAGACAAACGTCATGTTCCCAATCGGTGATGATAATACCTCTCGCAGAACTTTTCCGCTGGTCACCTATGTCCTGATCGTTTTGAACGTCCTGTTTTTCCTCGTAGAGCTGAGTGGCGGTGACACTTTTATTATGAAATGGGCGTTCGTTCCTAGCCGCTTCCAAGCCGATCCCTTCGGTGATTTTCTGACACTCTTCACGGCCATGTTCATGCATGCCGGGTGGGTTCACCTGGGAGGCAATATGCTTTACCTATGGATTTTCGGTGATAATGTGGAAGATCGGTTCGGGCATGTCCTGTTCACCATCTTTTACCTACTCTGTGGGCTTGCGGCAACTTTTGCGCAGTTGGCGTTTAGCCTCGGATCAGACGTGCCGAATTTGGGGGCGTCCGGAGCCATTGCGGGGGTACTAGGTGCTTACATTTTGCTGTTCCCGCAGGGAAGAGTCAAGGTGTTGCAGGGCCAACGAGTGGTTCAAGCGCCCGCGCTTCTCGTCATTGGGATGTGGATCGTTCTGCAGTTGTTTAGCGGCGTCGGTTCCATTGCTAACGCGTCGCAGACGGGTGGCGTCGCTTACATGGCGCACATCGGCGGATTTTTAGCGGGGTTTGTGTTGACCTTTTTGTTTCGTGGGACTCGAAAGGCGCAAGCGACGGGCTGAAGCAGCTGATCTTCGTGACGGGAAGTGTGGATAATTCGCAAAGTCCTCAACGCGCGTAGGGCCAAAAAACCTCATGGATACCCGCATTCTCGCCTACGCAGCATCGCGATAGTAGTCATGAATGATACCTGTGCCGGCTACTTTCGTCATCCAGGCCGATTTGAGGCATTGCGTAGTAGTCATGGAGAACAGGGCCAGCGACCCAGATTCGATTCGTCCGGCTGATTTTTCTCGCTCAGTGCCCCCACAGACATTGATCCGCGTCTTCGTGATTGGCCAGCAGCAGTCTGTCTAGAAGCAGCGCGCGGTTTGAAGAAGGTGGAGTGCGTAGCGATGATCACTCACTTCCCCAACAACTACCGTTGCGTGACCTAACTGGCAAAAAGCAGCACGACTTCAGTCCAACTCACTTCGCCCGGAGTTGACGTACCTCTGAACTATCGTAGACGGTTTGAGCCCAGGCCAACGCTTTTTCATCCCACAAAGCATACAGCTCAATCGGCATGTCTTCGAAAGCGAAGACTTCTCCCGGATGGGCCTCGACCTCCAGATCGAGGACGGGCGTTTCGCCACTGAGTAAGCGCGGGAGCACGTAGCGGTTGTCCGCGACGAGTTGGCGGAATTTGGTCACCGCGGCAGCCTGCTGACCGACTCGATACAAGGCCAAACTCCAGCAAAGGGTATGCATCGGATGTCCCCGATCCCCTGGAAACATCGCTTCAAACCACTCGTAGTGTGCTAGCGCACCTGGCGTATCCCCCAGCAAAAGATGCAACGGTCCCAGCAGGTATCGTTTGCCATACCCATCGCTGATCTGGCCGAACTCATCCACTTCTTTCTGTAGCAGACGTTCATAGCGTCGAATGCGTTCCCGGATTTGGCGCGGCTCTTTAGGAAACAGGTCCATTCCCTTTTCCTCCTTAGCAGGTGTTGTTCCCACCTGTGCTGGCGGCTCACGTTATCTAGGCCAAGTCTTTGCGTGTGTGTAGTATAATCCCCACCTGAAATCCCTGTCTATTTCCTCTCCAAAGCCCTTGAAAAGGCAAACAATCGATGAATCTGAAACACCTCTGGAACGAAGGCAAACCGTGGGTTGCCCGGGGTCTTGAAGCGGTCGAAGTGCGGGTGAAAACCTGGACCCAGCCCGCTTCCGATCGACCGATCAAGGGAGTGGTGACCGATCTCTTTCGCGGCAGAAAAGACCTGGTAGCGGAGAATGCCTTTTTGCGACAGCAGGTAATCATCCTCAACCTGTGCCGGCTACTTAAGTCATCCGTGCGGGATTCTTCTCTCAAGCAGCCCATTGGTAGTCGTGATGCAGTCCTCCTAAAATGGGAATGCGCCGAAGTCGAGACAGCGGCGGAACGACTGTTGGTGGAGAGCTGGATGGAATTGGTATCTGCCCGTTGATACCTTGATGCGGACGTGCATGGTTGAAATACTGGATGTATTCCTTGACCTTGCACCGCAAATGACGCTCGCTCAGGATCAAGATGTGATCCAGCAGTTCGCGCCTGACGCTACCAATGAACCTTTCGCATATCGCGTTGGCCTTGGGCGCTTCGACAGGTGTATGAATCACATCGATACCAGTGCCCTCCGCGACGCGTTCGAACTGGTTGCCATACTTGCCATCGTTATCGCAAATGAGAAAGCGTGGTCCTTCGCCAAACGGCGTGGCCTCGCGCAGTTGTTGGGTCACCCAGGCATCACTCGGTGACCGTGTGACACCAAAGTGAACTACCCGTCGCGATCCCAGTTCGACCATGAAGAAGACAAAGATTGTGCGGAAGAACAAGTCATAGGGCTGCACAAAGTCACAGGCCCAGATCTCGTGAGCATGATTGGCCAAAAAACGTTGCCCAGGTCTGACTCTTGCGCTCTGGTGGTAGCCCGCGCCGTGCCTGGCGCATGTACTTCTGTATCGTGCGTTTGGCGACCTGGATGCCCAACTTGAGCAACTCATCTCGGATGCGCGGTGCACCCCACAAGTGGTTTTCAACCGCCATCTGCTTGATCAATGCGATAGTCTCGGGTGATATCTTTGGCTGGCGCGGTTGACCCTGCGATCTTCTTTTCCAGAATAGCCGGAAGCCTTGCCGGTGCCACTTCATTACCGTGTCTGGTTTCACGATATGCAGCGCATCCTTCCAACCGCGCAATTTGCTGGCCAGCACCACCAGCACACAACGATCCTGCTGCGTGATCGATAGCCGTCCGGTGTGTTGACGTTTGAGCGCTATCACTTGCTGGCGCAAAAAGGCGTTCTCGGCAATCAGTTCTGGTTTGCTGCGCACCAGATCCCCAGCAACACCTGTGATCTGACGATCCGGGGCCAGTCTGGTCCACTCTTTCACCCTGGTTTCGATCTGCTGAAGACCGCGCGTGACCAGTTGCTTGCCTGCGTTCCAGTATTGACGCCAGTTCATTGGGAGTACCCTTTTTTGTTGAGTTGGGAGGAAATAGGAGAGTGTTTCAGGTGAGGATTATACTTGAAGCAGGCGAAAAATCACGCCAGACAACGTAAGTAGCCGGCACAACGTACTCCGCGTAGATGTTCATCTCATAACAACTCTACAAAGGCATCAACGGTGAGGCCCGCTTGACGAATGATGCTGCGTAATGTTCCCTTTTTGAGCGTTCTGTGAAGGGGCACCGATACGGTTTTAGGTGGGCTGTCCTGCCGCATGATCACGTGATCACCCCGCTGGCGAAGTTCATAGAAGCCCGCCTTCCGAAGGGCGGAGACGCACTCGCTACCGGAAATGACCGGCAATTTCGCCATTACGCCTCAACCGTTTCGACAATGAATGGGTGGGCAGGCGGGACCTCTTCCCCGATCTCTTCGAGGGCCTCAATAAAAAGCGCAATGGCTTCTCGGATATTTGCCAACGCCTCTTCTTTGGTATCCCCCTGACTGATACAACCGGGCAAACTGGGCACTTCGACCCAGTAACCGCCCTCTTCAGCGGGGTGCAAAATCACCTGGCGTGCTGACATGGCAGTATACCTCGTTTTCTTCTGGTGAATCAATTGTACACCGGTCATTCACATTCCGCACCGATGAGCTAAACTGTCAAGGACCAATTTGCGCGACCGGTTTATGAGGCGTCGGGATCGCATGTTCCCCGGCGTGCCAGGTCGCCGTCGGCACCAACTACGTTGAAGTTCAGTCAAAGCAAAAAATACCTGATAGAAAAATGCGGCGGGTAAATCCACGGCCCGCTGCCAAGAAATATCGATGCATTTACTTGCATTTTCCATGCACAATTTGATGTACGCGCTGATACGAAATACCAAACTGCTGTGCAAGGTCGGTTTGAGATACTGTATGGTTGAAAAATTCAATCTGAGCCTCCTTTCCCCCTCAAGGGCGTAGGAAGCGGTCTGATTACAACCTCCTTCCTGGTGACAGGACCTTCAAAGAAACCACCAGCAATCCTTCTCAACTGTGGTATGCTTGAGTTTTTGCCATGCCCGATGAGAAGATGGAAGTTCAATGGTTTTTCGGTGGATCTTGTTCCTGTGGTCGTTCGTCTTGGATTTAGCAGCGGTCAGCCGATTAGCAGAGGATGACAAAGATCTGGAAATCATGCTGCTGCGTCAACAACTGCGGATCGTCGAACGGAAGCAACCCAGGGGACCGCATATTCCACGTTGGCAGAAAGTACCTTTGGTCGCGTTGGCGATGCGCTTGAAAGGCAAAAGCCCGAATGCCCGTCAGAAACTGGCGGAGAGTATCCTCCTCTTCAAGCCGGAAACAGTATTAGACTGGCATCGCGCCTTAGTACGCTGGAAATGGACCTTCAAGCAGCACCAGCGAGCCGCTGGCCGTCCACGAACTGAGAAGCCATTTGAAAAGTCAAGCAGCAGCTTGAAGTCGAGCAAGACGCCGCACCATGATATGAACCATAGAGGCGTAAATCATG
>JAFGKO010000085.1 GCA_016928525.1 Anaerolineales bacterium | reverse complement strand
TCCTCAACACCCTTTTCCTGGGAGCACGTTGTCAGTCGCAGCAAGCATATCTATGTGGATGGGCAACGGGTGGCGACCACCGCGATGATCGTCGATCCCACATCCACGGCATCAGAAGATCAACTCCCCGTTCTCGCGACAGTGCAGCGTTTTTTCCATAACGATCCTGTAGCTTCTGTCGGGCTGCTGACCGATGAGAACGGAAAACGCTCGCAAGAGATCGACTACCTCCCATTCGGCGAAATCCTGTCCGACAGACACGCTCCAGTTGAACCAGACTTGCCTCAGAAGGTGGCCTTTGACGGTAAGGAACTGGACTCGGAAACCGGGCTGCAATATTTTGGATTCCGGTACTATGATCCCCGCATTGGCCGCTGGATTAGTGCAGATCCGTTGTATAGAACTACACCTGATATCGGTCTTGATAATGCGAAAGAACTGAATCTATATGCCTTTGCACTCAATAATCCAATTGGGTTACATGATCCTAACGGACTAATGATACCATGCCCCAAAGGGGGGTGCGATCCTTGGATGGTTCTTGATCTTCCCGGGCCTCAAGCTATTGTTGGTACATCAGCCAGGGTGGGTGTAAGGGGCATACTAGCAGCAGTACGCTGGATAAGAATTTCTGCTATATCTGATTTTAAACTATTCGCTACGATGGCACGTGTTGGCTACAGAGAAGCTTCAGCCGCGAAAAAACTGTTCCTGCATGCTGTGCCTACAACAACAACAATTGTGGCCAACAAGATTAGCCAAAAGAGGCAAGGAACTGAAAGATTTGAGCGATACGGAAGCGCAGAGGAGGCAAAGGCTTCCGCTGCGCCTGTTAATCAGCTACTGCCCAGACCTGGTCACGAAACACAGCCTAAATGGATCGGTGAAATAGGAACGATTGATCCTGTAAGCTTAGGTGCCAAAAGAAAATATCATTCTTATAGAATGGAGATAGAAGCGAAACCTGGGGCTCGTGCCTGGCTTCTTAAATTTGCCATACAAAAGAGCAATGAGCCGGGAAGATATGGAATACCAGCGAATAAGCTTCAGGAATTTAATGAGCTTTTTGTTAAAAGAATAACCAGTAAACCGAGGTAGATATGAAATTTGAGAGGAATGAGTTCGCAGAGGTGCTGTACGAGCTTTGGAGAAAGGACTTTATTGGAGAAAACCAGTACAGCCTGAGTCAAGAATTATTGGATGCATTGTTGTATTTTGGATCTGAAACTGATGATAATGTAAACTGCGTGAAACACGTGGAGTTCGGTGAATCGTGTGGCAGGCAGTTTGGTCCTCCCCAAAAATATGGTTTAAAAATACGAAATAGTAACATATTGATTTCAGACCTGATACATTCCCTTGAGGATGATGATATCTATAGATACCTGCAAGGCCAGTTTCCTTCATTGAATCAAGCTCAGATTGAAGCCGGACTCAGGCTTGCCGTTATGGTTCTACTGGCTTTTGAAAGAATACCGGTACCGTGAACATTTGGGTTGTATCACAGGACAAAACAGTGATACAAATGTATGAATGATCTCCATCAGCGAGGGGATTATGAATCCTCCAATGTTTCGTAGTAGGCATCGCCAGGGTTATCTTCCCATCGGCCCCGCGAGCGACAGCGTTCCAATTCTCCATGCCGACGCCCCATCCTTTTTCCAAGCCCAATGCTGTTTGAAAAGTTATCTGGTAACTTTTCAAACAGTTTCTAAACTTTCAAGAATAATCTCGGCGGCCAGCCGTGCCCCTATTCCCGGAAGGAGACCGCACTTTTCGAATCCTTGCGCCTGGGCAAAGGCTTCCATATTTTCCGGGCTGGCGGCGGGGTCCATGTACCGCCCAAATACCACGTCTTCATGGATCTTCGGGCATATCACGGCTCCGACTTCCTGTTCAAAGCGCGGCATGAATTTTCGGGCTGCCATGATGGTTGCGCCAGTGGCTTCACGATCCTGCACATCATCACTGCCAAAATATAACCCCAGGGCAATCAATCCCCCGGTGACGCCCCCGCACATCCAACCGGTTGCGCCAAAGCCAGGAAAGGGAGATAACGCTTTAATAATCTCCATATTCCCCAGACCAAATTCTTCCATCACAGCAAGTGCGGTACTCTGGGCACAGTTATGGAGAAAAGCATTATATTCTTCGCCCCGCTGCTGAACGCGATCCAGGATTTGCTGCTTGTGGGCTAACAGGTCATCCCGGTTCAGGATCTTCCTGGGGATTCCGTTTGCGGCCAGCTTTTTACACCTGGCCTCAATTGCTGAGAGATCCCACTTCCTCTCGGCCAGTTCCTGTACTTTTGCTTTGAGCGCTTCATAGTCTGCCATAGCGTGCCCCCCTCTCAAAACCTGTCAGACACTTCGGAAAGTGTCTGACAGGTACGAAACATCAGTCAGCTAGAAAGGAAACAGTCGTTGCTGTTTCTGGATCGTAACCCACTTCAGTTCGCTCAGTTTCTCGAGAGAATAATGGCCGCCTTCCCGGCCCTGGCCGCTTCCTTTGCAGCCTCCAAAGGGCACACTTGCCTCAGCATCAATGGAGGCGTCGTTCACATGCACCATCCCTGCTTCAAGCCCTTCGGCCAGGTAAATGGCCTTTTCCAGGTTCTGCGTCAGGACTCCTGCCGAGAGGCCATACATGGTATCGTTGGCGACTTCCAGCGCTTCTTTTTCGTCTTTGACCGTAATGATTGAGGCCACCGGCCCAAACGTCTCTTCATGAAAGACTTGCATTTTGCGGGTCACATTTGTGAGCACCGTAGGCCGATAGACCCGTCCTTCATACGTGCCGCCCGCCAGGAGTTTCGCCCCTTGCGCAACCGCCTCTTTTACGTGGGCGTCCACTTTCTGAACCTGAGTATCGCTGATCAGCGGGCCGATCACCGTCGTGGGCAGGCTGGGATCGCCGGCCGGCAGCGCGGCCGCTTTTTCCGCGAATTTTTTGGCAAACTCCTCAACAATGGATGCTTCTACAATCACCCGACCGACCGCCATACAGATCTGTCCCTGGTGCAAGAACGCGCCAAAGGCCGCGGCATTCACGGCGTAATTGATGTCGACATCGGCCAGAATAATAAGCGGATTTTTCCCCCCCAACTCGAGGGTATACTCTTTTAATTTGGCGGCTGCCCGCTGGGCCACATGGCGACCGGTACGGGTCTCGCCCGTGAGTGCGACAAAGGAACAGCGATCATCATCAATCAGCGCATCACCGAGCACACTGCCAGGCCCTGTGATCACATTCAACGCTCCGGGAAGAAGACCGGCACGCTCGAAAAGCTCTCCGATTTTTAGGCCGATGACCGGCGTTTCACTGGCCGGTTTAAAAACCACCGTATTCCCTGT
>JAFGKO010000084.1 GCA_016928525.1 Anaerolineales bacterium | reverse complement strand
CGGCAGCCAGCGCTTTGCACCCCTCAACAGTTGGCCCGATAACATCAACCTCGACAAGGCGCGCCGGCTGCTTTGGCCAATCAAGAAGAAATACGGGAATAAGATCTCCTGGGCCGACCTGATGATTCTGGCTGGTAACGTTGCTATGGAGACAATGGGCTTCAAGACCTTCGGCTTCGCGGGCGGACGCGAGGACATCTGGGAGCCGGAAGAGGACATTTACTGGGGCGCTGAAGATGAATGGCTGGCTACGAGCGACAAGCCCAAGAGCCGTTATTCAGGTGAGCGCGATCTCGAAAATCCCCTGGCAGCCGTTCAGATGGGCTTGATCTACGTCAATCCGGAAGGTCCGGACGGCAACCCGGATCCGGTCGCATCTGGCAAAGACGTTCGAGAGACTTTTGGACGCATGGCGATGAACGATGAAGAGACGGTCGCACTCATCGCTGGCGGGCACACCTTCGGCAAGGCTCACGGCGCTGGCGATCCGGCACTGGTCGGTCCTGAGCCAGAAGCGGCGGGCATCGCAGAACAGGGGCTCGGTTGGAAAAGCAAACACGGCAGCGGCATGGCCGGTGATACGATCGGCGGCGGCCCTGAAGGTGCCTGGAAGCCAAATCCCACTACATGGGATATGGGTTACCTGAAAGTCCTGTTCAAATATGAATGGGAAAAAGTGAAAAGCCCTGCCGGCGCCTGGCAGTGGCTGGCCAAGGACGTGGACGAAGAGGACATGGTGGTTGACGCGCATGACCCGTCAAAAAAGCACCGACCGATGATGACCACAGCAGACCTATCCCTGAAAATGGACCCGATCTACGAGCCGATCGCGCGGCGTTTCCTTGAGAATCCCGACGAATTCGCAGATGCCTATGCCCGGGCCTGGTTCAAGCTGACCCACCGCGACATGGGCCCGCGCTCGCGTTATCTCGGTCCGGAAGTGCCTGCGGAGGAACTGATCTGGCAAGACCCAATCCCCGCAGTCAACCATGAGTTGATCGACATGCAGGATATCGCAGACCTTAAAGCCAAGATCCTTGCCTCGGGCCTGTCTTTATCTCAATTGGTCTCGACCGCCTGGGCATCTGCATCGACCTTCCGTGGCTCCGACAAGCGCGGTGGCGCGAACGGGGCGCGCATTCGTCTCGCGCCCCAGAAGGATTGGGAAGTGAACCAGCCCGCGCAACTGGCGAAAGTTCTGGAAACCCTCGAGGGCATTCAGAAGGAGTTCAACGACGCACAGTCGGGGGGCAAGAAGGTTTCGCTCGCCGACTTGATCGTCCTTGGCGGTTGTGCCGCGGTCGAGGGTGCTGCGAAGAATGCCGGTCACGACGTAACAGTTCCCTTCACGCCAGGACGCATGGATGCGTCGCAGGAACAAACTGACGTGGAGTCCTTCGCCGTACTCGAACCGGCTGCAGACGGGTTCCGTAACTACCTCAAAGCTAAATATTCGGTAACGGCAGAGGAACTTCTGGTTGACCGTGCGCAACTACTCACGCTGACCGCGCCTGAGATGACGGTTCTGGTTGGCGGTATGCGCGTATTGAATGCCAACTTCGGAGGGTCCCAGCATGGCGTCTTCACCAAGCGGCCAGGTGCGCTGACCAACGACTTCTTCGTCAACCTGCTCGACATGAGCACCGAGTGGAAGGCCACCTCGGAAGACGAAAACGTCTTCGAGGGTCGTAACCGCGCAACCGGTGAACTGAAGTGGACCGGCACCCGGGTCGACCTCGTCTTCGGCTCGAACTCCCAACTGCGTGCCCTGGCGGAAGTTTATGCGCAGGATGACTCGCAGGAGAAGTTCGTGCATGATTTCGTGGCGGCCTGGAACAAAGTGATGAACGCGGATCGCTTCGATCTCCCCTGATCTTAGCTGAAACGTAGAAAAAAGAGCGAGCCGTTTGGTTCGCTCTTTCAATACGCACAGATTTACTACTCACAATTCAACAGTAGGGCGAATCCCGTAAGTCTGGGCGTTCGCCTTAGCCCGTGTAGTGGGAACGAGATGCACGCTATGAGTGCTCATGAACGTCAATAAACCCAAACCTTTTACAAAAAACTTGCCATGCCTGTCCACCGGGGCATGTCGCATTGTAACTACATTTCGAACACTGCGTGGGCACGAATAAGATGACATGTAGCACTAACAGGATCAGATACACCAGAACCAGATACCAGCTTGTTTGGAATAACCAATACAACGGAAAGATAAACCAGATTAACAGCGTAATTTCCCCAGCAGTTGCATTGTGCCCGAAAAATCGCTTGTCAAATTGACGATCTTTGTACAGAATTCCCGACAGATAATTCCCCAGGTAAACACCGCAGAAGGCTGGACAGTATTTTCCCCTATATGGACAGCCTATGCAACATCCAGCCTGAAAGAGATTGACAAGAATATACAAGCCAACGGATATGATTGGCAAATAGATTGAGTAAGTTGAAAGTAAATACAGCGTTCCGAAAAACGCCATCAGGAAAGGGATCATTGATAGCGCATAAAGAAGTTGATCCTTCCCGGTCCATTGGTATGGTTTCAGTTCTGTTTTCAGCATCACTTCATCCTTTCGCTTTGACAATGCTTAGTTTCAATGCTCTTACTCCGTCCCGGCGCTCGCCTGCCCCTTATGGAGGACGGGTGAACGCTATGTTGGACGCGCAGCACTAGCGGATAGGCAACCTATTTCCTATCCGCCAATACCGCTTGCAGAGTCCATGCCTCTACTAGACAGTAGCAGGAGGTGTATAGCTAAGGCCATCACCCACAACAGGAAACTGTAAGACATAGTCCGTTCCTGCGCTCCCACCAACGACACGGTTTCTCCTGCGGAAGATGTGGTGGCAGTCGCGAACCTCAAGATGGCCAGAAGGACGTAAGTCACCGGTATCGCGACGGAAAAGATGCGGAACCAACCGCTATACGCTAGGGCTCCGAGCACCATCGCCAGCACGAAAAAGACAACGCCGAGGAACATGACAATCACACCCACACTACCGAAGACTGGCCTCTCACCAAAACGGGTCGGAAAGAAAAGGATGGCGACGAGCCCCGCCACCACATTCCCGATCACAAGCCCGCCGACGACACGCGGGAGAAACACCTGACCCGCCGCCCGCCAGACACCGACTCCGAAAGCGATCATGAACACGCCAGCCGCAAGCGTGAGCGAGACGACGAGCGCTCTCGTCGGAGAGCCGGCAGCGCTCAGTTCGCTTATGGACTGGGCCACGAAACTGTAGCCCTTCAGCAGCTTCCCTGCGAGCCAATCCGTCCCCAGATAAAGCAGCGCAGCGAGGATGCCGCAGGAGAGTAAGATCTTTTGTAACATATTGGGTAGACCAAGGGACGTTTCCATTTGGAACTCCTTATATTGACATGGCCACGAGTGCCGAGGTCCCACGAGTCCGGCCGTTCGTCCTCGCGTAGCATCCCGCAGGGGCAACCCACGTAGTGGGGACGGGATGCACTTTTTGTAAGCGTTGTTTAGATTTTTCGAGCTCTTGTTTTCTCTCTTACCTGACTTTCTCTATAACTTGCTCCAAATGCAGTAAGTACTTCACGCACTTCACGCCATTCATTGCTTCGTGCTCTGTTTATTGTCATCATTGCAATGGCAATAAACATGATTACGGATAACGCAATAATTGTTGAGCCGACAATCAAAGATTTATCAAGGATGTTTTGTATTCCCCATTCAATGCCTACAAGAAGCCATACAAAAAGAGTTGGTATAAGACTGATTCTCAATTGCCTCAGGCTACTTTGCCTCTGTATAAATGGTAAAACACTTGGTACGCGCTCATAAACAATCGAACGGCATAAATAGAAATGATCTCTTGACCATTTGATTTCTGTGTTTTGAGATATTTTGAAGGTATCTCTGAAAGCTGCAATGACTATGCTCTTCAACTCATCGTTTAATGGGATTACTTCTTTGTGGCTCTTCACTTTAGAGAAAGCGAGTTCAGCAAAGCTCGAAAAAATAACACCGAGGATATAACTCAAAACAAAGAAAATAACACCAGTTGTAATATCAGCTGTCAAAGATGGCAGATTGTTATTGGCTACGATCATGTTAATCAGGACATAAATTCCTAGTGCGGCAGTAACGCCGGGGAAAAAATACGCAAGAAAGTCCTCAAGCGAAAAACGGTTTCCGATGTCCATGATGTAGTATCCTTTTTGAACGTTACTTTCTTATATTGGAATACCTAACAGTTGGCGCTAACATCCCTGTAGGGGAAAAACCCGCGTTTTTTGGGGTCCGCGCGCACTCACGCATGATGGCGGGCTATCATTTTTCCCGCAAGAACAGAGTTGGTTATTTAGAATCTTTATTCGCATCTTCCTAGTCGTCATCAAACTTTATTTGTTTAGAAATATCATTTACGCTTTGCTTGTGCTTTCTTAATTGCTCTTGCTCGCGTTCATTGGCTTTTTGTCTACGCTCAATGAACTCATTATAGGCTTTATTGGTTTCTTGAACGCATAGAATCAAGGTATCTCTATGGTAATCTTTGACTTCTTCTATTGTAGTGCCATCTAAAACCACTGTATCTCCAATTACTGAAGCAATTCTTGGACGGTGCATCGATGTGAAACGGGGCGGATGATCCCAAAAATGAATAAAAAATTCTGCCCATTCATGTGATGGATGCTTTGACAAACGGAAAGGGATACTGTAGAGCGCACTTCCGCGAGTGCCATCATTTCGAGGAGTTCCAACTTGGTCAAAAATTATGCCAATAATATGAATTGGTTCAAAATCAGAAGAATTTGAAACTCTTGTAATGCTTGGTGCAATGCTGTAGGTGGTTTCATCAGCTTTTATGGTTCCAATGGGAGGAGCTTTTTCTCTCGTCCCTAAAAGCGTGGCTAGCAAATCACCATAATGTTTTTGCTGATAAGGTGAAGACGATAAATCTAAATAATATTTTCCTGCCAACCAGCTTGGTGCGGAATCGCTCCAAGATTGCTGCCTTAATATTGGAATAAACTTACGTTGATTACGGGTACTCATAACTTCGGCAGTCATTATGTCGCCCTCATAACCCACTCCTCCTTGACGATTATCTGACCGCTCTTTGTATTTATGCGTACAAATAATCAAAACATAGTCGCTTTCGCGAACTGCTCGCTCCATAAATTCTGGGAGTTGGTCTCCAGGAACTAAATGCCATTGGTCAAGAGTCACATCAATTCCATCGCTCCTGAGGCGAGTGGCTAACTCACGAACCCAATTTTTATGGTCATCGTTATCCCAAGAATATGAAATAAATACTTTTGTCATATTGAAAACTTCCCTCTGCTTTCAGAGAAAATGTCCAATCACTCTTCTGCAGATATGTTCCGATTGACAAACTTTAGATAAATTATACGTACCTGTATCTCAAAAAACAACCACCTAGCGCACAAATCGCTTATACGACCCCAACACCCGCAACATCAAGGCATACTCGCCCAGATGGTCGAGCGCGCGCCGGGCCTGTGGTTCGTGCGCCGCGCCCAGAAAATCGATGTAGAACAGGTACTCCCAGGGCTTGCCCGCCAGCGGGCGCGACTCGATCTTGGTCAGGTCGATGTCGCGCAAGGCGAAGACGCTCAGCGCCTTGAACAGCGCCCCCGGCTGGTTCTTGAGCGTGAACACGATCGACGTCTTGGCCTCGCCTTCCGGCTGCCGGTCCTGCACTGAAATGACCAGGAAACGCGTGTAATTCTCCGGGTTGTCCTCGATGCTCTCCTGCAAGATCTGCATCTCGTAGATCTCCGCCGCCCGTTTCGACGCAATCGCCGCCGTGGTCCGTTCGCCGCCCGCCTTGAGCATCTTGACGCTCCCCGCCGTGTCGTAGACCGGCTCGGTCTTCACGCCCAGCTCGCGCAGGTACCCGGCGCACTGTCCCAGCGCCTGTGGGTGGCTGATCACACGCTGGATCTCGGGCAGTCCCACCCCCGGGAACCCGATCAGGCAGTGCCGCACGCGCAGGAAATACTCGCCCACGATGTGCAGCTCGTGTCGCAACAGCAGGTCATAATTCTGGTGGATGCTGCCCGCCAGCGAATTTTCGATGGGGATCAGACCGGCCTGGCAGGCCCCTGAAGCGACGGCCGTGAAAACGGCCTCGAACGACTCTTCAGGTACCATCTCCGGCGCCTCGAAATACCCGTAGCCTGCCTCCTCGCTATAAGCCCCCGCCTCTCCCTGGAATGCGACTCGCATAAGGCCTCCTGCAAAATATGATGGATGATTCTACATCATTTATGCATGTCATTGCGAATACTATGACTTTGTCAAGCCTTTTTTAGGGACAAAGGATTGACCGAGACATAGTTTGAAATGTATGGTTTTT
>JAFGKO010000007.1 GCA_016928525.1 Anaerolineales bacterium | reverse complement strand
TCATGTGTGATCCGGTCATCAGCGCTTCGATTTCTTGTGGGAGATCACGAATTGTTTGGTCAAAACCACTCCAGACATTGGTGGATTGTATCCGCCTTTACCAGAATGGGTAGATGTCAATCACTCATATTTTGTGAACAAGCTCAAACATGAATGGTTTTTGTCTACAACTTGCTGATGGTCGGCCCGCCCGGTAGTGGTAAGACCTTGCTGGCGCGCGCTTTGCCCGGCATCCTGCCGCGCCTGCCGATCGACGAGGCCCTGGACGTGACCCGCATCTACTCGATCGCCGACCAGCTGCCGGCTGATATGCCGCTGGTGCGCCAGCGGCCCTTCCGGGCGCCGCACCACACCATCTCGCACGCCGGGCTGGTGGGCGGCGGCAACATCCCGCACCCGGGCGAGATCTCGCTGGCGCACCGCGGCGTGCTTTTTTTGGACGAACTGCCCGAGTTCGGCTCACGCGTCCTGGAAGTGCTGCGCCAGCCGTTGGAAGACAAGATTGTGACCATCAGCCGGGCCATCGGCACCCTGACCTTCCCGGCCAACTTCCAGCTGATCGCCGCCATGAATCCCTGCCCTTGCGGCTATTTCCAGGACGCCGTCAAAGAATGCACCTGCTCTAATTCGGTGGTGACGCGCTACCAGAAACGTATCTCCGGCCCGTTGCTCGACCGCATCGACATCCACATCGAAGTGCCGCGCGTCGAATACGAGAAGTTGAGCGACAGCCGGGTGGGGGAACCTTCGCAGGTGATCCGGGCGCGCATCGAAGCGGCCAGAGAACACCAGCGCGCCCGTTTCAGCGCTTCCCCCAACGGTTTGGCCTGCAACGCCGACATGGGCCCGGCCGAAGTGCGCCAGTACTGCGAACTGGATGCCAGCGGGCGGGCCTTGATGAAGACCGCCATGGCGCAATTGCAGCTCTCGGCGCGCGCCTACCACCGGGTGCTGAAATTAGCGCGCAGCATTGCCGACCTGGCTGGCGCGGCCCAGATCGGCCCGGCGCACCTGGCCGAGGCGCTGCAGTACCGGCCAAAGTTGGGGATGATGTGAGCGATATTTCCTATCCGCGTGGGGGAAAACAGATTTGGCATGAGCAATTCGAGTGCCCTGCTGCGCCAAGCTGAACGCGAGCTGTAAGGCGCCCAGACGGAGCCGGCCAAACGCCAGGCTCTGCGCAACCAGGCACTCCTGGTGTTGATGCTGAACACAGGCTTGCGCGCCGAGGAAGTCTGCAGCCTGGTCACAAGCAATCTTGAAATTAGCGAAAGAAAAGGAGAAGTGCTGGTTCAGCGCGGCAAAGGCCGCAAGCAGCGCCGCATCCCGCTCAACAAGCAAGCCCGTCAGGCGCTTTCAGCCTGGCTTGAAATCCGGCTGGAGACAGAAGCCAGCTGGATTTTTACGGGACAGCGCGGTGATGCGTTTTCCACCTCCGCCCTGCGGCGCATCATCAGCGCCCTGGCCTACAGTGCCCGCCTGGATCCGGACGAAGTCAGCCCACACAGCCTGCGTCACACGTTCGCCAAACGGCTGGTCGATCAGGAGGTCAGCCTGGAGAAAGTGGCTGCACTTCTGGGGCACAGTAACTTGAATACGACGCGGATTTGCCTGACACCGGGGCAAGGAGATTTAGAGAAGACTGTGGAAGTGTTGGAATATTAAGAATTACCGGATATAGGTATACACTGCTGTGGGGAAGGAACAGTCAACCAGCTCTGTAGTGATTGAAATCGAGCCATACAAGGTTGTGATCGAGCTTCAAAATAGTATCTAATTTTTGCTTGCGGTGGATTGTGAATCTTGCTACAATGATCTCGGATCACTGTTCAAAGGGAAGGACAGCCAACAAAAATTTCGGATCGTTTCCCAAATCACCCGGCTTCGTCCAACCCTGACGATGTGGCGGCTGCTCATTGGTCCATTGGACTGACTTTTACTCCGCCGCGCCAATCCTTTTCGTTGTGAGGCTGTTTTCAAGTTCATTATCATAAAAGGAGACAAGAAAATGGGGAACTTTCTCAAAATGTCCCTGTTTGCTTTAGTTATGATTGCATTGATTGCTTCTTTCTCACTGTTTCCACACAATTGGTCCTCTGTGGCAGCAGAACAAGGAGCTTATCCCCCACCATCTTCGCCAAGTCAGCCGTTAGATCCAATTGCATATCCGCCACCAGAAAACGAAAACACACCCATACCAACATTGCATCCTTCCGAGAATGAACCTTTCGTATCACTGCTTGAAATTGAAGCAGAGATAGAATTGCGGAAATCTCTAGGATTCCGTAGTGATATTGAATATGTAGAGGCCGTTCGTTCTTCGGATGATGCAGTTATCAAGGAGCTCTTCGGCGGAATGGTATTAACGCCTATTGAAGCCAAGGAACTCGAAACACGAATAAACCTGGAAGAAGATGGCAACGCTTTGTTAAACTTTTTTGAGAACGACCCAAAGCTTCAAAATACATTTGGAGGTATTTACCTGGAACACGCAGCCGGTAGCGAGGATGAGACAGTTGGTGGCCAATTAGTGTTACAACTCGTTAGAGATCAAATGGCGGTAAATGAACTTCAAAAGATGTTACCGCCACTCCAATACCCTGAGCGATTATATATAGAATTAGTTGATTTCTCCAACCATCATCTGGAACAGCAATTCCAAGTTCTTTCAGAAGCCGCCCCGAGTCATCCCGAGATTCAAGCCGTGTCTCTTGACCAAAAGAATAATCAAGTTAATGTTCTTATCACGCCCTCCGACGCGAAAAAATCTCCTGATGGAATCGTTGACAAAGCATCTCTTCCAAATGATCTGGCAATCATGCTGGCTGATCCATCCATTGTTGTAGGCGAAGGAAGGGTTGAAAGCACATTGGAAGCAGTGAGAGGGGAGATAGCTGGAGCGATACCAGTGGCGGGAGTAGTTGTACCCTCGGATTTACTGTGAAACATAATGATGCGTATGCAATACTCACTGCCGGTCATTGTATAGATTTGTTGGGAATATCAACTGGGGATCCCGTATATCACAATTCTACGCAAATAGGTACATACTCAGGCTTTCATAAATGGGGGACGTTAATCCCCAATGGCACAGGCATTGATGCTGCGATCCTATACATGAACGATTTTTGGACTGCTTATGATGATGTTAATTATTACAGCGACTACCGTGACATCGGTGGTTCAACATCTACTTACGTTACTGGATATTGGCGGTGCTGGACAGGTAATAACTCAGGAACTCGATGTGGGGAATTAAACTGCACGAGCACCACTTTTTTTCACCAAGCAGGTGGTCTTTACTATACTGATGTGTTTACAATTGATCCAACGGGGATAGAAGGCGATAGCGGCGGGCCTGCATATAGGCCGTTGACAAACCAAACAGTTGATGTGACTGGCATTAAAAGCGGAAGTGTCACCCTCTCATGTACAAACGGCGAAGACTCGTTTTTTTCAAAGTGGCACATTGTACAAGACTGGTGGAATCTTTCGTTAATAGCTGGCGATGCATACCTTCCCCTGATACAAAAATAGGCCATGGGCAACAAAGGATGATGAAAATGAAACGCTTTACTGTAATCCAGGAATTTGTTGTGCTGGTCAGTTTTCTCTCCCTTTTCGGCTGCACAAACGTTAGCGCACCCGACGACTCGCTCGCTGACACTGTCGAAGCGACTTTGATGCCAACCTTGGTCCTGACTCCGCATCCAATCCTGACACCAACTTCCACCTTCATTGTCCCCGCAACCAGCTACCCGGATCCATTGGACGGGTCAAGTTGGGAGTTGTTGGCTTTTGATGGCGATGAAAATGCGCCGGGTATATCCGAACCATCTCCCTTCACAGTTCACTTCAAGGGCGGAGTCGTATACCTTGACGCAGGTTGCAATTCCGTTTCCGGTCACTATATTCTCGAAAACGAACGCATCACGATCACATTTGCATTTAGAACCGAAGTCGCATGCACGCCCCCAATTATCAACACCGTAGAAATTGCTTTTGCTGATGCGATGGCTACATTCGATTCATACACAATCGAGGAAGACGGGATATTACGCATCCGCTATGCCGATGGTGAGTTATTATTGCGCCAGACAAATGACACAACCAGTGAAGATGAGAACCAGGCACAACGATTGAGTGATCTGGCAGGAACGCGCTGGCAACTACTATCCATGTCAGATCAAAACCTATTTGCTGAAGCACCGATTACACTCAATATCAGCTCTGGAGCGCTTGGTGGTTCGTCAGGATGCAATTCTTACTCGGCCAATTATCAAACAGCAAGCGGAAACCATTTTGAAGTCACGATCATCGAAATGACCTTGATGCTTTGCATCGAGCCTGAAGGGATTATGGAGTTAGAAGAACAGTACCTGTCCAGATTAAGAGAGGCCACTAAGTACCGACAGGAGGGAAACGAACTCAGTTTAATAGATAGTCAGGATCAGGTTTTATTGGAATTTCGTCAGATTCCAACCTATGATGTACAGCCACATCAGCTGGTTGGCAATGAATGGCAATTGGTATCAGCAGATGGCATAGAAGAAAGCAATTTGAGCGCTTTCACGATTCGGTTTGATCAAGGTGTTTTTGTTGGGACTACTAGTTGCAGGGATTATGAAGGAGAATATCAGGCTAATGCTGATCGCTTTGTAATTACATATTTAAGTATGACCACAAATGTTGATTGTAGCGAAAATGCTCTTCTAGCAGAAGCTGAATACACAACGCTCTTGGGGAGCGTTGTGCAATACAATATCGTTAAGACAAGATTAGAGTTGTACACTCAGAAAAACGAACAACTAATCTTCGAACGCGTTTTTGAGTAAGAGCAAGGAGCCGCACAACACCACATGTTTGGGGGCTACTGCTGGCCTCCACGTTTGAAGTGGTTTGAGTAAGCAAATCTGGCGGGGCAAAGCCGCTTACGCAAGTCACCCGCAGCAACCCCAAATGTAAACGTTAGATACTATGGGAAAGAAAGATGGTCAGCGTAGAACCGCTTCTTGCGATGCATTATCTCCTCTGGTCACCCTATCAAGGGCGGGAGGGCAGAAGCGCGTTCGTAAACCAAGTCGTAGAGAAAGGATTTTGGAATGAAACAAACCAAAATACTAACTGTAATCCTGCTATTGACATTTATATTGGCATCTTGTAGTAGTGGAGCAATCCAGACTGTTGAGGTTACACGCCTCGTACCGCAGACAATCGAAGTAACCAGAATTGTCCAGCCAACAGCTATCACTACACCAGTGGCCGAACCAGCTATTTTGAGTCCGACAGAATCTCAACCTGTTCAGGATTCAGGATATTATGATGGCATTATCGTAATTACTCAATACTATACATTTTTAGGTCATGGCCTTTATGAGGAGGCTTATCAATTACTAAGTTCTTCGGCCCAAAGCCCTCAAGGCTTAGAAGATTATGTGACTAACAAACAAATAGCATTCAAAACAGTCGAAATCATAAAAATTGAGCCTTATTATATAGCAGTTGAAAACCAGGGCGGGGAGGCTAAACCAGACCCCGTAGATAAAAAACGGTTTACTATACAGATAAAAGCATGGGGGCAGGGAAATATGTCAGGTTCTGTGGAAAGTGGTTCTTTACAAACACTTTTTTTGACATTAATACAGGAAAACGGCAAATGGAAGATTGATTCTTTTTCCACAGCTCCATTCCCCTGATTGTTCGTGGCATGTTGGCAGGAAATATGATCTCGCCATAGTAAGACACCCTCGATAAATTTGCCAAACACCAGGAGAACACGCTGATGAGAACTCTACGATGGTCGATCGTTACAATGCTGATTGCAATATCGTTTTTCTTTGTTCGAACCATTCAAATCAAAGCTGAAAGCCCAGATTCAGATAATTCAGCGGAGCAGAATGCGATAAAGATTACGCTTGAATCCTACTTCGAGAGTCGCTATCGCACTTTAAGCACCCTGCAGATGGAAAGTTTCGAGTCTTTGGTAGAGAAATCCTCCGAAGGAACCGCATTTCTCAT
>JAFGKO010000083.1 GCA_016928525.1 Anaerolineales bacterium | reverse complement strand
TTGAAGCAGTATGCCACCGCCTAACAAATCTCCGGCCATTTTCTGAGAAATCTCGCCTTGACTACTATTGCGCCACAAATCTAATGATTATCTGGATCGGCCTTTGGTACAACAAGTTTTCAAAATGGAGCGCCGGTTTACGTATTCAAACACTGCCAAAGTGCATCAAGAAACTCAATATGGCATCATCACCAGCCTAACAGGTGAGCAGGCTAATCGGAAAAATGCTCGAATTTGTCCGCTCAGAATGGAGCATTGAAAACGGATTGCATTATCGACGTGACGTTACTTTTCACGAAGATAAAACAAGGATGACGCTCAAAACGATTGCTCGTTCGATGGCAATCATCAACAATTTGGTCATCGCCCTGTTGCACAATCAGGGCTTCACCTATCACGCTCAGGCTCGACGTATGTTTGATGCCAAACCTTTTGCCGCTCTCACTCTTAGGTGGTCTCCCTATAGAGTGCAGTTCTGGAGAAACAGCAATGCAATTGAACCGCAAAGTGACGAAGAGCGCGAAGAATGTATTGTGGACGCGAAGGGCTTCCCTTCGCGGGATGCGAAAACCTTCGCGGCCTTCGCGTCTTCGCGGTAAAACTAAAACTGCACTCAATAGGGAGACTATCCACTCTTATTTCTCGACTTTAAGAAAACCCTGTGTACTTGTCAGACAATTTAACCTTAAAATATTGCGGATGAGGTGGTTCTCGCCATTTGGCGACGTATTCCTCGATAAACTTGACCGTTTGCCCCACTCCAGCCTCCATTCGGATCGTTCTACCCGCAGCCTGCGCGCCGTTTCGAATGGCGTCACCATTCGCCTCGACCAGTGCCGCGCTGAGTCTATTGGCTGTCAGCTTCTTGACTGGAATCGGGCTTGGCCCTGTACCAATAGCATGGACACATTTGCCCCAGAATGGCTGGTCGGCAGCGAATGATACCACAATATTCGGGATGCCAGCGCGCAAACCGGCAGCGGTTGTGCCGGCGCCGCCATGATGGATAACTACTTTACAACGCGGGAATAACCAATCATGAGGAACGGCTTCAGCTACATGGACATTTTCGGGCAAATGCCTATCTTGCAAACCGCCCCAACCGATCAGGATCACCGCACGGTTTCCAGTTTGATCAATTGCATCCAACACGGCGCGGTAGATACGCTGCACATCACGGTGGATCATCGAGCCAAACGTCACACAGATTGGCGGTTCACCACCTGCCAGGAAACCTGCCAAGGCGGCAGGCGGCTGGTAGGTTTCTGACGTATCCAGGAAGAAATAGCCAGGGATGTGAATGTGGGACGCAGACCAATCGTTAGGGCGAGGAATGATCGTTGGGCTGCAAGCAAGCACGAGTGGAGTCCTGGGGCGGTCATCATCTGCACTAAAAGGCCAGTGTAAATCCAGGTCAAATGTTTCAGGATCGGCTTTTTTAAGTCGTCTGAACCCGATATTCCCGCCATGCCAAAAAATCTGGGTCGTCAGCCAATGGAAAAAATAACTAAGTGAACCGGGCAGCAGTTCTGGCATGGAGACAGGCGGGAAGGCACGCGTGGGCGCAAAGATTGGGAAAGTCTGTACCGAAACATCAGGGATGCCAAGCCTGCGCGCCAGCGAATGGCCGCCAGTCGTAAAGAGAAAGGAATGGATGATCAGGTCGGCTTCGTCACAAGCGGCAAAAGCCTGGCGAGCGACCTGGTCAGCGATGGAGAAGATGTAATCACTCATGGCGCGCACCATGCGAATGGGATTCGCGCCCGCATCGTTGAGACGCTGACTGATGACTTCGGGATCGCCTGCCAGTGGTATGAAGGGTATGTCGTAGGCGCCGACAAAATCCTCGAAACGGTGTGGCGCTGCCAGTTTTACAACATGACCTGCCTTCTGCAAACCGATTGCAAGAGCGAGGAAGGGTTGGACATCGCCGCGTGAACCATAGGTTAGGAGGGTGATTTTCATATAGAAAATGCTTAGGGGCAGGTCTGAGACCTGCCCCTATCGGCATCTAATCCATTTCCTGTCTACCAGCCAGAGCCCGCAGCAAGGTGTTCTGATCTGCGTATTCCAGATCCCCGCCGACAGGCAGCCCGCGCGCGAGACGGGTGATACGCAAATCGTACGGCTCCAATTGCTGCTGGATGTACATGGCGGTCGTGTCGCCTTCCATGCTGGGATTGGTGGCCAGGATGATCTCTTTCACGTCCCCACGCGCTACACGCTCGATCAACGGCCTGATCTTGATGTCATCGGGGCCAATGCCTTCGATGGGCGAGAGCACACCGTGCAAAACGTGATACTTGCCAAAATACCCTCCTGTGCGCTCCAGGGCCAAGACATCCAACGCCTCTTCAACAACGCAGATGACTCCAGCGTCGCGTTTAGGCGACTCGCATACTTCGCACAACTCGTGACCTGCAGCGGTGATGTTGAAGCACTCCGCGCAAAAGGCGACTTTGTCTTTTAGTCCGGTCAATGCTTCGGCCAGATCGTCCGAGAAGGAGGCGTCAGCACGCAGGAGGAAGAACGCCAAGCGCGAAGCGGACTTGGGCCCAATGCCCGGCAGTCGCTCGAAGGCGTTGATCAGTTTCTGGAGGGGGTCGGGGAGAAGCATGGGCTAGAGAGTAGAGATTGGATAAGTAGAGAGTAGTGACTAGTCTCCACTCTCTAATATCTATTCGCTAAAATGGCAACCCACCCGCCAGCGGACCGAGTCGCTCGGCAGCCAACTCGCGCGATTGATCCAGGGCCAGGTTGACAGCCGAGAGCACCAAATCTTGCAACATTTCAGCATCGGCATCTTCGAGCAGGGCGGGGTCGATGACCACTTCGCGGCATTTCTGGTCGCCGGTCATGGTGACTTTGATCGCGCCGCCGCCAGCGGTGGCGGTGACGGTTTCCTCAGCCAGCGCGGCTTGCGCGTCGGCCAGTTGCTGCTGCATGCGCTGCAGTTGGGCCATCATGCCGCCTTGTCCTTTGCCTCCGCCGGGAGGCCGGTTGAATCCTTTTGCCATAAATACACCTCGTAAATCGTTACTCGGGGATTGGGATTTGTATGTGGGAAATCAACCACGATTCCCAATTTACCACAAATCGATTCCTATTAATCTTGCACATCCACAATCTCGCCGCCGTTCTGTATAGCAGCTGCTACCATGCCATCCGGGTTGACATCCGGCGGGAGTTGGCCTTTGGCGTTGGTCACTACACAATTAATCGATAAATCTACACCGAGCACTTCCTTGATCGCTGCTTGCGCGATTTGAACTTTTTCAGGCATATCCATCAAAGCCCGTACCGTCTCGGACTGGAAACCCAAATACAGGTCACTACCGCGCACTTCCAGCGGTTTGCAAGAGTTGAGCAAGGCTTCGATGCCGGGATGATCGGGCTTGATGATGGAGCGGATATCGCGCCAGACCTTGACCACTTCTGCAAGACTCATAACCGCCGCTGCCGTCTGTGGCGCTTCGTCTTCCATTTTGGGGACGGTGTCGCTCGGGATGGGACTGGAAACTGTTTCCGCTTTCGGAGCTTGCCTCTTGACCGGGGTCTCTTTTTTGGCTACCTTCGCAGGGGCAGGCTTTTCCTCGCGTTTCGGCGCAGATTCTTCAACCGGGGACGTAAGCACTTCGGCCAGCGCCAATTCCAGGCTGAGGCTGGGTTGCCAGCCACCACGCGTGTCGGTTGCGGCAGCGTTGAAAGCTTTCATCATGCGCAACACATCATGTGTGGAGAAAGCTTTTGCGTGCTGCGTCATCGTCGCTTTGATTTCCTTGGTGGCTTCGACCTGGTCGTCGTTGCCCATCTGGATGAGCATTAATCCGCGTAGGTAGTCCACTATCTGTCGAGCCAGCGAGCGCGGGTCGGCGCCAGCATCGAGGGCGCGGTGGATGGCGTCCATAGCGGGAGCGGGCTGGTTATCCCGGATCGAGGCGATGAGATCCAAAACCGTTTGTGATGTGGCCGTCCCCAGGACGGTCTGCGTGAGCGCCAGGTCTATCTTGCCTCCCGTCGAGGCAAGCTGGTCGAGCAGGGAAATGGCATCGCGTACCGAGCCGGTCGCCTGGCGAGCCACAACGGCCAAAGCATCTGCATCGATCTTTATTTTTTCTTGTTTGGCGATCTGCTTGAGCAGGTCGACAATTGTGTCAACGGGCACGCGTCGAAACTCGTGACGTTGGCAACGCGAGAGCACGGTGGCCGGGATTTTGTGGATTTCGGTGGTGGCGAGCACGAAGATGGCGTGCGGAGGCGGCTCTTCGAGGGTCTTGAGCAGGGCGTTGAAGGCCGCCGTGGAAAGCATGTGGACTTCGTCGATGATGTAAATTTTGTACTTGCCCTGGGAGGGAGAAAAGTTGATCTTGTCGCGCAAGTCGCGGACATCGTCCACACTGGTGTTGGATGCGGCGTCGATCTCGATCAGGTCGAGGAAGCGGTTTTCGTTGACAGCCTTGCAGTGCTCACACTCGTTGCAAGGACGTTTAGCAGGATCATCGTTAAGACAGTTAACCGCCTTGGCGATAATGCGCGCGATGGTCGTCTTGCCCGTGCCACGCGGACCGGCGAACAGGTAGGCATGCCCGACTCGGCCAGCGCGCACAGCGTTGGTCAGTGTCTGGAGGATGTGTTCCTGCCCGACAACTTCGTTCCATTGGCGCGGACGCCATTTGCGGTAGAGAGCTTGAGTCATGTCAGTATTCTGTAACCAGTAGCCAGTATTCTAAATTCACCACAGATAAACATGGATAAACATTGATTATTGGATGAACATTTTGCTGAAGTGCCCGAATCCACTTTATCTACGTTCACACCTGCGCTTGTGTGCTGGCGCACGTGTCTGTGGTTAAGGCACGCGATAAATCGCCTGCAAATTATCCTGCGGATCGTACAGCTTGGCCGACTCACCCGATTCCCAGATGGGGTCGCGCAACCCCATATAAAGGTCGACCACCATGTCGGAACCAGAAGCGGTATGGATCTGCACCGCCCCATCGGTATAGAGCGTCAACTGCGGGAAGGTAAAAACGTTGCCGTCGTCGTCTTTAAGCTGCCAGTCTGCAAGTTCCAATTCGCCTTCGCCGTTGTAGCGCACAACCACCACCTCGGCGCCCAACGTCCCTGCGCCAACCACGCTGACGATCTCGACCGGGATTTGTTCATCCGGTTGGAAGGTAGTTGCAGGAACGGCAGACTCACCCTGGGCAGGCAGCGCTGCCTGCGGCACAGGCGCCAGGGATGCGCGGTAGGTGCGATCGTACCAGAATAAGATAGCGCCCGTCACACAGGCCGAGACGAATACATTTAAAAGCAAGTACAGGAAAAGTCGACGGCGGTCCATGCTGACTTATGATAGCACAAAGTACAAATTGCGGGAAAATTTTTAACCAACCTTATGTTAGAATACGTAGCGCAAATCATCATTTTCAAGGGTGTAAGATGAACAATACTGAATCAGGCGTTTTCTGTCCAGCATGCAAAATGCGAAATGAAGCGGGGGCGATTGTGTGTACGTATTGCAACACGCCATTGCCGTCCAGTGAGGATCGACAAAAGACAAGAATTCTTCGAAACTTACAGGAAGTGACCGGTACTCTTCCTAACTCTTTTGACGAATTTCTGGACGCCCCGACTCTAAACAGAGAACGTTTCATGGACTTCGAAATCCCATCCCAGGGGATCGTGCTTATCAACCTCGAGGATGGTCAACCGGTTGCTATGCTGGAGGAAAAAGCATTCATCCTTGGGCGCGCCTCTGCTGATATAAAAACGAAGGAGCCCTTGGTAGACTTGACTTCACTTGGCGTGGATTATGGGGTTTCCAGGGTACATGCTTTGTTCCACAAAACCAAGGATGGTTACCAAATCACCGATCTGGATAGCAGTAATGGCACCTGGATCGAAAATGAGCGCTTGGTACCTCAAAGACCATACGCGGTAGAAAGCGGCAACCGCGTCCGCATGGGCCGGTTGAATATGTTAGTTTTCTACCCTAAGGTTTCTTAGAACCTATCTCTAAACTTCGCATTTTCGCCAGCAGATGATGGCACAGGCAAAGAAAAGCAAGGACAAATAATTAGAGG
>JAFGKO010000006.1 GCA_016928525.1 Anaerolineales bacterium | reverse complement strand
GTAGTTGTAGGTTACCCAACGTCCGTCAGGGTAGTCCTTACGCGTGACCTGGCCCTGTGCATTATAAGTGAACGATATGGTATCACCGCGCCGGTTGGTGACGCTGACAACGTTGCCAATTGAATCGTAGCCGAAGACCTCAGCACTGCTGTCGGGATAGGTGATGCCAGTGACATTGCCCGCGGTGTCGTAGGAGAAGTCCGTAAGGTTTCCTCTGGCGTCACGCAGCCAATCCAGCCGGTTCCGGTCAGTAGTATATCCCATCGTGGTAGTATGGCCTAAGGCATCCTCGGCAACGATCGTGTTGCCCCGGCTATCGTAGGCCAGTTCGGATGTTCCTCCATTGGGCAGTGTCAGGTTGGTGGGATTGTAGTGTTCATTGTTCTCGAATTCCACCGTATTGCCCAGAGGATCCTCTGCCTGCACCGGCTGGCCCTGGGTTCCCAGACGCAGCACACTGACCGCATCCGCAGCATCCGTCGCATAGACAGTTCCCATAGCATCGTAAGATACCTCGACGTGCTGGACGTCACCGTCGCGCCACTGGGCTGCCAGGTGCCCATGCTCACCGTAAGCGTAGTACTGGTGCGTGCCATCAGGATAAGCAATCTCCTCTAGCGCGTGCTCCGCTGGCGATCCCGGGTTCAGTATATAGGTATAGCTGATCACGACGTTGCCCGGTGCGACAGTGGTGAGTAAGTGTTCGCCACTTGCATCATAAGTGTACTCGGTCACTCGTCCAGCATGGTCGGTGAGTTGGCTTATTCGTCCTTGAAGGTCATACTCCAGTGTGAAGCTTTGGCCGTTGGTATGGCTTATCTGAGCCAGCTGGTCGTCCGTATAGCTCAGGGTGATGCGGTTACCGTTAGGCTCTTCAAAATATGCCAGACGGCCCATCGTGTCGAACAGCCATGTCAGGCCATCCTTTTCCTCCAGTCGATAGGTGCCATCGCCTAGTTGCTCCAGGACGCCGTGGTCGCCCGCCGATGCCTGCCAGGAATCATCCGCATTCCTGGTGAACCGCCTGCCGATGCCACCAGGCCCCTGCACAATAGCGGTATCGTCATCCGGTCGGGTGAGAGTATATTCGAAATTGTGCGACCAACTCCTCCCAAAGGGACCGACCGTAAAGCGTTGGTCGAGCACGTCCAACGCAACACGCTCAAACGAGAGTGACATGCCAGGAGCAGGGGCATAGGCATCCTGGCCCCATGCCAGTGTCGTGCGCCAGTATGATCCAGAGGCCCGGCCCATCGCCCCAGATAGCAGTTCTTGCACATCGTAGGTTAAGTCACCGTAACGTGCCAGGTACGTCGCTTGATCATCCAACGCATCCAGGTAGTCGGCCCATGTGTCGCCGATCTGCGCAGTGAAGTTGGCCCACATAACTGCCCAAAGATCGGGATCTATATCGGGGGGGCGTACCTCAGCCTCCACTTCATCCCAATCGATAGACGTATCATCGGCAACCATCGTTTCGAGATTGAAGTCCAGCCTCTGATGTGCTCCCGCATCAATGGGAACGTGGAAGAAGATGGGAATCGAGCCGGACGTGCCTGGGGGAAGTCGGCCAGCGTATCCATCCATATTGAGCCCCAGCACCTGTATAGGATCATCCTCATATGGTTGTTGATCGGACAAACGCATAGGGACATTGTCGGCGCTGGTGACAATGAACAGCGGTGCCGGCATATCCGCATCGCCCGTGTTTGAGTATTCCAGCCAGAGTACATAGCTCCGTCCTGGTCGTACGCGTTCTGGTGCGACGAGACTTGCCTCTAACTGCGGGCCGATGCCTTGAACAATTGAAAAAGCCTCTACTAACCCCTTTTCTGTCCCCCCGGGCCACAACGCAACCACATCGTACACATCGATCTCAGCCCCTGTCAGGTCGAAGCGAACCCAGAGCTCTGTAGGTGATATTAATATAACCTCTTCAGCAGCCAAGCTCGGCGCACCGGCAGCGCGTAGTTCGACCTCCATTCCCTCGACAAAGCCCAAGCCGGATAGGTTGACCATAGATTCGCCTGCATTTCCTGCCGAATGGGGCGAAATGTCGGAAAGATATCCCTCAACGGCCGTTACGAGAATTCTATACTCCCCGCCGGTCTCAGCTACATCGCGACCGTAGATGCTGAAGTAGTAGGTCCTCTCTTGAGTCGGCGAGATAAGCAGTTCATAGGTTCCCCGAGACGTTTGTTCTCTGGTATGAAAATCGTAGCTCGTCCACAGGGGTACTTCATCCATAAGTCCATACACCCAGAGAGCATCAGAGCTGTCTAGAGGTACAACCTCGACGAGGAGAGATAACCCTCCTGTAACGACAAGGTGGTAGTCTACGTAGCCGAGCGGACTAACAGTACCTGTCAGGGGTTGACCCAGAACAATCGGGGCCGATGTCTGACGTCCTCCTGGCGGCATGACGAGCCAAGGCTCGTAATCTACCAGATCACTGACTGCATCTCCCTCTGCGTCGGGATTAGTGCCTGGGTGGTAAGGGCCGGAGGGATGGCCCCACCAATTGTTCTCAGCATTCAAGGGTATGGAGCTCTGAACGCCGTACGTGTCGTTGTCTTCAAAACTGTTTTGAGATAGAGTGATGGCACCTGGCTCTGGGGTCGGAGGATTAGGAATACCAATATCTACAGCGAAGAAGAGCCATGGGGCAAAATCCACATTGTCACTGACAGCATCTCCATCTCCCCCCGGATTGTTTGTATGGGTAGGGCCACTGGCGGATCCCCACCAGTTGGTCTCCGCGGTGATGATGATATCGCTGTTCAACCCGTAGGTTTCGTTCCCTTCGAAGTTGTTGTTCTGGATAACTATCGACTCAGCCTGGAGAGATGAGGAGCTTGTCCCTTCTGCAGGCGAAGCTGGATCAGGCTCAGCCCTCACTTCTCGGGTTGGGCGGTGGTTGATCGCGGCTTGAGCGGGATTAAGCAGTAGGGATAGACAGATCAGTATATTGATCGAAGCAATCAACCCGTGACGCGATTTGCTGTGGTACATAAGGCATCTCCTATTTCGAGTTGATCGCCTCTAGGGTCCTGTAACACGGACACCGGATCCGCTGTTCAAGCGAAATGTGCAATACTGTACCGATATATTAGGGGAGTCATCAGGATAGGAGATGCGCAATCCATCTCCACTGCTGTGTTCGAGAACCGAGTTTTGCATCGTCAGGCCAGCGCTATCGGCCCAGACCATCATAGTGTATGTGCACTGGTAGCAGTCGTAGTAGTCCCTACTGGTACCGGTGTAGAAATGCCCACCATAGCTGATGACGGCGTAGTTGATCAAATTCTCACTGTCTACGCTGTTGTCGAAAAACGCGATGTGTCCCCAATCGCCACGATCTGGAACTGAACCGTTCAGGTCATTGTTGGTATCTCCACCCACGGTATCATCCCTCAATGAGGTTATGTACACAGGATCGGTGCTTGTGCCCTCCAGTCGCAAGGCGCCGTTCACGCCCATGAGCTTGTTGTTGGCGAACTTGACCATTACACCTGGATCGAGGATCAGGGTTACGCCAGTGGCAATCGTAGTATGACCGGTGACTACGTAGACCACGTCGGTATTGTTCCAGTGCATTGTGGTAGGCGTCCCCGCTGAGAGCGTGCCTCCCCGGATCTCCAATCCGTTTCCGTCGTTGTAGGATAGGCTGTTGCCACTTACCGTCGGGAACGAATCGACGCTGGCGGATAGGGCGTACCCCTCACTGTATTCAATCACGTTGTTGCGAATCGTAGGCGAGGCTGAGGTGAACCGTACGGTTCCCAGATACGTACATTGGTAGCAATTGTAGTAGTCCCTACTGGTGCCGGTGTAGAAATACCCGCCATAGCGGATGACGGTGTGTTCGATCAAACTTTCACTTTCTACGCTGCTGTCGAAGAAAGCGATGTGCCCCCAATCGCCACGATCTGGAACCGTAGCAATTCCATCGTTATTGGTGTCCCCACCGACTGTGTCATCTCGTAGCGAGGTTATGTACACCGGATCGGTAGTTGTACCCTCGACCCGCAAGACACCATTCACCCCCATTAGCTTGCCTATGGCGAATTTAACGATGGTCCCAGCTTCGATCGTCAAGGTTACGCCTGAGTCCACAGTAGTATGGCCTTCGATGACGTAGACATCGCCTGCAACCCAGGTTTGATCGCTTGTGATATGTCCGCTTATGTAGATTACATCAGCTTGTGCTATTTGAGGGTGGCTCCACTGAAAGCCACTAATCAAAACAACCAATGCGACTGTAAGAATGATTGAAGCTCTCTTGCTCAGCATTATAACCTCCCCGCGTCAAAAATTTGTAGACAACCATTGAAGAGATTGTCAGCTATAAGCTCGGCTCAAGACGTTTCGCTTGTAGATTTATCTTCCAAGCCTAATTGTTGTTCGAGGTCTTCTTCCAGCTCGGCCTTCTCTAGTGGAACCCACTGCTTGGTAGTATTGTCGAACTTCATAGGTTCCCATTCTCCGGTTTGAGGATCAATCCACATATGGAGCTCCTCTTCGCTTGTGCCTTCTTCTACTGTTGGTCGCCGCCACCTGAGAGTGATGGACTTCATAGTAAATTTCCAACTCCTTGCGAATAGGAGACTTGTTCCATATGATGCAACCGCTCCTATAGCCATTCCTAGAGCGCTTTTGCCCTCGGTCGATTTATAGGAATCGAGCTCAACACAAGATGGCCCATGTTCTCCGAAAGCTTGCCACTCATTGTCGGACATATCTGCCTCTATTTCGTTGATTAGGGGCGCATAGTCATTCCAAAACCATTGCTGGGCTACAGGAGCCGGATGTCCTTCTTGGGTCACCCATCCTGCTTCGCCTCTTCGAAAATGAAGTACTATTGTCAGATATTCCCATCCCTGAGATTGAGAAGCTTCTATCTCGGGCATTCCAAGTTGTTTTCCACAATGCTTGCAGAACATAGAATCATCGGGGATTTCCTTGCCACAGTATTTGCAGAACATCGCTACGCTCCTTCTTTATTGCCTTGATATGACTTGAATCGAGATAAATAGTCGGCGAAAATGGTAACTGCCACGTTCATCGGATTGAACTCCTCTACCTATTACTACAACGAGACTTTGATCGAATTGAAGTCTATTGTGCTGCAACTTGAAGTGTCATGGGATGGATTGTTGGGTGGTATTTGGCTTCAAAAGTGCGTTTCAAAGGGGAGCCAGGACTATGAAGAAGTATGTGATTGCTTTGACTGAAGAAGAGCGTGCGCAATTGGAAACGATGTTGGCGAAAGGGAAAGCGGCGGCGCGCGAATTGACCCGCGTGCGAATAATGCTGAAAGCGGATAGCAGCTCCGACGCTCCGGCCTGGACGGATGGGCAGATCAGTGAAGCGCTGGACGTCAATGTGAGTACGGTGGCGAACCTTCGAGAGCGATTTGTGTTGGAAGGCTTTGAATCGGCGTTGCATGGCCACTCGACGCGAAATCATCGCCGACCCAAAATCGACGGTGAGTGTGAGGTTCGGTTGATTGCGGCACTGTGTGGGTCTGCTCCAGCGGGGTATGCCCGTTGGTCGCTGCGCTTTCTGGCGGACAAAGCCGTGGAGTTGGAGATCATTGAAGAGCCGATTTCTTACGAAACGGTGCGCCAAGTATTGAAGGCGAACGAGCTCAAGCCCTGGCTCAAGGAGGAATGGTGCATACCGCCGGGGCAAAGTGGTGAGTTCGTTTGCCATATGGAAGACATCCTGGAAGTCTACCGCAGGCCATTGGACCCCAAGCGACCGCTGGTATGTATGGACGAAATGCCTTATCAACTGGTCTCGGAGACGCGAATTCCGTTGCCATTGAAGCCTGGTCAGATAGAACGCCACGATTGCGAGTACAAACGCGAGGGTGTTGTCAACATCTTTATGGTCTTTGCCCCTTTGCTGGGCCAGCGGTGGGCCCGCGTCACTAAGCGGCGTACCCGCAAGGACTGGGCCTATCTGGTGCGGGACATCGTGGACGTGTTGTTCCCCGATGCCGAGAAGATCGTCTTGGTGATGGATAACTTGAATACCCACGTCGGCGGCGCGCTGTACGAAGCCTTCGAGCCTGCTGAGGCACGTCGCATCCTGAACAAGTTGGAGATTCACTACACGCCCAAGCACGGCAGTTGGTTGAACATGGCCGAGACCGAGCTGAGTGTGCTCTGCCGTCAATGCCTGGACCGACGCATCGGAGACCGGCAAGTTTTGGTGGGCGAAGTGGTTGCCTGGAATCAGGATCGCAATACACATGCCACCACTGTGGATTGGCAATTCACGACCGACGATGCGCGAATCAAGCTCAAGCGGCTGTACCCTACCATTACGGCCTTGGAGGGAGGTACTCCGCCAGCACTTGGCACGCCGGTGACACTGACGCCTGCGGATGACGAGATCGACCGCGATGTCAAACCTCGGCGCAGTGCATCGCCGCCCAAGGCGGTGGCAGCGCGAGCTTGTCGCCGTAAGGCGTCTCGCTTGATCGTTCATGGTCCAACTATGTGAAAGCATTTAAGCATTTTGGCACTCGCGCTAGGAAAGTGATTCTTGACAGGCCACTAGTGCACCGTCCAGTCTTAAAATTCGGGTTAATCCCTCTGAAACAACCCGAATTTTTAGGATGGACAAAGCACTAGGTTTCGATGCGATAGAAGCCAAACCCCTGCAAGGAGGGGGCAGAAAATAGGTCTTTGATCCTTTCTTGCGCCAACCATTGGTCTGCCCACTCCCAACCTTCTTCGCGTACTTCCCGGCAGCCGAAGCTATCGCTAAAAAAAGGTCCATCCAAGACGAGTAGGTGTGCACCTGCAAAGATTTGTGCCACAATTTCGCTGCCGGTTCCAGGTCCACTCCTTAAAACTTAAGGGTTGCTACCCGGTGTTAATAAACTGTGTGTAGCTACCAATTTGGAGGCGGTAGATATGTGCGCTGCCCGGCAAGCTGAACACCCAATTTGCTCACTACACTCCTGCGGGCAGTAAGATTTGTCGAACGTGGCGTTGTTGAAGAAGAGTCAATCCCCGTGATTACGGAAACCTAACGCTCTTGTAAAGAGATAGGGGGGTATAGAGGGGGCAACACCTAGTTGAAGTCAGATGACCCAAGAGGATATCGCTGCGAATTAGCTCCTCTTGCTGCAACTCTTATGTGTCATTGGACACAAAGACACATACAATTTTAATGAATTTGCGTCAAATTTTGGTAAAAGCAGATTTGGAAATTCACTAAAGTAGAACAAGAGATCTTGTCTAGAAACAAGGGCTTGTACCCACGTTTATAGTCGATCGATACACGGTTTTGTCGTTGACGGCCTGATAAATAGCGACTACAGGGAGCGGTAGTATGAGTGTCAGTCGACCCCTTCTCTGTTTCACCGCTGACAGGCACGCAGGTGAAATGATAAAATGATAAGTAACTGCTCAGCCTGGTCATTGCGAACCGCCCGAAGAGATTGCCTTGAAAGTTGAAGGGGCAGCGAAGCCATCTCCACGTTCGATTGCGGAGATTGCTTCGGGCGCTGACGTGCCCTCGCAATGACAAACCGGCGGGCAGTCGGGCGACAGCAAGCGATAGCCTGATCAGTTACAATGATAAAATGGATAACGCGCGCCTCGGCCTAGTGGGCTGTGGCGGGTGAGCGCTCGGCCTAATGGCCTGCGTTGTGGGTCGGCCCACTCGCCTGCCCCTCCTTTCGGCCCTGGCTAAGGCCAGGCCTCGGAGGGGACAGGCGGAAGGGGCCTGACCCTGCGGCCTACAGGCCTATGAACAAACTACCCGGCGGTGATGCCGCCATCGATAGCCAATGCTGCCCCCGTGATGAAGCTCGCTTCTTCGCTGGCTAGGAACAGGATGCTGCGCGCGATCTCCTCCGGCGTTCCGATCCGCCCCAGCGGATGCTTTGCCTCCCACGCGCGCCGCGCGGCTTCTGTATCACCGTATGCATCCCATGCTTCGTAGATCATATCCGTCTCGACACTCCCTGGGCAGACACAATTCACGCGGATCGATTCCGCCGCGTGGTCGAGGGCCATCGTGCGCGTCAGGCTGACCAATCCGGCCTTCGACGCGGCGTAGGCGCTTGCCCCGGCAAACCCCACCAGCCCGACGTAAGACGCGACGTTGACAATGGTACCTTTTGACTGGCGCAACGCGGGCAGCGCATACTTCGACATCAAAAAGGCGCCCTTCAAGTTGGTATCCAGTGTTATGTCCCATTCCTCTTCGGTGGTCGCTTCCACTGTGCGGTTTCGATAGATCACGCCCGCCCCGTTGACCAGGACGTCCAGGCGACCATAAGCCGCGAGCGTCTCGGCGACGGCCGCCCGGCATGCTGCGGCAACTCGGACGTCGGCCGGGATGAAAAGACAGCCCAAGTCCTTCGCTACGGATTGACCCCTTTCGGGATTGCGAGCGACCAGAGCAACGGCGGCCCCTTCTTGGAGAAAACAGCGCGCGGTAGCCAGGCCGATGCCCCGCGTTCCACCTGTGATCAGAGCGACTTTTCCTGAGAAACGCTTCGTCATCTCTCCCCTCCAGTGACACGATCAAGGCCTTTTCGAGCAATCCTTTGGGAGCCAAGCCCGAGTCGAGTATAGCACACCAGCGGCATTCGTCCAACCCGCCCACCTGACCAGGGCCGAAACCCGCTACCTGGGCGGCGTCCAAACGGTTCCTTCAGCCGATGCGCGGGAGCCGCCTGCGTGGTACACTGGTGCCATCACACGCAAGAAAGGAGATTCGAGATGAGCAAGATGAAAGACGGTTTCGCACTGGTAGCACTGGTATTGAGCACATTGGTCGTGGTGGCGGCCTTCGGGCTGAGCGGCTGCGGCCCGGCCCCCGACGCGGCAGCTTCG
>JAFGKO010000082.1 GCA_016928525.1 Anaerolineales bacterium | reverse complement strand
CGCCATGTTCGCAGATACGGACACTTGCCACCTCGCCCATGCCGTTGATGACGCCTTCGTTGAAGAGGAAGCCAACCATCAGGGCTTCGAGATGGACCGGGGTGCACATGAAAGTGGTCCAAACCTCGGCGTTGACGGTGAGCGAAACGGGCGTCTCGACGATGGTATGAGCGGCGATGGACTTTTGTTTCTTGCCGTTGATTTGAAGATATTGTATGGGCTTACGAGGTTCGATCATAGATGCTCCGATACCAATAAAGTCAGGTCAATTGTAATGGATGTTAGTCCGCAATCGTTTTGTTATGGGCGCAAAAGAAGCGTTTGGGGTCGGCAAGGAAGGCGTTCAGACACGACTCGGTGCAAAAATAGAGGGTGTTGCCTTTATAGGGGATTTTTACCATGAAATCATCGAATGTAAAACGGGACTAGAAAACTGATGTGGATTTATGCTAAAGTATAGTAGGCATAAGAATATTTGAAAGGAGTAAGCCATGGAGGTCGAAATTGGTTATGTGACTCATTTCTTCAACAAAATCAATGTGGCCGTGCTGACTATCAAAGATGGATTGAAGGTTGGTGACAAGATCCACATTCTTGGGCACACAACCGACTTCACCCAAAAAGTCACCTCATTGCAAATCGAGCACAAAAATGTGGACTCCGTGAAGCCGGGCGATGATTTCGCCATGAAAGTTATCGAGCCGGCGCGCGAGCACGATGTCGTATACAAAGTCATAGAGGCAAGCTCATAATTCAATCAATAAGGATAACCCCAATGGAATTCTTCGAGGCCCTCAAGGCGCGACATTCCGTCCGCGCCTATGCTGACACGCCGGTAGAGGCGGAGAAACTTGATCAAGTACGAAAAAAGATAGGCAAATGCGTATTCTAATTTGGAACTGGATATTCATATTTCTTCTGGCAGCCTGTGCGACGAAGCCTGCGTCGACAGAAGAGTCAGCACAACCTGAATTTTCGCGGGCCACGCAAGATATATTCGAGGGGCAACGTTTGAAAATGGTGGAAACGACGATCGAAGCGCGAGATATTACAGACCCGGAGGTACTCGAAGCGATGCGAACTGTGCCGCGGCACTTGTTTGTCCCACCCGATTTCATCAAAGCAGCATATGAGGATCATCCTTTGCCCATTGGATATGGCCAGACGATTTCGCAGCCTTACATCGTTGCCTGGATGACAGAGTTGCTGGAATTGCAGCCCGGGGAGAAGGTGTTGGAGATCGGCGCAGGTTCGGGTTACCAGGCGGCTGTGCTGGCGGAGTTGGAGGGCATTGATGTCTACACAATCGAGATTGTGCCTGAACTGGCTGAAATCGCAGCGACGCGCCTGGATGATTTAGGTTACTCTGAGGTCAAGGTTAAGCAGGCTGATGGCTATTATGGCTGGCCCGAGTACGCACCCTTCGATGCCATTATCGTGACCGCTGCGCCTGATCATCTGCCTGCTCCCCTGGTAGAGCAATTGACCGAAGGCGGGCGGTTGGTCATCCCGATTGGCCCGCCGGGCGGATACCAGACGCTATGGAAATTCGTCAAAACAGGCCAGGATGTAACGGCTTACAGTATGGGCGGTGTGATCTTCGTGCCGTTCACCGGGGCAGGGATCGAGCAGGGGTCCCCTTCGGACGGATCAATACCGTAAGCAGCGCGCTCGCGTAGCAGGCGGCTCCCAGTCCAAGTACCCAGTTGAATCCAAAGGTCAGAGCCAGTAGCGCGGCCAGGACCGAAGCCACGACCGAGGCGGCTCCGTTGGTCGCCCACATCCAGGGGACTTGAGCGTGTTCGGTCATGTCTTGCTCATTGGTGTGTAAAGTTTGCAGCCACTGGATGCCTGCCGGAAAAGGGATGCCCATCAGGAATCCAATGGGAGCGAGGATGAGGGCCGTCAGGAGGAAACGATATACCAGGGGCAGACCGAGGGTGAGGGAGAAAATATGGGGCAGTCCAAATGGGGCGATCAGGACCAGGAATACCAGCATCAACAGGGCTATTCTGTGAGAAACGCGGTGACTCCATCGGCTGCCGATGGCCGAGAACAACAAAATAGAAAATAGTACCGCGGTCAATGCGTAAGCGGGGTTTCCCAGATACAGGATGAATCGTTGCAGCAGAGGGATTTCTACCAGCAGAAACGCCAGTCCGATCAGGCCGAAATACAGCAAGGGCCGGACGATGGATGTCTGCTGGCGACCCTCAGTTTCCTTGACCGGCCTGCGGATGGCAAGTGGTAGCAGTATGATCAACCCCGCCAGCCCGGTTGCGAGCGCGAGCAAGGCCAGAATGACAAAATAACCCGCACCACCAAAAGGCTGCCAGGTGCGGCCCAATTCGGCCAGAACCTGCTCAGCCTGCGACCACTTGAAATAATGGCCAAAGAAGGGATGGTCATCCGTGGGCGGGCGGACATCGAAGGGATAGGCTTTGTAAAAAGCCTGGCGAGGTTTGGTGTTAAGCAGTTCGTTGAAGGTCTGGTAGTAGATGGGTTCAGGTAGGATGTTATAACGGTTGGTCTCTTCAGGGTGGAGGTCGGGCGCATAGACCAGGTCGAAGGCGCGCTCCGATGCAAAGGCGCGGACGGTTCCCAGCTCATCCAGCGTGTAATCCCCGTTTTTGACCAGGACCGTGATCGTGTTATAGCCGCGGAAGGCGACGATTTGCGACTCTGGGTGACCACCATTCCTTTCCAGGGCGGTCACTGCCAGCGCGAAGGCCCGCAGGCCCTCACTGGGCGGGTTCTGCAGCCAGCGTGTGACGGTCAAGAGGCCGTTGGGGGTCAAACGAGCGATAGCGTCTTGAAAGGCCTCGACAGTATAACGATAATCTTCCCCCAGGCTGTAGGCGCCGGAGCGTACCGGATGGTAGGAATTCGTGAGCGAAAGGATGATGACGTCATAAGTCTGTGTGCGTTCGCGGCGCAGGTAAGTACGGCCCGTTTCCAGGATAAGTCCCACGTCAGGTTGCGCGTATATGTGCTTGGCTGCAGCAACGACTAACGGGTTACCCTCCACGGCCTTCACGTGTTCAGCGCCCAGGGCCAGGGAGGCCAGAATGTCCAGGCCGCCACGCGGCTCGAGCACCAGCGCGCAGGCCCCGGGTCGCAGTTCGAACGGGAGCGCCGTGGGCAGATAACTGCTGAACGACATATCCGCTTCCTCGGGCAGGAGCGCGCTCAGGTCGTCGCCGTCCACAAAGATCCCATCCTGCCCCGGCAGCGGCTCCAGGTAACGGTAACTGAGCCCGGGGATCGAATGGATGCTCCCGCTGCGCGCCACGTCCACGCGCGAGAAGGCGTTCCAGCGGCGGTAGATCAGTTCAGCCTGCGGATATTGCGCCACATAGGAATAGCCCTTGTACGGTGAGAGATGTAGTTCCATGAAAGGCAGGCCAGGATTCCCCGCGAAGCGCAGACCCAGGTCGAGGCAGATGAGTACCAGCAGGAGGACGGCGGACGCTTCGAAACCACGCCCATGCCTGCTACCGCTTTTCAGGCCGACCAGCGCTCCCAGCGCAGCCAGCCCGCTGCTCAAGGTGACCGCGCCTTCCGCGCCCAAAAATGGAGGCGCGATCATGGCGAATATACAGCCCAGCGCCGAACCGAACAGGTTGGCCGCGTATATCTCCCCGGCGGACTTGGGGGAGGCGTCCAGCAGCAGGCCGACCGCCATGCCGCTGAAGAAGAAGGGCGTGGCCAGGGCCAGATAGTGTAAGACCAGGATACCTACCTGCCGGCGGTCCCAGGCGATGCTGAAGGAGTCGAAGGGCAACAGGTTGGTGAGCAGGTACGCGCCCAGGAGGCTGACGCCGGTCGCCAGCCCGAGCAGGCCCAGGGCGCGGCGCGGATCGTTTCGCCCGAGTTTGGGGAAAATCGTCAGCGCGGTGCCGCTGGCGCCGAAGCCCAGCAGCGCGATGCTGACGATCATGAAGGCGAAGTGATAGAACTGCGCCACCGAAAAGACCCGCGTGAGCGTGATCTCGAAGGTCAGTGCCGCGGCGGAGAGCAGGAAGAGACTGAGGCGTAAGGAACGAGTCACGTTTAAAGTGTACCCCAAGGTGGGACGGACTGGCAGTCTGCCTTACGGAATGGGTTAGAATTAGTAATCCGCATCAATTTTGTCCGAATAAAAGCTTTAGCGATAAGGAGAGAAAATGAATACCTTTCAGCGGTACCTGGTGGATGAGTTTGCAGAAGATTATCAGGAGCGACGCCTGACGCGGCGCGACGCGCTCAAATTGATCGCTTCTGTGACGGGGAGTTTGCTGGTTGCCGAATCGATCCTGGCCGCTTGCGCGCCAGCGCCGCTTGCAGAAAGCAAAGCTACCCAGCTAACGACTTCTATACCTGAAGCCACACAGCCACAGGCTACGCAGGAGCCGGTAGTTGCACCAACCGAACCGGGCGATGCTACTGTCAGCCCGAGTGGAGCGTCGATTGAGGCCGGCCCAGTTGAATTTTCGGGCGATGGCGCTACTCTGTTGGGATACCTGGCCCGCCCAAGCGGAGACGGGTCAAAGCCGGTCATTCTGGTCTGCCACGAGAACCGCGGCCTGACGCCCCACATCGAGGATGTGACCCGTCGTCTGGCGATGGCTGGTTACGTCGCGCTGGCGGTCGACCTGCTCTCGCGGCAGGGAGGCTCCCCGCAGGTGGGCGAATCGAACGTCCCGGGCGCGCTGGGCAACATCGACCCAAGCCAGTTCGTGTCCGATTTCAGGAGCGGATGGGCTTATTTAGGGGAACAGCCGTTCGCGGATGCGGAGCGGGTGGGGATGGTGGGCTTTTGCTTCGGCGGCGGCGTGACCTGGCTGATGGCGGTCGAAATGCCGGAACTCAAAGCGGCTGTCCCGTTCTACGGACCGCCGCCGCCCGAAGAAGACCTGCCGCGCATCCAGGCGGCTGTGCTGGCGATCTATGGCGAACTGGATGGGCGCATCACAGGCACGGCTGAACGCATAGAGGCGGCCATGTTGGCGAACGGCAAGGTTTTCGAAAAAGAGATCTATCCCAATGCCGACCACGCCTTCCACAACGACACCAGTACGCGCTACAACGCCGAAGCCGCGACTGCCGCTTGGGCGCGCACGTTGGATTGGTTTGGGAGGTATGTCTAGTTGATTTTTTAACCGCCACGTCGCCACGGACGCCAAGGAATCTATTCTATACTGTCGCCAAGATATCCCTTGGCGTCATTAGAACCCTTGGCGTTCTTCGCGTACTTGGCGGTTTATTGATTGTATACAACTATATCCACTTCAAGATGCCCATGAAGACGATGACCAGGATCAAATCCACGCCCCAGATCGTCCCGACTGTCCACAACTTTTTCTTGAAGGGTTCCATGTCGTAGACCCAGAAGGCGGCGATGAAGAAGGTCAGGTAGCCGAACAGGAAGATCAGCCAGGGCGCGGAGCGGTTCCACCAGGGCCACTCCCAGGTCAACGCGCCGGCGCTGTTGAGCAGGTACTCCACGAAGACGCAGAAAGCCGCCCCGCCGATAGCCACGACCCAGCGGTTGGGCATCCCCAGGATCTTGTCTTCTTTACTCGGCAACAGCATCTTGGTCCAGATGATGCCGCTGACCGCGAACATGAACATGATCTCGATGTTCAGCCCGACGAAGATCAGGTAGGCCGTGTCGCCAGGCGCGCCCCAGATGGGCGCATAGCCTGAGACGCGAAAGAAGATGCCGTTGACGATCTCGTTGAACCAGTCCATGCCCCAGAAAGCCAGGCCGGCCAGGATCAGGTTCCAGTTGCGTTTTTCGGCTTCCACCACGTAGACGTAGAAGACGAACGCCAGCAGCGGGATGACGTACCATTTGAATTGGCTCCCATCCCTCAAAATCGATAGCGCTTGCAAAGCTGAATCAGTCATACTGCCCTCCGTTTCAATGGGTCACCCTGAGCGTAGCGAAGGGTCTCCCGCGTGGAGCGCGGGGATTCTCACCTGCACTTGCGTGCGGTGCAAGTGTCACTTCCTACGTTCGTTCAGAATGACATACATAAATTATCTCTCATTTGCTATTTCGTACAACGCATTGACCGTTTTCCAGTTGCGGGTTGTGGCAGCCACATCCAGTTTCTTCTCGAAGAAGGTGTTCGACAACTTTGTCTTGCCATACCCGCCCGGACAGAACAGGAAGATTTCCTGCTCGCCAAGCGCGAATTGATCTACCTTATCTTCGTGCTGACCTAGCTCGTCCAGTTTCGATTGTGCGGGACGTTCATACAGAAATGTGACCAGGACTCTGAGCGAATCTTCCTGCGCGAAGGGATGGTTCTTGATGATGCGTCGAAAATCACCTGCTGTGCGGGTCAAAACCGGAACGGAAAACCCGAAGACCTTCTCGACCTGTGCTTCGATGGCTTTCGTGAGCTTTATGGCATCCTGTTCCGCACTGTCGAATACCACATTGCCGCTCTGTACATAAGTCTGGACATTCACCAGGCCCAGCGCTTCGTACAGGTTTTTCAAGTCTGCCATGCGGACCTGCTTTTGGCCACTGACGTTGATCCCGCGCAACAGGGAGATGTAGGTTTGCATAGATATAGTATAGACTCGATTCGCGGGGAAGGGAAGTAATAAAGCAGCATATTCGATATGTCATTGCGAGCGCTCTTCACGAAGCAATCTTTCGAACTATCAGGGGATTGCTTCGACGGGAAAACGCCGTCTCGCAATGACACTGTTCGGGGGGGCTTTTCTTATATTCGGGGAGGCAGTTCGAAGGCGTTTGGCAGGCAGCGTCAGGCCGCTGGCATGTTGCCGGGGTTCCCCTCTTCGGCAGGGAGCGGATCGGGTAAGGGTGGCAGCCATTTCGTCAGGGCCGGCGCGACCAGGATCCCCAGGAAGAAGAGCCAGGTGAGAAACGCGTCCCCCGTCTCGACCCAGTGGCTGGTCACCGAAGGGGCAATCGGGTAACCGGTCGGCCACATCTGGAGTGGGACCAGGGTCCATTTGGCCAGGGCGACGATCCAAAAAGCGCCGGTCGTTCCACCCAATAAGGTCAGAATGCGCCTTTTGCGTCCTTTTCCTCGCAAATACAGCCAGGCGCCCAGCGCCAGGCAAACCCAGGCGCTGAACTTCCAGGGGTCCTCATAGCGGTATTCATCGAAGGTCAACATGATGTAAAGCACCAGCCCGCCATAGATCATGAAGGATAGCTGTGTCCAATCGGCGCGGATGCGCTCCCAGACAACACGGGTGTATGGCAGCAGGCGCAGCAGATTGACCAGGATTAGCGCGCCCAATAGGAACGCCAACGCAAAGACGAAATCGAAGATTCCCGCGTAGAGCACGCTTATAGAGATAGACCAACTAGATCGCGCCCCAAATGTATTTATAAAGATGGGATAGAGCCATTCCCAAATCTTCCAACTTGGATTGAGAAAGACACCCTGTATCAAGACAAAACCCAGGTAAGGGAGCGACCACCCCGGCAATCTTTTGGCAATTGCGAGTCCAAGGGCAAAGAGAATACTGCCCCAGAAGGTAACCAGCAGAACGTAGTCAGTCCATTGTGGCGGGTTAACTTCGGTGATTGCCAAAAGGCTGAAAAGGGGTAATAAAAAGATGATCATCGCGGCCAGCAGTTCTTGCCGAGGAAGCGGTTTTTCTCCATTAAAACCATTTGAGGTCATGTTCCTTCTCCTTGCGCGCAAGTGCGCTTTCAAGACCGACCCGGGCCAGTGACGCAGCTCCCGCCAGAGCAGGCGCAAGGGAGGTTCCCCTCCACATTCTTCCAGCGCGGACGTGAAAACGGCCTGCATCTCCTGGCCAAATTCTGCCAGGAACCCCGCTGGATAGAGTCTCAACAGCCGCTGGTAAACCCGCACTACCAGTTGTTGTAAGCGCACCTGGCGGCTCATGAAGCGCCCTCCGCAGTTCGGGACTGCGCCAGGCTGACCAGCTTTTTTAGACGCGCAATCTCGACATTCAAGGCCTTGTGGCCTAACTCCGTCAACTCGTAGGCTTTGCGCTCGCGGTTGGTCTCGTTCAGGAGCGGGTCGTCCACGCGCTGGATCCAACCCTGCTCGAGCAGGCGCTCGATTGCGCCATATAGCGTGCCGGTGCTCATCTTGACGCGCCCTTCGCTCAGGCGCTTGACTTCTTTCAGGATAGCATAGCCATGCATGGGACCGGGCGCCAGGCTCAGCAGGATCAGGAAGGTGGGTTCACGTAGGGGGGGCAGGTTGGGATCGGTCATATATGTCACCGTTCGATATGTCGGTTAACTACATATTACAGGATTATTCCCCCTTTGTCAAGCAGTCCTGAGCATGGTCTTTCAGTTCCCAAAAGCAACAGGGATTTCCCCTTAATGCGATCACTCCCCGCTGCAGCCCGGGGAGTGATCTATGACTATGAAATTCAACATCGTCGTACCCATAGTATATCAAACCTTGCATAGAACGCAATGATTTTTAATTACAGAATTCTTAACTTTACTTATCTGCCACCTGGGCTGTGGACACCTGCCCGCTAACGTTGATCCCGCGCAGCATGGAGATGTAGGTTTGCATGAATATAGTATAGACTCGATTTGTGAAGATGGGAAGCAAAAAAGCGGCATTTTTCGATATGTCATTGCGAGCGTTCTTCGCGAAGCAATCTCTTGCTAGATTAGGGGATTGCTTCGACGGGAAAATGCGGTCTCGCAACCCCGCCACACTTTGGCGGGGTAATGACACTATTCAAGAGATAGGCCTTCGTTGTCCGGCTCAACTCCGCTTGAAATTGAACACACTGTTCCGTTTACTGGCATAAGTAAATAATCCAGACCGAGGGATTGATTGAGGTACCCAACTCGGAGGCCACACTGCCATAATTCCGCCTGGCTTTAGAATACGGTGCATTTCCGGTAGAAGCCGATCCAAAGGCAACATGGGTGCGGGCAGTACGCCAAACAGCAGCACTGCATCCATACTTTCGGTATCCAACTTTGTATTCAGTGCATCGCCTTCGACCACGCGAACATTTTTCAAGTTGGCAGTCTGCACTTTCTTGGAGACTGTTTCGACGGATATTGGGAGCACATCCATCGCCACTAAACATCCTTGATCGCCAATTAGTTGAGCGGCCGTAATGGTAAAAAATCCTGTACCACAGCCTAACTCTAAGACGGTTTGACCGGGATGAATATCGGCGCCTCGTAGAATTTGCATTGGGCCGAAGAACCGATATCGAAACCGGCTCTCCATGATGCTTGCCATTACCCTAATAAATAATTGTCCGATCTTGGAGTTGGCAAATGCTTCAGTATTCATCTCTTCTCCCGACTTGCAAGTGAAGTGATCTTTTTCTTTCTACAAACGCCCAACAACGTACCCGGTTGACGATCTCAATATAACCGCTTATGGCTTGTATCAATATCTCGTTCGTTTTATAGAATATTCTTAACTATACAATTTTCAAACTCCAAAATCAACTGCTTTTTGTCATTCAAATTCGACCACTCCCCACCCTCTCCAAATTCAGGGACAGCACCCGCTCCAAAATCTCCTCATCGGACAGATCGCTCGGCCAGCCATAGGCATTGAAGCTGTGAAGCCAGCCCGCCTGCCCCATGTTCGTGGCGGGGTGTACGCCGGTAGGCAGAAGTTGTGCCTATCAAATAGGTGCCGAGAGCAGTATAAATGGCAAACTCGATGCCCGCCATGACGATGGATACCTGGAAGTGCCCGTTACGACCCAGCCACATAGCAAAAGCCCAAACAAATAGAGCAATGATGCTTTGAATGATGAGCACACCTAACCCCATCCAGTAGAACAATAGACTTTATTAATAGTTGAAAACGTCCCGAAGGTTGCCGCCAAACACCCAACTTGCT
>JAFGKO010000081.1 GCA_016928525.1 Anaerolineales bacterium | reverse complement strand
TGCTTTCAATGCAATTTTGTCTAACTGCAGGCTAAAGCCTGTTGTCATCCTTTCATCCCAAAACACAATTGTGTAAGGTAATCAGAGAGTCGATATATTTTAGGGAGCGGGTTATATAGTTATCTGTAAATGCAAATACGATAGAACATAGAAGCATCAGGAAAACCGGTCGTCCGGAAAACTGGTTCTTTCTATTTGTAGATGGTGAATAGCCAAGTATGCCTATAGAGATTGCAACCAATATTGCAGCACAATAAATAGCCCAGTTATGTTTTTCGTTCAACATGAATGTAGCAAGGAAACCCGCAAAGATAACTTTACTCCCCATAATTGGCATGACACTGGATGCATCACCACTGGACAGAGCCGCATAAAGAAACAAGAATGCGATAACACCAGTAATTCCAGCCATTAGCAAAGGTGTCCACCCGGATATGGGTGGAACTGCTGGTTTAACAAAGAGCCAGAGTAATGGTGTTATTAGGGCTTGAAGAACACTGATGTACAGAAAAAACAGAAATGGTTCTTTAATTCGATGCTTGAGAAGCGACTTTGAAATAGCAGAATAAAGGCTGTGTGAAAGTCCTGAGGAGACCCCAACTACAAGAAGTAGAATATTCATTAATTTCTCAAAACCCCTCTCTCGTTTTCGAAAGAGGGGTATATTGGTTGCTGGATACTATCCATACTCAGGAGGATGTAGTCTCCTTTGCACCCTTTGAAGCCAGAAAGGCTTCGTATTCGCTTTCTTCCATATAAATAATCGCTTCAGAAGGGCAATTTCGTTCACAGGTGCCACATTCAACACAAATTTCGACATCGATGTGGGCCTGGGTCTCGCCTTCGGTGATGGCATCACTTTCACAGCCAGCGACACAAGCCCCGCACAGGATACATGCATCAGTAACTACGTATGGCATAGTTCTACTCCTATACTATTAATAAATTCACTGGAACTAACTTCCAGCATACGCCTTTTCAGGATCGATCTCTTCACGAATTAGTCGGACTTCTTCCGCTGTCGGGGGGACGGTAACAGGCACATCGTCCGGAATGATCGGTTTGAAACTCATATTGGACAGGACATCTTCAAGAGTTGTATTTGGATGGATTGATTCCAACCGCATCCTTTTGCTTTGTGGATCAAAGCCAAAGATTGCCTTATCCGTAATGACACGGCTTGGACCGCCCCTCAGTCCCAGTTTTTCACGCTCATCGCCACCACGCAAATAACCAGGGCTGGTAATGAAGGTCACGGCTTCATTAAGCTTTCGGGCCTCGTGCCGAATGGTAATGACGGTTCGGCGCGCATTAGAGGCAAGATCATTACCGCCTCCACTCCCCGTAAAGCGTCGGAATTTGCCTTTTGGATCGCCCAGCAGGGTGGTGTTCAAATTGCCATACATATCGACTTCCAAGGCTCCTAAAAAGCCCACATCTATCAAGCCCTTATGTAACACGGAACCCAGCATATCGGCAAAGCTGGAGTGGATTTTTGCTCGATACCATAGTCTTGGATCCGATAGGCCATGCACGGCAACCGTAAGGGGCTCTGGATCAACCACGCCTAACTCAAAAAGAATCGTTGCATTGGGAGCATGGGTTCGCTTCGCAAGAAAAGAAGATATGACCGGCAAGCCAAGCCCAACGCCAATAATTTCGCCGTCTTTCAGTTCTCGTGCCCCTGCGACAGCCATCAGCTCGAAAGAGGTATATTCAAGGTCTGTTGCCATTTATGCTCTCCTTCCCTTTCAATACCCCAGGATGGGATCTGCGCGCAGTTCATCGAGATATTTCATGCCACCTACCTGTTCCAGATATTCCCAATGGTCTTTTATACCATAGACGTACTTATCCAGATATTCCTGCAGTCCCTGCGGTGTCTTGGAAGCTTGCGCATACAGGTCGATATGTGCTTTATCGAAATCGTAGGCCCCATAGACAGAACTGGGGTGCGCCGAGAAGGGTAAATGCACGACATGTGAGACTCTGAAACCGTGAACCAATGTCCGCTCGGGATAGCGACGGATCGTTTCCGTGGAAACAAGCTGTTCGGTCATAACAATCGTTCGTTTGCTCGCCTTGACCTGCTCTTCGTTATCCCAGCGCGGCCCTAAGATCCAGGCGTTCCCTTCCTCATCCGCAACTTGAACTTGGATCACTGCCACATCCGGTTCAAGCGGTTTGAGCACCAACCAATCCTCGCCACTAAAGGGATCCTGTAATCTCCCCACCACAGGCGGTGTTTTTTCCTCCAACTGTTTGAGGATGTCCGAACCATTCAAGGACCGGATCGGTATGAAGGGTAACCCAAGGGAACCAGCCAGATAGCGGAAGGTCATCGAAAGGCTACTAAACTCTTCTGTGCTAAGGGTTCCCTTTTCAATTGCTCGGTTAATGCAATGATGTTGACCTGTACGACCGCGTGAGCCACCTCCATATACAATTCGTTCTATGGCTCCTGCTCCGACCAACATATCTGCATCCATAGCCCCCACACATTGGGACACAGTAAGCTTATTCGTTCCCTGACGGATCACCTCATGAGCGAAGGCCATTGCACAACGCGCTGTAGCAAACCCGGAGAGGGCGACATGAGCACCTGCATGGATCGAAGCGACCGCTTCAGCTAGGGTCGAAACCTTGCTCATGGTTGTTACCTATTCAAGTACTGGTCGTTTTTCGAACATAACCAATAATAACTGACAACTCCCATCCACTACTTTGATTTCCGCAAGCTCAACCGGGATATCCAATTTCTCTTCGATGGCCAGTACGATCAGGTTGGCTGGGATGCAAGTGAACGGCTCAACCTCTTTAGCCAACATCTTCTCTTCAACCGCCCGATGGATGCAACCCTGAACACCAACCTTCAATAGTCGTTCTTCCTGGCTATAGGAGACCTCGGCTACGATTCCCTCACTTTTTAGGACTCCATGGATTTTTTCCAGAATATCCGTGACCTCCGTGCTTGAGAGCAGCGGTCTGACCTTTTCTTCAAAGTATTGATGCCCAACCTTCGTTGTGCGGAAGCGCGCACCCTTGCCGCGCTCATCCCAGAAGGCCTTTTGAAGTTCGTAGATGAGGCCGTTGGCATAATCAATGGGGATAGTTTTGTCGCTCATGCTTGCTCCTCTTTGTAGTAGGGATCACCCCATTTTTCTGTGAAGACCAATTCATTTATGGGGAGGCGGGGGCGTGGCTTGTGCGGTCTTGTAGGATGACCGATTGAGAGAATGCTGACGGCCTTATAACCTTCTGGGATATCCAGTAGCGCCTTGATGCGTTCTTCATCCCGGATGTCAATGCAGGGAGCAATCACCCAGCAGGCTCCCAGTCCCAACGCCGTGACCATCAGCAGGATATTTTCGATCGCTGCGGAGGTGTCGTAGGGTGTATCCCAGACATCTTTTTTGCCGCACACCACCAGATTGATCGGAGCGTCAGCCATGAAAGTGGAAACCTGGCCGGAAGTCAGTTTTTGGAATGCGGCCTGGCGCTTGGCCTCATCTTGTAAAGTGGCGAAACGTTCCTGCATCTTTTTTGTGACAAATTCAGCTGTGAAACGGCGGCCACTTCCGCCGCCAGCAATCGCCCCCATCTTCTTGCGCATCGCTTCGTCCTTGACGATAATAAAGCGCCACGGCTGCGCATTTTCTCCCGAAGGTGCCTGCCTCGCGGCTTCCAAAAGCATATCAAGATCCTGATCTGAGACCGGTTCATCGGTAAAATCCCGGATACTGCGACGGTCCTGGATGACCTTTATGGTCGCATCGACCAAGTTATATGTTTCTGACATCCTTCCTCCTCATGGTTAGAAAAGATTTTATGTTGTTTCGCGAGATGAAACATTGTTTTATTTTATGATACAATGTAAGTATGACATAATATAAGTCAATTGTCAATAAGTAGACAGACCAACTCAGTTGGATGAGGATTTTTGTAACATAACGATATGAAAAATGTCCCCCCTATCACAGCGCATGAAATTCACATCCGTATTGCAGAGATAACCGATTTACCAGACATTGTAGCCATCTATAATCAGGCGGTTCCTACTCGGCGTTCGACAGCCAATACGATTCCCTGGACAGTCGAGGGCCGTACGCCATGGTTTAATGAACACGAACCGAATCGGCATCCAATTTTTGTTGGAGTGATTCATAATCAATTAATCGGTTGGTGTAGCTTAAGTGCTTATCGTCCCGGCAGACTGGCTCTGCGCTTCACAGCAGAGATCAGTTATTACATAGACACTGCTTACCAGCGACGGGGGATTGGCAGTGCGATGCTCAATCATGCCCTGGGCGTTTGTCCATCGCTTCACATTAAGAATGTCATTGCCGTCATAATTGATCTTAATGAAGCAAGTAAAAAGTTACTGGAAAAACTCGGCTTTCAGCAATGGGCATATCTACCACGCGTGTTAGATTTTGATGGCCAGGAATTTGGCGAGTTTTATTATGGCAAGCGAGTAGCGGATTAACTTACTCACAGATAAACGACCCTTCAAAAAGGAATTTTTTTGCTTTCCGGCATCTGAGCTAGTAAAATATGAGTAATTATTTTTAAAGAATGTAATTGAGAGGGAGCAATTAGAATGAGTGAATCAATTCGCGCTGTGGAACGTGCTCTGGATGTTCTCATGTGTTTTACCAGCCAGACACCTGAGCTTACGATGACACAAATTTCGGAGATGGTCGGGATAAACAAGAGTACCGTACATAGATTGCTGGCTACCCTGGAAGGAAAACGCTTTGTAGAGAGGGATCCGGTAACGGGGATTTATAGGCCAGGGATTCGACTTCTCCAGATGGCATTTCTGACATTAGAGCATAACGACCTGCGTCGGTTAGCAACTCCTTTCTTACATACTTTATGTGATCAGTATCGTGAAAACGTCAATCTCACGGTTCTGGATGACACAGAGGTAATCTACTTGGACGTAATCGAAAGCTCCCAACGTGTTAAGTTAGCTGCTGCGCCGGGCCAGCGGCTTCCCGCGTTTTGCACTGCTTCTGGAAAAGCAATACTTGCTTTTTTGCCGGAAGAAAATGCCCGGCACATTCTTGAGTGTGGAATGCCAAGGTACACAAAGAATACAATAACTTCTCTAGACGCTTTTTTTGAGGATATGAGCCAAACACGCCAGCGCGGGTATGCAATTTCTGAGCAGGAGTTTGAAGAAGGAATCAATGCCATTGCCGCACCAATTTGCAATCATCCGATTGCCTCAGTTTCCATCGCTGGACCCGCATACCGGCTTACTCGAGAACGAATGATCGAGATGGGTCCAAACCTTGTGGCTGTTGCAAATAATATTGCCAAGGAAGTTGAACTAGCAATTAATCTGGAGTAATATTATAGGTCAATAAAAAATATGATGGCCAAGAAGCTATTGCAGGATTTGGATTATTTTGAATAAGTGCAATTTCTATTCTGTGAGGTCGTGGGTAAGTGCCCCACATGGGTTATCGAGTCCTGCCCCCGCTATAAAATGCAAAGAGGCGCCAAAAGCGCCTTTTTAATTTAAGCTCGGGTAGAATCAATGGTAAAACCTGCAACTCGAGCTGGCTGCTGCGGAAAAATTTCCGTTAGAAATTGAAAGAATGATGCAATGTAACGAAAGCCCATATTTTGTACAATGGCCCTATGAATTCTTTGGCTATTCCTGATTCTACGCTCTCTAAGAAGAGTTTTTTGGATTGCAGTTTTCCAGATGGGCTTGACAATACCTGTGGTGCGCAAGGTGAGATAAATGGGTAAATTGGAAAATGCTTTACGGAGGATTACCAGACAGAAATCAAAAGACGCGCAATCACCTGGCGACAAATTTAACACACCTAGAACGCAGACCTCCAAGCAGTACCGGTCCAGAAGGCAGTGGATCATTGTATTGGGCCTGACCATTTTGTTCATTGCTACGTTCCCGCTTCTCAATGCTGCCATAGGCCCAGTTTCGGCTGCCCTAATCTCCATCCCGGTCGTAATAGCAAGTTGGTTTTTTGGTGTCAGGGGTGGTCTTGTTGCCAGCCTGTTGGGCATTGTTTTGAGCGCATTGCTTCTCAGCGTATATGCTGGTTTCACTTGGGATACTCTTGTCGCTGGCTGGCCGGGTTTTGCCTCGGTGATTGTAGTTGCTTATCTTGCTGGCTACATACACGATGCGGCTATTGTTCGAAAGCGTGCCGGTAGTGAAGTCGATTCTCGCGAACGGTTCATTGCATTGGTAAGCATAGCTACCAAGAGTATCACCAGCCCAAATAACCTGGAGGATGCCTATTTCCGTCTGATCTCCCATCTGACAAACCTGTTTGTTGCCGATTATGCTTATCTCATCGGTTGGGACGCAAAAAATGAGCAGGCAAATCTCATTGCTGCTACCAGATCCATGGAAAGAAGTTTGTTTCCCATCCCTCTGGGATCTGAAGAAACAAATCTGATCAAGACGGTATTGCAGTCCAGGCACTCAATAATTATAGAAGACGTTCAAAAATCAACCTTCGTAATCGATCCAGTTCCTTTCGAAATCCAGGCCTCTCAAATGAAATCGGCGCTTATCCTTCCTTTGGTCATGAGCGATTACCGCTTCGGCGCTGTGATCCTCGCGTTTGATGCCCCGCGAAGCTTTCCTCCCGAAGAGATCGTATACGTTGAATTGGCCAGCAATCAAGTCGCACTTGCGCTCAGGACCGTTCAGCAGCAACTTGAAATAGAAGCGCAGCTCAAAGAGGCAAAAGCGTTAGCTGATATCGAACGCGCTCTAAGCGAATCAGAGAGTATAGGTGTGGATAAGGTACTCCAACTGATTGTTAACTCAGCCAAAGAATTGATCCCAAAGGCCGATACCGTTATCTTGCACTTGATAGACAATGAACACCAATTGCTCGTGCCTCGCGCAGTAGCAGGTTTTAAGGAGAAAACAAAAAGAAAACTAAACATGCGCCTTGGGGAAGGCGTTGCCGGCCAGGTCATTGCAACGGGAAAGATGATTACAATTGCTGATGTCCAATCGGACTCCCGTTTTCTACACCAGGCTATACCTGTAAAATTCCGCTCGCTTGTCGTAGCGCCGATTCGAAGCAGCGAAAAAACTCTTGGGACGATCAGCATTCATAGCAGTGTCGCAAATGCTTTTCAAGAGAACGAGATTTCTCTGCTCGAAACCCTGGGTAATCAAGTTGTCATTGCAATTGAAAACGCCTCTTTACTAGAAATAACTCGACGGGGTTTAGTCGAAATCGATATCCTTTATCGCATCAGTCAGGGTCTGGTTGGATCTCTGGACCCTGACCAATTGATGAAAGACGTAGCCGATCTCTTGCGGCAAAACCTTGGATACTATCATGTCCTAATCTATGTAGTGGATCCTGATAGCGAGGAACTTGTAGCTCGCCAGGGAAGTGGAAAAATTGCAATACAATTAGTAGAACAAGGATATCGCTTGATGTTTGGTGAAGATATTGTCGGGCATGTAGCATATACTGGTGAACCTTTTGTAACCAACGATGTAGAAAATGTAATCTTTCACGTTGATCATCCTCTTCTACCTGATATAAAATCTGAATTGGCCGTACCCATAATCATTGATAAGCAGGTCATAGGTGTTCTGGATGTTCGGCAGACAGCCTCTAACCCTATCGCCCCACACCAAATGGATCTACTGAGTGCGGTTGCTGACCAATTGGCCGTTGCATTGCAAAAAGCAAACCTGTACAATGATCTGCAAGCTTCACTGACTCATGAACAGGCGATGCGCACAAAATTGATACAAAACGAACGGCTTGCAGTGGCTGGACAGTTGCTGGCGTCTGTTTCACACGAGTTGAATAATCCTTTGCAGGCAGTTCAGAATGCTCTTTTCCTGGTCCAGCAAGAAGAAAATTTATCGGCGCAGGGAAAACAGGACCTGGAAATCATCTTGTCCGAAGTGGAGAGGATGGCAACTTTGTTGGGCAGGTTGCGAACCACATATCGTCCTATGCGTTCAGAAGATGCTGAAGCCATCCAAATAAACGAAATCGTTGAAGATATACACAGCCTGACGGCCACCCACATGCGTCATAACAATGTAGTATTCGAGTTTCACCCCGAACCCGGATTGCCCCCTATTCGAGGCGTGGCTGACCAGATCCGACAGGTAATGCTGAACTTGTTTATCAATTCAATCGAAGCCATGCAAACAGGTGGGCTTTTGACTGTCTATACTCAGCAATTCCTTGAAGAAAGGCGGGTCTTGCTCTCCGTCATCGATACCGGAGGTGGCATTGATCCCGAAATACTTCCCAAGATATTCGAGCCTTTTTTTACCAACAAGAAAGCCGGTACCGGCCTTGGGTTGAGCATTACAACCGAGATAATTCACCAGCATGGTGGTGAAATACAGGTTGAGAATAACGAAAAAGGTGGAGCCACGTTCAAGGTCTGGTTTCCGATAGAAAAATAGGGTAATAATGAATATTACAGGCCAAGTTCTGATCATTGATGATGAAGCTTCTTTGCGCCGCACCCTGGCGCGCATCCTTCAGCAGGCAAAGTTTGAGGTCACTACCGCGGAAAGTGGGAAAGAGGGGTTGGCCTTCCTGTCGCACCAAAAATTTGACCTGGTCTATCTGGATATCCGTATGCCAGATATGAATGGCTTGGAAGTACTGAAAGCCATTCATTCGAAATCTCCTGAAGTACCTGTCATTCTATTCACGGCCCAACCTGACATGAATTCCGCGGTAGAGGCTCTTCGGCATGGGGCAATCGATTATCTAATGAAGCCTCTAAAACCACAGGCATTGATTAAGCGCACACAAGACGTCCTTGCCTGGAGGCAGAAGGAACGCCGCAAACGTGAAATCCAATCGCAAATCGAGGCGTTGCAAGCCGAACTCAGCGACCTTGAGAAAGGCGAAGAAGTTGAACCTGTTCCGACCGTCCAGAGGGAAGATATCAGCGAACGCTTTCTTGTCTGCGGCGAAATTAGCCTGGATTTGCATGCCCGGCGCTTGAAAATGGGTGGACAAACCATAGACCTTACTCCCACCACTTTCGATTATCTGGTTGTTTTGGTACGTCATGCGCCCAATGTAGTGGATTACCAGACGTTGATCGCGGAAGCCCAGGGGTACCAGGCCGATTTTCGGGAGGCGCAGGAACTGGTCAAATGGCATGTGCATCACATTCGCCAGGCGATTGAACCCGATCCTCGTAAACCCATTTACCTGATCAACCAGCGAGGGACAGGTTATCGTCTTGTGTCGGATTAACGAGGGGGCTGATTCGTTTTACGGGCCGAAGCCGCTTCCAGTCCAGACCTGAAGCGGCTTTTTGTTCTCCAACTTTCTCCAACTCTTCTACCCATAACGCAATCTGCAAGTTTGCAAATATCATGGAAAATAGAAATGCAAAGCCTCCCACCTTCCTTCAAGATGGTGAGGTGGATAATGGTTATTTGCATATCTCAAAAGAGGCTCAAAAATGGAGGATAACGATCGTGTCCATGCGAAGATCTAACGGCAATTGGTTGGTTGCCCTGGCAGTTATTCCGATAACCGCAGATCTTCTGTTCGTAGAATGCCAACTTTATGCTGCTACATTCGGGCAGCGAGGCCAACATCGATGTGATGCGCGAGGGTGAAAGCCCTCAGTCATCAAAGGCTTTTGACGGAATGACCGACCGACTACAGAATTGGGATGCGCAAGTTCTATCACAAATGGATTCCCTCAAGGTAAGCGAAGAAAATCTACGTCGGCTCACCGACAATATGTATGATGTGATCACACAAATTGGACCGGATGGGGCTATTCAATATGCAAGTCCCTCTTACAAACGGGTGTTGGGGATCGAGCCTGAGAAGGTGATTGGCCAAATAATCTTCGAGCGTCTGCATCCAGACGACCTGGAAGAAGCCCGGGCTGCATTCTCACAGGCGGTGGAAAGTCGGGAGAGTCCCGGCCCATTGGTATTTCGCTACCTGCACGCTGAGGGACATTACCTGTGGATGGAATGTGTCTACAGCATATTCAAGAACGGGCAGGATGAGTTCGCTGGCGCGATCCTTTCGAGCCGGGATATTTCAGACCGAAAGAAAATGGAATCTGAGCTTCGTGAAAGCGAGAGGCTTTATCGCTTGTTAGCTGAGAACGCAAGCGACGTTATCTGGGTACGAAATTTGGACCTGGAATTAACTTATATCAGCCCGGCTGTTGAGAAATTGCGCGGCTTTTCTGTCCAGGAAGCGCTAGGGCAGAGTATTTCCGAAATCTTGACGCCTGATTCAGCCAGGCTTTTTGCTGAATTTTATAAAGATATTCTGTCAATGACAGAATCTGTATCTCCCGAGAAAATCAAAGATGAATATCTAAAATTAGAGTTGGAGATGGTTTGTAAGGATGGTTCGAAAGTTTGGACCGAAACAAGGATGTCATTTCTTCTTGACGAACATGGCAAACCAAATGCTATTTTAGGCGTCACCCGCGATATTGCCGAAAGAAAGCGGGCAGAAAGCGAACTCAACCAACTCAATGCAGAACTTGAAAAGCGGGTGCAGGAACGCACTGCGGAACTGACCGATGAAATTACCGAACGCAGGCGAATTGAAGCAGCACTACGGGAGAGCGAAGCCCGCTACCGCGCAGTCTTAGAACATTCGTTGGAGGCCATTTACATACTTGATGGGGAAACTATGTGGGTCTTGGAGGCAAACTCTGCTTTTGTAAACCTCCTGGGTTATACAACCGAAGAAATAACCTGCTTGACACTCTATGATATTGTCGCGCAAGAGAAGTCCTCTATCGATAGCATCGTTCAGAATGTACTTGAGGGGGAGGGTGTGAATATTGGCGAACGATACTGGCGAAGGAAGGATGGCTCGACAGTTGAGGTGGAGGTGACTGCCAACAAGGTTCAGCATGGTGAACAAAATCTTATCTTTGTTGTCGCCCGCGATATCACCGAGCGCAAACGCGCTGAGAAGGCGTTACGCGAAAGCGAAGAACGCTATTCGCTCGCCGTGCGTGGCGCAAATGACGGGCTGTGGGATTGGAACCTGAAGTCAGGCGAAATCTATTTCTCCCCGCGCTGGAATTCCATGCTCGGTTTTGATGAAAGTGAAGTCAGAAGCAACCCAGAGGAATGGTTTAAGCGTGTACATCCGCAAGACTTGCCAAAGCTACAAGCTGCTATAAGCCTTCACCTTAATGGAGATACCACCTACTTCGAATGTGAATATCGTATCCGACACGCGAATGAAGATTACATGTGGATGCTCTGTCGCGGATTGGCAGTGCGATATGCAGATGGCAGGGCTTACCGGATGGCCGGTTCGCAAACGGACATCACCGACCGCAAATGGGTTGAAGAACGTTTGGCCCACGATGCTTTACATGATTCCTTGACCGGCCTCCCCAACCGTGTGCTTTTCGTGGACCGCTTGCGTCAAAGGTTGGAATACGCTAAGCGGCATCCGGATGATCTCTTCGCGGTGTTGTTCCTGGATTTAGACCGCTTCAAGGTCATCAATGACAGTCTTGGGCATTCTGTTGGAGATACATTTTTAGCCTCCGTTGCTCAGCATTTACGTTCCATTTTGCGACCTGATGATACCGTCTCTCGTCTGGGCGGAGACGAGTTTGCGGTCCTACTAAATGGAGTAAATGATGTCAGCGACACAGTCCGAGTGGCTGAGAGAATCCTAGCCCAGTTGAAGTCAACCGACTTGCTTAGAGCTGTAAATCGATCCTCTACGGCCAGTATTGGTATTGTCCTGTACACAGGCAACTACACCGAGCCGCAAGAGTTATTGCGTGACGCCGATTCAGCCATGTATCGCGCCAAAGCGTTGGGCGGTGGCCGCTATCAGATCTTTGACGCTACGATGTATGAAAATGCCGTTGCGCTGATGCAAATTGAAGCTGATTTGAAGCTTGCGGTAGAAAACCAGGAATGGCAGGTTTATTATCAACCGATCATTTCGCTGGTAAGCGGCGAAGTAACCGGCGTAGAGGCGTTATTGCGCTGGATGCACCCAAAGCGTGGCTTGATCTTGCCTCTCGACTTTATTCACGTTGCTGAAGAGACCGGGCTTATTATACAAATAGGCGCTTATGTGTTGCGTGAGGCTTGTGAACAGGTTAGGGCCTGGCGAGATAGCCAGCGTCCGAAATTGTGGGTTTCTGTCAACATTTCTGGACGTCAGTTCCAGGATAGAAATCTGATCAAGGTGGTCGAAGGTACTTTGCGTGATACCGGGCTTTCCGGCGATGGCTTGCGTCTGGAGATCACTGAAAGTGTGGCTATGAAGGACATTACACACAGTATTAGTGTTTTGAATGAGCTGAACAAACTGGGAGTGAGTATTTCATTGGATGATTTTGGAAATGGTTACTCCTCTCTCAGTTACCTGAAACAATTCCCGCTCAAAGTTTTGAAGATCGACGGCTCGTTCATCCAGGATAACGATAGCAATAAAAATAGCGAAGCGATAACCTCGGCCATCATTTTCATGGGGCAAACCCTTAATCTGGAGGTTGTTGCTGAGGGAGTGGAAACAGAAGAACAATTGAAGTTTTTGAAATCACAATTCTGCGACGAGGCCCAGGGTTTCCTTTTCGGTCGGCCTATGCCGGCTGAAGAATTAGGAAAGCTTCTACATAACAAGAAAAACTTCATGGAATTTTGATATGCCCACTGCTTTTGGCGGGCAGAAAGCCGTTTTCCTCCTCCCAACTTTTGCCAACTCTTCTACCCATATCTCTATCTGCACGATCCGCGATTTCATGGAAAATGGGAACAACTACAATGACTGAACAGACCGCCACCACAAATCTTCCGCATGCGCGCATCCTGGTCGTAGACGACCATCCTAATACGGCTTTGACGCTCTCTCGCGCCATCTCCCAATTAGGATCAAGTCTTGAGGTGATTTCGGCTACCAATGGCAAGACCGCATTGGAACGCGTCAAAGATGGCGCAGTAGATTTGCTCATCACAGATATGATGATGCCTGAAATGAACGGGTTGGAGTTGATAGAAAACCTGAAAGCACACCCGGGCGGCCGACCCACTTACACCATTTTAATCACAGCTTACGATGTGCCTGGATTGCGGGAGAGCGCACGGCGGTTAAAGGTAGACGAAACGATTATCAAACCCGTGCGGCCAGAGCGCGTTTGTCAAATTGTCAGCCAGGCGCTCGAAAATATGGGGAATTCAAACCAGCCCCAACAGGAAACGAAGGCGGGACAAGCTTTCAAAATCCTGGTCGCCGACGATGTGCCAGATAATGTGGCGTTGCTCTCGCGCTACTTGCAAAGCGAGGGATATTCGTTCATCGAAGCCTCCGATGGGTTGGAAGCGCTGGAAAAGACCCGCTCAGAGATGCCAGACTTGATCCTGCTGGATGTCAACATGCCGAAAATGGACGGCTTTCAGGCGCTCCAGGAAATCCGTATGGATCCGGCAATCGAACATATCCCGGTGATCATTCTTACAGCAGCCCGCATTGGACATACGGACGTGCAAGCTGGTTTGACCCTGGGCGCGGATGACTACGTGACGAAACCCTTCGACCGGCGCGAATTGCTGGCCCGCATCCGCACAAAATTGCGTGTTAAAGCAGCCGAGGACGTCATCCGCCAACGAAACAAGGAACTAAGTGTGCTGCCCGAGATTGGCAGAGAGTTGAGCGCCATCCTGGACATCAATGAGTTAGCCGATGTCGTACTCCGGCGTGCTGTCGAGGCTCTGGGAGCCATGATTGGGCATATCATCATCCTCAACCGGAAAAGCCCGCTACACAAAGAGTATCACCTGGATACAACCGCCGCGTCCAACTATGACTTCCAGTTGCCCCCGTTAAATGAGTTCTTGGAACAAATCCGGGATTCACGCCAGGGTTTGGTACTGGACGACGCGAACAACGATCCGCGCTGGCAGGTGTTGCCAAACGATCCAACCAGCTCGGTCATCATGATCCCGATGTTTGGCCGGCTCGACCTGATTGGTTTGCTCATCCTGACCCACGAACAGACAGGATACTTCACCTTGGAGCACCAGCTTTTGTTCCAGGCGATTGCCAGCCAGGCGGCCATTGCAGTAGAAAATGCGCAATTATATGAAGTTTTATTGCATGAGCAGCAACGCTCGGCTGCGGTGTTGCAAGGCGCGGCCGATGCCATTTTGATGTTCGATGCGGATGGATGCCTTTCTTTGTTGAATCCGGCGGCGGAAAAATTGTTCACGGATTATGAAGCCAAGCTCGGCCTGCCGCTTGTCCGCGGCTGTGGATATGATGGCTTGATCGAGCACCTGGAAGAGACATTCAATTCCGGGATATCGAGGACAGAAGAAATTATATGGCCGGATGAACGTATCTTCACAGCGTTATTCACGCCGATTGAAGAGGGTGGTTGCGTCGTGCTCTTGCATGATATTTCGCATTTCAAAATTCTGGAACGGGTCAAGAACGAATTTATCTCTACCGCTTCGCATGACTTAAGGAACCCGATTACTACGATTTCGGGATTCGCCCAGTTGCTTTCCCATGCAGGACCGCTGAATGAGCGGCAGGAAGATTTTGCCCAGCGCATTCAGGCAGCCGCAGGGCATATGCGCGAGCTGGTGCAAAACCTGCTCGACCTGGCGAAAATGGATATGGGCATGGAACTCAGGCACGAAAGTGTGGACGTGAATACCTTGCTGACCGAGATCGTGGATGAATTCCAGCCGCAGGCGGAGGCCAAAGAACAATCACTCCGCTTGAAGAAAGCCAAAGGCAAGCCCAAAGTTCAGGGAGATGCGCTGCAGTTGCAGCAGGCATTGCGCAACCTGGTCGGGAATGCCATCAAATACACGCCTGCCGGTGGATCTGTCGACCTGTCTGTCAAGACAGACGAGGCCAAAGCCGTTGTCTCTGTGAAAGATACCGGTCATGGCATCCCCGCGGATGACCTGCCATTCATCTTCGATCGCTTCTATCGTGTTCGCAATGAGGCCGTCAAAGATATCGAAGGCAATGGTCTGGGACTGGCGATCGTTAAGTCCATCATCGAAAAACATGGCGGGCAGATCAGCGTGGACAGCGAACCAGGGAAAGGCTCTTGCTTTACTTTTGATTTACCGCTTGTCCCAATCGAATCGTTAACCAGCTCAATCCCAGAAATGATTTCTGGGTGAGCAACAATAAATTGCAAATAAGGAGCAATCTCATGTTAGATAAACACAACTTGCAAGGAAAATCTCAAAAGGTATGGACACTACTCACATGGATGATGGTGATTACCCTGCTGTTGAGCGGCTGTGGCACAGAGAAGCCGAGGGTCTATCGGGTGGGTATCATCTCTGGTTCAGAAGCCTTTGCCACTATAGCAGATGGTTTCAAGGCCGGAATGACGGAGTTGGGTTACGTTGAGGGTGAGAACATTGTCTATGATGTGCAGCAACCGAACCCTGATCCAGCCGAGTGGCAGCGTGTCGCTGAGCAATTTGTGGCCGATGAAGTGGATCTGATTTTTGTGTTTCCTCACGTGACAGCCTTGCCGGCTAAGACGGTCACCCAAGGGACAGACATTCCCGTGATTTTTGCGCTGGGCACCGTAGAAATGGGAGACTTGGTAGACAGCGTACGCCAACCGGGCGGGAATATCACCGGTGTGCGGTTCCCTCTCCCTGAGAATATGGGGAAGCGGTTAGAGATCTTGCATGAGATAGCGCCACAGGCCAAACGGGTTTTGGTAGAGTATGACTCCACCTATCCACATGCTCCTTTTGCGCTCGAAGCGTTGCGCTTGGCAGCCTCGTCTGCTGGAGTCACGTTGGTAGAAGAACCTGCCGTCAGTGTGGCAGAGCTTCAAGCCAATTTGCAGGCGCGGGCGGCATTGGACGATATTGGCATTGATGCCATACTGATCATGCCCGAAGTTAATTCTCAGACGCCTGAAGGTTTTGCGGCGATCGCCGCGTTTGCTGATGAGCATAATGTGCCTATTGCAGGTGCCTTGTCTTTTACAGCCGACCACGGGGCCATCTTTAGTTTTGTTTCTGACAATTTTGAGATGGGCGAGCTGGCTGCATCCCTGGCAGATAAAGTCTTCAAGGGAACCTCGGCCGGTACGATCCCGGTGGCCACCCCCGAGCAATATTTGAGGATCAATTACAAGAAGACTCAACTACTGGGGTTGACGGTTCCGGAAGGTTTAATGAAGCAAGCCGCAGAGATCATTCGCTAGTTCAGGGCGAAGTCAGAATCATCGAACTCTGCTTTCCCTGGACCAACCTCCAGATTTCCCAAAATGGTTCGCATGCGGAGACAGGTTGGTGTCTCCGCACAGAAATACGGATGAGGTCAGGATGACTAAGAAAAACAAGGTAAAAGGACCCCGCGCTGCACGAAGCCTGACGGCGACATTGTCCACCGCAATGTTGGTGTTGAGCCTGTTCGCTGCGATCGTAACCTTCTTCACGCAGTTCATCTTCTATACCCAAGCGGGACAGAGACTGACAAACGCTGAACAGCATCTTATTGCTGAGCAAGCAGCTAATTCGGTCGCCGGTTTCGTCCAGGAAAAATTCAGTGAACTGGAAACAATTGTGCAGGTTGACGATCTCATGACCGTTTCCGCCAAAGAGAGAGAAAGTATCTTCGAGAGCATGCTGGGACTCGATGCTGCATTTCGCCAATTGAGTCTGCTAGATAAACAAGGGCGTGAATTGACAAATGCATCCCGCCTCCCGCAAGCAGATTCGGGCGATCTCCAAAGCCGTGTTGAGGCTGATCTGATGGATAAGATTCAGCAGGACGGCAGGTATATCGGTCCGGTCTACATTGACAAGAATACAAGCGAACCTCTTGTCATCCTGGCGGTTCCGGCCATTGATATTTTTGGGGATGTCAAGGGAGCGTTACTGGCCGAAGTGAACTTGAAATTCATGTGGGAACTGGTGGGTGGCCTGAAGGTTGGTGAAGCAGGAATAGCTTATGTGGTAGACCGACAAGGCAGCTTGATCGCTGCCGGCGACGTGTCTCGTGTTCTTCGCGGAGAAAACCTAGGCAGCCTGGATATCGTTGGTGAATTTATCAATAACACCCTGCCCGCTGATCAAGTTGTCATTTCCTCGGAATATTTGATGCGGGGCGGTCTCGCTAACGCAGTTCTTGGAACGTATGTCCCTCTGGGCGAACCTGATTGGGCTGTCGTAACTGAAATTCCAATTATCGAGGTCATAAGCCCGCTATTTCGAAATATCGGGGTCGCGGTGTTGGCAATGTTGATCACGCTAACGATCATTGGCTTTGTTAGTGCCAATCTGTCACGCCGGCTGGCGCAACCTGTAGTCGATTTAACCGATACGGCAACCCGTATCGCTGGCGGCGAAACGCAATTGCAGGCAACAGTGAGTGGGGCACTGGAAGTTGCCACCCTGGCGACAGCCTTCAACAGTATGACTGCCCAGTTGCGCGACTTCATTGTAAGCCTGGAACAGCGTGTGGCTGCCCGCACCCGAGCGCTGGCCACCTCGTCCGAGGTCAGCCGCCGCCTTTCCACCATCCTCAACCGCAAAGAATTGGTTATCGAAGTGGTGGAACAGGTCAAAGCGGCCTTTGGTTACTACCACGCGCATATCTACCTGCTGGAGGGTGATGAACTGGTCATGGCTGGCGGAACCGGGGATGCCGGGGCTGCCATGCTGGCGGATGGCCACAAGCTTCCCAAGGGACGTGGCCTGGTGGGCCGCGCGGCGGAAAGCAACGAAACCGTGCTGGTGCCCGATACGACACAGGACCCGGATTGGCTGCCCAACCCGCTGCTCCCCGACACCAGGTCTGAGGCGGCTGTCCCGATCTTGGTCGGTACCCAGGTGCTGGGCGTGCTGGACGTGCAGCATGATGTGCCCGATGGCCTGGGGCAGGAAGATGTGGACGCCTTGCAGTCCATTGCCAACCAGGTGGCGGTGGCTATGCAGAACATCGCCCAGTACGAAAAAACCCAGAAAGTGGCAGCAGACCTGGGAGTGGTCGCGAGCGTGGGCATCGCCGCGTCCAGCATCACTGAAGCCGATCGCCTGTTGCAAGAAGTGGTCGATCTCTCGAAACAGTCCTTCGGTCTGTATCATGCTCACATTTATCTGTTGAACGAATCTGGAGATACGCTCAAGTTGGCCTCCGGCGCAGGCGAGGTGGGCAGGCAGATGGTCGCGGAAGGACGCGCCATCCCGCTGGACAGCGAGAAATCGCTGGTAGCGCGCGCGGCCCGCACGCGCGAGGGGGTGGTGGTCAATGATGTGCGTACCGACCCGGATTTCCTCCCCAACCCTTTGCTGCCCGAAACGCGCGCGGAGATGGCCGTGCCCATGCTGGTAAGTGGCAAAGTGATTGGCGTATTGGACGTGCAAGCTGAGCAGGTGAACCGCTTTACCGATACGGATGTCAACATACAGACTACGCTGGCCTCCCAGGTGGCGGTTGCCCTTGAGAACGCGCGCTCCCTTGCGCTGGCGCAAAAGCAGGCGGAACGTGAAACGACACTGAACACGATCGCACAGAAGATTCAAAGCACGGCAACCATCAAAGAAGCCATGCAGATCGCAGCCCGCGAACTGGGCCATGCGCTCGGCATGCGCCAGACGCTGGTCGCGCTCGACACGGCCGCGCTGGATGGTGATGGTAAAGGGGTTGTCATTGAATGAGTGACAAAAATACATCTCTGAATTATTTTGAAAAGAAAAAAAGGAGCAAATTTATGAAACACAACTTGCAGGGAAAAAATCGTAAGATTTGGGTGCTGCTTACCTGGTTAATCGCTGTAGCTCTGCTGCTCAGCGGGTGTGGCCAGGCCAAGCCCAAGGTGTACCGCGTTGGCATCCTTTCCGGGTTTGATTTTCCGGGGGATTCTGTAGCGGATGGATTTATCGCCGCTATGGCCGAACTGGGCTATGTGGAGGGCGAAAATATCATCTACGACCTGCAGGAAACCCACGTCGTCGATATGCAGGGCTACCAGGACATCACCCAGAAATTCGTCGATGACAAAGTCGATCTGATCTTGAGTTTCCCTTCCGAGGCCAGTCTGGTCGCCAAACAGGTGGCCGAGGGCAGCGGTGTGCCGGTGGTTTTCAGTTTTGCGGCGGGTCCGCTGTACGAGAGCGTCCAGGCTCCTGGCGGGAATATCACTGGCGTGCGCTACCCACTAATCGAGATCGCCATAGGCCATTTTGAAATTACCATGCAACTTGTCCCGGATGCTAAAAAAGTATTGATCCCCTATTTCACTGATTACCCCATTCTGCCCCCCCAATTCGAAGCCATCGCACCGCTGGCTGAAGCCGCCGGCGTGACCATCGTCAAGGCGCCGGTTACCAGTGGTGACGAGATGCAAGCTTTCTTTGATGATCTACTGGCCGAGGGTGAACCGGACATCGACGCCATCATGTATCTGGTGGGCCCTGCGTCGACTTCACCGGATATCGCCTCCGTGGTTGCTCAATTCGGTGCTGAATATCAAATTCCTGTCACCACTGGCACGATTCTTGGCCCGGATGACACCTGGACGATCACGGATGTTAACGTTGGCTTTTACAATTCGGGCGAGCTGGCCGCTCCCTTGGCTGATAAGATCTTGCAGGGTGTTTCTGCAGGTACCATCCCCGTGGTTTCGCCTGAGCCTTACCTGCACATCAACTTCATGGCAGCGCAAGAGATTGGTCTGACGGTCCCAGAAGGCCTGCTGAAGCAAGCCGATGAGATTATTCGCTAGCCAAGACCATCGCCTGGTCTTTTCGAATAAATAACTTTACCAACCCACGGATGATATGAGAGAGTAACTATGGAAACAAAAACAAGTAAACCCAAATCTTCTCGGAGCCTGACCGTTACCCTGGCGATCGCCTTTTTCTCCTTGAGTGCAGTTGTGCTCTTGATCTCCAGTGGGTTGCAACTTTTCACGAACATCCAGACCCAACAGGCAGCCCTCTCCAGCAAGCAGGAACTCATTGCGCAAGACGCGAGTAAAGCGGTTAGTACTTTTATCGAGGAGCAATTTCGCGTGCTGGAAACAGCTATCGACCTGGCCGATCCGGTTTCGATCTCCGGTGGAGAGCGTGAGCTTGTGCTGGACAGCTTGTTGGGTCTGCAACCGGCCTTCCGCCGGTTGGTCTTCTTGAACGCCCGGGATTTCCAACTGGCAGAGGCTTCCCGTCTCTCACAAACCTCATCTGAGAAAATTGTTGCCAGACTCTCGGCTGAAGCGCTGGCACAACTCCACCAGGGACAGAGATACATCAGCCCTATCTATATCGATGATGCCACCAGCGAGCCTCTGGTGGTGATGGCGCTCCCTGTCACGGATATCTTCGGGGATTTCCAGGGCAGCCTGGCAGTCGAAGTGAACCTGAAGTTCATGTGGGACCTGGTCGATCAACTCCAGGTGGGCGAGAGCGGCTATGCCTACGTGGTGGACAACCAGGGCAACCTGATCGCTTTTCAGGATACCGGTCGCGTGTTGAAAGGCGAAAACGTGAGGCATATCGAGGAAGTGAAAGAGTTCATTGAAAATCCGGCCGCAGCAGGCGATATAACCCCGGAGGTTGCCTCTTACACAGGCTTGCTGGGGACGACCGTGGTGGGCACTTATCTCCCTCTGGGTACGCCGCCATGGGCGGTTGTGATCGAGTTGCCCTGGCGGGAGGCCTACCAGGAGGTGATCGGGCAGGGGATCTGGAGCCTTGCCATTGTGCTTGGCATCGCGCTCCTGGCTGGCTTGCTTGGTATCTTTCTTGCGCGCCGTCTGTCTGCGCCCCTGGTCGAGCTTTCCAACGTTGCAACCGAAGTTGCAGGTGGGAACCTGACAATGGTGGCCAGGGTTGCCGGCCCGGCTGAGATTGCCCAGGTGGCTTCTACGTTCAACGAGATGACCTCCCGCTTGCGCGAGTTCATCACCACTCTGGAACAGCGCGTGGCTGACCGCACCAAAGCGTTGGCGACCTCGGCGGAAGTCACCCGCCGCCTGGCGGCTATTCTTGACCCGCGCCAACTGGCGGGCGAGGTGGTCAACGAAGTGCGCGATGCCTTCGATTATTACTATGCCCAGATTTACCTGTTGGATGAGGCTGGTGAGAACCTGGTGATCGCGGGCGGTACGGGCAATGCGGGTGCCACAATGTTGGCGCGCGGCCACTCGCTCCCGAAAGGGCGCGGTCTGGTAGGTCGCGCAGCGGATGCCAACGCTTCCGTGCTTGTCCCGGACGTTTCGCAGGAAGAGGGCTGGCTGCCCAACGAACTGCTGCCGGAGACCAGGGCGGAAGCCGCCATCCCGATCTCGCTTGGAGATCAAGTGATGGGTGTGTTGGATGTGCAGCACAATTTTGTGAACGGACTT
>JAFGKO010000080.1 GCA_016928525.1 Anaerolineales bacterium | reverse complement strand
CAGGAATCAGGAGAGGTCGGCGTCCCTGCTCAACTTCTGTAAAAAGCGTTCGAACGCGCTGCGGCAGTCGCCGGCGTTCCAAACGCAGAACCAGCGCCATCGTATCAGTGGCAACGGCGTTATTCATAGGGATAATCTTCTTTGTACGTGGCAAATTCGGCTTCCAGGTGGACGAGCGAATCCATCTCTAAGGCCCGCAACTCATCCGCCACACTCAGCCGCGAAGATTGGGGGGGGGCAGTCTCGCGCCAACGTTTGATTTTGAGGAATTCGACAAAATCCAGAACCTCTTGCAGCGCGTCGCCTGAAAGCTCTTCAACTTCTTTTGCAAGCGTCTTTTTGATCTCGATGGTGGTCATTGCGGCTCTCCTTCAGGGGTATCGTCCCGCCCATCAAGGGGCTTCTCACGTTCGCACAGGCGTGCTCAGACAATGCAGGATAACGTGCGCCAGACGCCTGAATTGCGCAAGGGAATTTTTGTTTCAAACACATTGTGACCGCGCGCCGGCGCGTTTTCAGCCAATGGCCTGGGCGGTGACGGCGGTCTGCCAACTGCTGCTGCGTGGCGCGGGCGCAGGCGGTCGCAGAGATTCATAACATGATGACTGTCAGGCTCAAAAAGAGAAAAATCGCTTGACATTCTCCCTGAGAAACCGCACTTTGAAAACGATCGAAACATAAAATCACAACAACACAGGAGCACCTATGTCAACAACGCTCACGTTACAGCTTGACGAACAGGTTGTGCGCTCTGCCCAAGCGTATGCGAAACAGCAGGGCAAATCGGTCTCGCAAATCGTAACCGAATATCTGGCGCGGTTAGAAGCACAGGCCGAAAAAACGCCCCAGCCGCTGCCCCCGCTCACCCAATCGTTACGAGGAGTTTTGCGAGGCCGCAATCTTGATGAACAGGATTACAGGCATTATCTTGAGGAGAAACACGCGTGAACGTGCTATTTGATACCAATGTCGTGTTAGATGTGTTGCTCGACAGAGTGCCTTTTTCAGAGGCCGCGTCACAACTTTTCGCATACGTGGAATATCAGCGCATCACCGGTTATCTTTGCAGCACAACGGTTACAACCGTCCATTATCTGGCCAGCAAGGGACTTGGGGCATCACGGGCAAAAGACGAAATCCGGAAACTCCTACACTTGTTCCGCATTGCTCCGGTTGATAAAAGGGTTCTGGCGGCCGCCGCTGAAAACGATTTTACCGATTTTGAGGATGGCGTTCTGTATGAAGCCGCCCGGCATGCTGGCGCTGACAGCATTGTCACGCGCAACGAACAAGACTTCACGAGTGCAAAACTGACCATTTATCCCCCGCCTGAGTTAGTCAATATGTTACGCTCAATGGCCTCATAAGGAACGCGAACCTATGCCGAGGGCCTGGGCGGTGACGGCGTCCGCCAACTGCTGCGGCGTGGCGCGGGCGGCCGCCAGGCGCGCGCGCAGGCGGTCGCAGAGGGCCAGGAGTTCATCCACTTTGGCGACGATGCGGTGTTGTTCTTGTTCTGGAGGAATAGATAACACAATTGAGTTCATTTTGGCTTGGTTCATTTTAGGCTGCGCTGTCCCTGTAATGTATGGCTCAAGAGAGATTGCATTAATATGGAGACACACATAGAGCAGTAACTCTTCTGTTAATCCATCCAACACATGGGCGTGGTTATTCACCCAATATTTGCCTCTTGCAATAAAGGCAATCGGCGTAGACCTGTTTATTAAGTTTGCGCCATCTTCACCTATCAATAAAAGAGGTTTATCAAACAAGTAGTCATCAATCGAGTCAATGACCCCAGATGCGCCATAATAATCGAATTCACCTCGTCTGGTTTCACGTTCATTTACAGAAAGAGGAATACGCTCCGCATCACGGTTAAATACAATATTTCCAAATCGGGCTACTTCCCACCCCTTTGGCAAATCAAACGGCTTTTCATCCTCCCGAATTGGCGGTAACGGCGTTTGCTTCTTGAGTTTCCCGGCCTTGACCAGTCTGGCTTTTTCGGCGGCGATGTTTTTGAGCAGCACGGCGGCCGGTTCGTCGTCCGGGTTCTGGGCTACCAGTTTGCCCATGACGGCCAGTTGCACGATGGTTTGCTTGAGTTCGTCTATGCTGTCTTCCGTGGTGAACAGCAGGTCGAAATGGTCGGCAATGCGCGCCCAGGCGTCGGCACATTGGCCGCGCTCGCCAGCGGTGAGCGCCGCGAGCAGGGTGCGGACCAGCGTGACATGGGTGTCGAGGCTCTGTGCCTGCTGCTGTTCCAACCGGTCGCAGAGGACCATGAGTTCATCTACTTTGGCGACGATGCGGTGTTGTTCCTGCTCTGGAGCTAATGGCAATAAAAGTTCTTCCCATTTCGTCCTGTTAATTATTGGAGTCGCTGAACCTGTTGATTTCTCTACTAATGATTTTAAGAAATGCTCAGTTGATACTGCATAATTGAGATAGTGCGAGTTTATGAAAAGTGGTCTAATTGAGTTGATTTGCTGGTTAAATGCAATACGCTTTTTACAAACCAAACTCTTACCAAGTGAGCCTCCAATACAAACCATCAACATATCACCTTCTTTGGCTTCTTGGCTATATTCCATACCTTTCTCAGAAAGTGTTTTCTCTGGTTGTAGCATGCTACCAGATGGAGTTATTTGTCCGGGGCCTATAAATGGAATTTCTCCATTAAAATATTCCTCAATTTTGGTATTTGGCGTTTTCCCTGTAAAGCCAATGCCAGTATAGCCTAATCTTACCCATTCCCACCCCTTTGGTAAATCAAACGGTTTCTCATCTTCTCTAATTGGTGGTAACGGCTTTTGCTTGCTTATCTTTCCTTCTTTCACGAGTTTGGCTTTTTCGGCGGCGATATTTTTGAGCAGCACGGCGGCGGGTTCGTCGTGGGGGTCTTGCGGCACAAGCAATCCGCGCACGGCCAGTTCCAAAATCAGTTCGCGCAGTTTTTTGAGGCCGTACAGTTCCAGATTATGGCTGCGGCCCCGGCCGGCCGCGGATTTAGGGGCGACGGCCGCGGCCCAGAGGTCGAGATGGTCGGTGAGCAGTTGGGCGTGTGGGGTCATGGGTATTCCTGTAAAAAAGTATCTACAAGGATTGAGGGTAGGGAGGATGTCGGGAGTCGTGGCGTTCCCGTAAAAGCGCATCCCTCCTGACCGTCCGTGTCATGGGACATCGGAAGGCTGCCGGGAGTGCCAGCATGTCCTGACATCCTCCCTCCCCTCAATCCTTGTAGGACAGCGTTTCGGAAATACTTCTCCATACGCCATTCCGCCCGATAACCCTGGCAGGGTTTGAAACCCTGCCAGGGTTGAGACCGTATCGAAGGTGTATACTCAGCACCGGCATAAGTTGAGTTTTCACAAGAAACCCACCCCTACCCCTCCCAGGAGGGGATTTCGGCGGCTTTGCCGCCTCCGAATTCCCCTCCTGGGAGGGGTAGGGGTGGGTAAGGATCCGCAATTTATGCCGCTGTTGAGTGTAGAATTATTTCCGACAACATGTACGACAAGGATTGAAAGTGCGGAACCTCAGTTTACCGGAGGTCTTCGATCAGCGCTTGAATGCCGGGCCGAGGATGATCTCATAAGGCATCGAGTTCACTTCTCCACGATGGCGTTGGGGCTGTCACCCGCGCTTCATCAAGCAGTTGCGCTAACAGGCCGGATGCGGCTAACAGGCGATCTTCTTCTTCAATGTCACGATTGAGCAAATTATCCAAAATCATTTCGATTTTTTCGAATGAGCTAATATCCACAATCACGGCTTTTTCGCGATGATGCTCAGACACCATCGGAAAACGATCTTTTGACCAAAATCGTTGAGCGAGCATTGTCAGTGTCCTCCTTGTCTGTTCTGGCTACATGGCTCCGGGAATTATGTCAAGAATTCATGTTACGCCGGAGCGGGTTTTCCCGCGCAGCGGTTTCGGTATTGGAGCATGTGCGCAGAAGCCCCGCGACGTTCCCTCCCTGAAATCCCAGGGCTGTTAAGTTCTCGCTATTCACCCGGCGCTCACATCGCCGGGCTGAAAGCTGAAGCAGGCTGAAGCCTGCTGAATTCCACAGGACTTCACAGGACGCTTGAGCGTCCTTCAGTTTTGAGCCTGGCGATGTGATCGCCAGGAGAACTTAACAGCCCTGCCAATAATCCGGGCGTTACGCGATTTTCAGGCGGGCTTCGAAGTCTTCCGACGAGAGCGGCCGGCCAAAGTAGTAGCCTTGCAGCATCTGGCAGCCTTCGCGGATCAGAAAGTCCTTTTGTCCCAGGGTTTCGACGCCTTCGGCCACGGTTTCGATGTGCAGATTCTGGGCCATGGATAGAATGGCCTTGATAATTTCCTGATCGTCGCGGTTGATCATGGAATCGGCCACAAAGGATTGGTCGATTTTCAGCGTGTCGATGGGAAACCGCTTCATCTGGCTGAGCGAAGAATAACCGGTGCCGAAATCGTCAATCGAAAAATGCACGCCGGTGGCGCACAGGGCGTTCATTTTGGCAATGGCCTCATCGGGGTTTTCCATAATGCTGCTTTCTGTGACTTCCAATTTCAACGAGTGCGGGTTCAGGCCCGTGGCCTTCAGCACGCGCTCGATCGTGTCGACAAAATCGGGTTCGCGGAACTGCCGGGTGGACACATTGACCGCGATGTACAGCCAATCATAGCCCGCCGCGTGCCAGCGTTGCAGTTGCTCGCAAGCGGCCCGCAGCACCCACTCGCCAATCGTCACAATCAGGCGGGTTTCCTCGGCCAGGGGAATAAACGTGCCCGGCGAGATAACGCCTTCCTCCGGGTGTTTCCAGCGGATCAGCGCCTCCATGCCCATAATGCGCCCAACAGGATTTACCAGCGGCTGATATTGCAGAAAGAACTGCTGGTCGCGCAGCGCCTGCCGTAAGCCATTTTCCAGGTGCATGCGTTCCTG
>JAFGKO010000079.1 GCA_016928525.1 Anaerolineales bacterium | reverse complement strand
CCTGATCGACGAGGCAGCCGCGCGGCTGCGCACCGAGATCGATTCCAAGCCCCAGGCGCTGGACGAGGTTGACCGGCAGGTGATGCAACTCGAGATCGAACGTCAGGCGCTCAAAAAGGAAAAGGATAAGGCCTCCAAGGAGCGGCTCGAGAACATCGAAAAAGAACTGGCTAACCTGAAGGAAAAGTCACACGAACTCCAGGCGCGCTGGCAGACCGAGAAACAAGCCATCGCCAAACTGCGCACAACCAAAGAGCAGATCGAACAAGCGCGCCAGGAAATCGAACGAGCCGAACGGCAATCTGACCTGGAGAAGGTAGCGCGACTGCGCTATGGGACTTTGCCGGAGTTGGAAAAGCAACTGGCGGAAGGGGAACTTCATATAAAGGAAGTGCAAGCCCAGGGAGGCGCTCTGCTCAAAGAGGAAGTGGACGCCGAGGAGATCGCCCAGATCGTTTCTCGCTGGACTCACATCCCGATTTCGAAGCTCCTGGAGGGCGAGACCCAGAAACTCCTGCACATGGAAGAACGACTGCGCGAAAGGGTGGTCGGGCAGGAGGATGCCTTGAAAGCTGTCTCGAACGCCCTGCGCCGGGCGCGGGCCGGTCTGCAAGACTCGAACCGGCCGCTGGGTTCATTCATTTTCCTGGGGCCGACCGGTGTGGGCAAGACCGAACTGGCGCGCGCCCTGGCCGAATTCATGTTCGACGATGAACGCGCTATGATCCGCATCGATATGAGCGAATACCAGGAAAAACACACCGTCAGCCGTCTGATTGGCGCGCCACCCGGATACATCGGTTATGAGGAAGGCGGCCAGGTGACCGAAACGGTGCGCCGCCGCCCCTACAGCGTGGTGCTCTTCGATGAAATCGAGAAAGCGCACCCGGATATCTTCAACGTGCTGCTGCAATTGCTGGATGATGGCCGCCTGACGGATGGCCAGGGCCGCACGGTGGATTTTCGCAACACATTGGTGATTATGACCTCCAACCTTGGCAGTGAGCTATGGCTGGGCGGGAGGGCAGCCATAGTAACGCGCGACGCGATCACGCAAATCTTGCAGGCGCATTTCCGACCCGAGTTCCTGAACCGCATCGACGAGATCATCATCTTCCATTCGCTCAGTCGCGCCGACCTGGTCCAGGTTGTAGAGATCCAACTGCGGCATGTTTCCGCACTGCTAGCGGAGCGCGACTACCGGCTGGTCATCAGCCCGGAAGCGCGCGCCTACCTGGCCGAGGTGGGTTACGACGCCGATTACGGCGCCCGCCCCCTCAAGCGGGCTATCCAGCGCGAACTGCAAGACCCGCTGGCGGTCAAGATCCTGAGCGGCGACTTCCATGAAGGCGAGACCATCCAGGTGGAACGCGGAAAGGAAGCGTTGGAATTCACCGCACGGGCATCGGACAAACCTGTGGATTCGTAACGCCCGTTACAGAGTTCCCCCAGTGACACGATGATCAGAAATAGTTTAAATAAGCTCTTACACACTTTCCGCTGATCGATACCAATGGCGAACATGGATTTATCGACTTCAAGCAAGTGATTGCGTCCAAGACTTGATACGGCAACTCACATCTGTATTCAATACAAAAAAGTTTTGAGAGAAGTCACTTGCATGCCATATATAGAACAAAAGGAGACTGATATGAGCAACATAAACACCGGCAATTCCTCGACCGTACTTGGAGCAGCGTCGCCCTACATCTTAGCCCCTCTTCCATATACCGAAAGCGCCTCGAACCGATCGTCACAGCCAAAACGCTGAGTTTTCACTACGGGAAACATCATAAAGGCTATGTGGAAAACCTGAACAAGCTGATTGCAGGCACAGAATATGCCGACCTGTCATTGGAGAAGATTATCACCAGTACCGCAGGCAAGCCGGAAAAAACCGCGATCTTCAACAACGCAGCGCAAGCCTGGAACCACACATTCTACTGGAATAGCATGAAACCCAATGGAGGCGGCGAACCGCCCGCTGCACTCAAGCAGAAAATCGAGGCGTCCTTCGGCAGTATAGATGCCTGCAAGAAAGAGCTGGCCAGCGCGGCTGTTTCACAGTTTGGGAGCGGTTGGGCCTGGCTCGTCCTCGAGAGCGGCGTACTCAAGGTGGTAAAGACCGCCAATGCCGACATCCCTATGACAATGGGCTTCACGCCGATACTCACCATTGATGTGTGGGAGCATGCTTACTACCTGGATTATCAGAATCGCCGCCCAGATTATGTTAATGTCGTACTCGATAAGCTGATCAACTGGGAATTTGCCCTACAGAACGCCAGCTAATGGCGGCACGTAAAGGACTGCGGAGTTCACCGTATAACAGGTTGCTTCAACGGCTGATCCGCAAGTGGCGCACCGATGAAGGGTTGTGTTGGACGTCAGAAAAAAGACGCCTCTTCTGTGAGGCAAATTAACAAATGACGATGTTAAAGTCGTCAACTGGAGGAGTTACCATGAAAGGTTTTGTACAAAACATCGAGAGCATTGCAGTCAAGAATGAAGAATTTCGCCGGGTGCTTTATACGGCCAGGAACTGTCAGCTCGTAGTCATGGCGTTGAAGCCCAAAGAGGAGATCGGGATGGAGGTGCATGAACTCGATCAGTTCTTTAGGGTGGAGGAAGGTACGGGAGAGGCCGTTCTCGATGGTGTTCGCACAGCGATCAGCGCGGGATTCGCCGTGCTCGTGCCTGCCGGAGCGAATCACAACATCATCAATTCCGGTACTGTTCCAATGAAACTATATACGCTCTATTCACCGCCGAATCATCGGGACGGCGTTGTCCACCATACACGCGCCGAAGCGGAAAAGGACAACGAACACTTCGACGGCAAAACGACGGAATAGAGATCTGACTGAACGCTGGGGGGCGAGTGCACCTCTTTGCGGTGACTGTATTTAGGTCACCGCCTTAACCACTCGCGTTCAGCCTAAACTTGCATCGTGCAACGCGCTCTTAAATAAGGAGATGCGGTTATGAAAAAAATCATAGACAAGAAAGGTGAGCATAAAATTGTAGTCTGGATTCCAGTGGCACTGGAAAAGGCAGATGTCGTATTTAACATGGATCATCTGGCATTTGCTGGTGACGTGCCTGTGGGTATCAGCTACATGCATCTCCTGACTAACCGAGTTCGGGAAATGAATACCAAAGGACAGATTGTCGGCGTATTTCATGGCAATGCAGCTTACATAACGTTGAATGACGAGGCTTACAATCATTGACTACCGGCGCACATGCGCGAGACTGAAGTAAGAAGGTCCATCGAAGAATTCGCTTCGTGCCTTGTTGCTCATGACGGCGGCGCTATTGATTGTTGCCGCGCTGGCATTTTGGATTACGCTGCAATGGAAAGAGTATAGAAAATGGCAAATAGAACATCGCTGACTGTCCTTCAAATGAACGATAGCCATGCCTATTGTGACCTGCACCAGGAGATGTTCTGGCAAGGTGGTCAGACAGTCTATCGTCCCGCGGGAGGGTATGCCCGCATTGCTACACTCGTAAAAAAGATTCGCGCCGCGAACCAGGGGCGCACGCTCTTTTGCGACTGCGGCGATACCCTCCACGGCACCCATCCCGCCCAGAAGACGCAGGG
>JAFGKO010000078.1 GCA_016928525.1 Anaerolineales bacterium | reverse complement strand
CGCTTCAGCAGCACAAAACGGTTGATGCGGATGTTGTCTTCCCTTTGCGTGGGTGGCGGCACGGCGATCCCGCCATCGCGACGTACACGGAAAATATGCCAGGTAACTAGGATGATTGCGCTGAGTGTCAACCCAAAGATGTGCCAGGCGTAGAACCGGGTTAGCGTGGCGGCTCCCGGTGCACTCCCGCCGATCACGAATAGATAAAGTCCCTCGCCGATCCATGGGATGGTCTTGAGCAGGTTTGCGCCCACCACCAGCGCCCAGCGGATGCCCTCATCCCAACGCAGCACATAGCCGGTGAAATCCAGCAGCAGGATGAAGACCAACAGTCCCAGCCCGAGCAGGAAGTTGAAACGGCGGGGCGGGGCATAGGCGCCAGTCAATACCACGCGCAGCAGGTGAACCGTCATGATGACGACCAGCAACTGTGCCGACCAAAAGTGCAGGTTGCGGATCAGGTTCCCAAACGGCACCAGCGTGGTGATGGTCTCGACTGAGACGGCGGCCCCTTTCGGTGAGGGCACATAGAAGTACATTTCAAGCAAGCCGGTGACCAGCAAGACGAGCGACAGGAACACTGCCAGTCCACCCGCGCCAAGTGTGTAGCGGAAACGGGACTGCAAAGCCGGGATGCTCGGAGGGTGTAAGTGATGCACAAATTTTGGCCTGGGAGGAGCAGCAGTCGATCTTACACGTGCCTGTAAGCCCTTGCCGAGGGCAGCCAGCACTAGTACACCCGATAGGATCAGGGTTCCTGGGATTTCGCTCTCCGGAGCGTCTACTTTGTGGTGGATGGGGATCGCGGAACTGTTGGTTTTATCCAGCACAATACCTGCTAGTTGTAAGTCGTTCAGCCTCAGCAGGTAGGCTGTCACATCCCAGGTTTCATCCTCGGTCAACGAACCGGGTGGAAAGAGTGGCATGTTCTCGCCCACGAACCTGTGCAGTTCGAAGGCATTGGAAAAGCGTGCTAATTTCCCCGGCCCAGAAACCGCTGGGGCTCCTGTTTCTGGGATTTCGAAGCTGTTCTCCGGGGAATCCGATCCGTGGCAGCCGGAAGCCCAGCAGTCGCGTTCATCAGGCTCGAAGGAGTTGCGCCATTCATCGGTTAATCCCTGCCCGCAGTCGCCGTGACAGTCCATGCACATGCCCCAGTAAGTTTGCGCGCCGTTATCGGCTTGCTCCGGTGGGTAAACCGTCGGCGGCTGAGCCAGACGAGAGATGTCGAAGGTTGGCGTGGGCGTGGTCGCTGTTTGGAGGGCAGGTGATGCGTCTGCCCTGGAAGCGACGAAGAGCAATAGGCCCAGGGTGCAGATCACGACCGGGATAAGTAGCAGGCGGCGGGTCATGAAAGATGCGGATGCATATCACCTACAGTGTGATGACCTTATCCGCTTTCTCCTGCGCTTCGATGATGTCTGTCATCCCACCGACAATCCCGACTTTCACCTTGTCAGTCAGAACATAGTATTCGAGGCATGTGCTGCACACGATCAAGCGCACGCCTTTGCTTTCCAACGCGCGCAGTTGTTCCAACGCAGGCGAACCCTCGACAGCCAGTTTCACACCATCAGTGTAGAACGTGATGGCGTTGGGCAGGCTTGCATTCATCTGAACCAATTCCAGATACTTGACGATCAGCTTGTGCTGCAAAGCCGGATCGCCCTTGCCCATGCCGTCGTTGGTGATTTGAATGACTGTGTCTTTCATGTGTCTTCCTCGTTGAGAGTGTCGTAGGTTGAATTTTGATAGGCTTCGAATAACTCACGGGCTTCTTTGGCTTTCTCCTTCGGCACGAAGAGTTGTACACGTCCCAGGCCATCGATTGTGGTCGGGAAGGCGCTGTGCCCGACGGATTCCTGAAACAGCTCTACAGGCACGCCTTCAGCTTCCAGGTAACTCTTGATCACATCCGCTTCCAGGCGGCCGTACACATCGGTTAACTTCTCCCATTTCAGTTCGTCCATTAGAACCTCCAAAACACGATAAACAGAACGGTAAACAGCGTGCTGACAACCAACTGGCGGACGCCAATAGCGGTCGGTTTCCAACCTGTGGCAGGATGGGTGATGCCCCAGATTGTTTCAAGCCATTGCAGCAAATAAGGGACAAAGATCCAGCTTGGCAGCCATGCTGACCAACCCAAAACGAGACTCAAGGCTAGATTGAAAGATGTATATTGCAGGGCACGCTTGCCTATTCGCCATAGCTCGCTTCGCTCTACGTCCTCGGCTTGCCCCCGTTGTTCCAGCCTTAGATATGCGTAGACGATGGAAGCCGCGGACTGCAGCCAGGTCAGCAGCCAGAGCGCCCAACCGAGCAGGTCATAGTGACCGATCCCGACCCAGTAGGCCGCTGGGGCCGCCAACGCCAGCGCACCTGTCGCCAGGATTTCCACGCCCGCCTGTTTCCGTTCGGCGCGTTTGCTGACCAGGTAGAGATGCCAGGCAAAAACGGGGATGCCCGGGATGGCGAGGTAGAGCACATAGGCAAACCCGGCAGTGACCAGTCCGCCCAGCGCCAGCACAATGATGACCCCGTAAACCAGCATCCAGAAGCGCGCAGCTGGCAAGTCTTCGCGTGAGCGGCGGCCGGCGTAGGCTTTGACGGCGATGCTGACCGGCTGGCGCAGCAGGAAGGCGCCCATAGCTGCGATGATCAGGTTAATGGAGGCTGGCGTGAAACGCTCTCCAGCAAACAGACCGATCAGCAGCGGGCTCAGGATGAAAACCCATGATCCGTGGTCTTGCGGGAGAGCGATGTGGCGGCGGAATATTTTGGACATGATTTCTGATATCTATGAATATGAGTTATTGTAAATCCTTTTTGTTGTAAACGGCAAAAAATACTTGTACAAAGCTGTTATGGGTATTATAGTCGCAAGATTGTGAATAAAGGAACAAAACTATTCTGTTTTACTGTCTTGAAGGGTCGTCCCTATGCAGTAAAATCTGCCTTATGAAATTACCTGCTGTCTGGATGCGGGAAAGCCTTGAAAACCTGCCGTTGCTTTTGGGCTTTGTGGTTGCAGCTCGACTATGGGGTGACAATCTTGTAGCCGGGCTGGCAGCTTTAGTGGCAGGAATGGGACTGGGCGTTCTAGTCACGCACTTTGTGGAGCCAAAGCTGCACAAAGGGAATCACAAGGTGCGCTGGACAAGTACTCTGGTGAATTTCTTTCTTTTTGTAGTCCTTGCCATTCCATTTGTTTATTATTTTCGTGCGGAGACGCGTTGGATCAATTGGAAAACGGATCTCCTCGCCGGGTTGGCTGCGGGGCTCTTGTTGACCTTCGTGCAAAGTCTGCACTGGACCGGGCCGAATTCACGCATGGTTTTGCATGGGGCTGCGATGATGGTCGCTTTCCCGGTCATTATGCTGGGGCTTCGCTCTATCATCCGTTCGGAAAGCTGGGGACTTTCTATACTCTTTACAATTTTCTTGACGCTGTTTGCAAGCCTGATCATCGCACTGATCGATTATCAGGAGATGTACCGTCCTGAAATTGAAAGTTAGCTATCAAACTCATCTAATATCTTTTCCATAGTATCCACCAAAAAATCCGCATTCCCTTCATCGAACGGCATCGGCGGCCGGATCTTGATCACGTTGTGATAGGGTCCATCCGTGCCGAGCAGGATGCCGTGCTCGCGCATACGGTTGGCGACGAATGCAGCATCTTCAGTAGCGGGTTCCAGCGTTTCCCGGTCGCGAACCAGTTCTACACCCAGGAACAGGCCCGAACCGCGTACATCCCCGACGATGGGATAACGGTCTACGAACGGGCGCAATCCATCCAGCATACGCTTACCCACGCGCAGGGCATGTTCCTGTAATTTCTCTTCCAGTACTACGTCCAACACTTCCAGCCCAACCGCGCAGGAGACCGGATTGCCGCCGAAAGTACTGAAGAATTCCATGCCGTTGTTGAAGGCATCCGCAATTTCCGGCGTGGTGATGACCGCCGCCAGCGGATGTCCGTTGCCAATCGGCTTACCCAGTACTACGATGTCCGGTATCACATCTTGCAACTCGAAGCCCCAGAAATGCGCCCCGATCCGCCCGAAGCCGGTTTGCACTTCATCGGCAATGCATACACCACCCGCCTCACGCACATAGCGGTAGGCATCGGCCAGATAACCGGGTGGCAGGATGATCTGCCCGCCTACGCTGGGCAGGGATTCGGCAATATAGCCTGCCAGCCCGCGACCCTCTTGTTCCATCCTTTCGATTATTTCCAAAATGTGTCTGGCGTATTTCGCGCCAGCCTGCAGGTCATCGCGTTTGTATGCGCCACGATAGTCATCCGGGATGGGCGCGACGTGCGCCCAGTCGGGCGTGCCTGTGCCGCCGGGACCATTGTGTTTGTAAGGGCTGATGTCGATCAGCGCGTTGGTGTTGCCATGGTAGGCGGCATCCAGCACGATCAGGTCGCGTTGGCCAGTATAGGTCCGCGCCAGACGCAGCGCCAGCTCATTGGCTTCGCTGCCCGAGTTGACGAAGAAACATACGCTCAATGGATCTGGCAGTAAGGCAGTCAGTTTTTCCGCATAGCGGTTGATGAAATCGTGCAGGTAGCGCGTGTTGGTGTTCAAGATGCCAATCTGCTGGCGGGCAGCAGCCACCACGCGCGGATGGCTGTGTCCCACATGGGCGACATTGTTGTAGGCGTCCAGGTACTTGTGGCCTTCGTCGTCGAACAGATACTGCTTCCAGCCCCGCACGATCTTGAGCGGGTGGCGGTATGAGATGCTCAGGTTACGCCCCAGTCGCTGGCGGCGGGTTCCCAGTGTTTCGGTTTTGTCCGGTTCGCGCAGCGGGAAGTGTTCTTCCGGTATTCCCAAGATCAAGTTTGGATCGGGACACAGACTCTTCCATACATCACGCTGACTGGGGCGGGCGACGCCGGGAAAATCGGTGCCCAACTCCAGCAAGTCGGCGATGACCTGGAAGTGCAGGTGCGGCGTCCAGCCGCCATTCGCATCTGACTCCCCGATAGTTGCCAGCTGTTTCCCTTTGCCGATTCTCTGCCCAAGGGTTATTCGGTCCAAGGACTCGCGGTTCAGGTGACCGTAGAGTGTGTAAAAAGCAAGGTGATTATCATCCTTATGTTCCAATATGATGACCGGGCCATAATCCTGCGGTGCGTTATTATCGGCGAAGGCGTACACCGTCCCTGCCAGCGGCGCGTAGACTGGCGTGCCCGCCGGGGCGAACAAGTCTATGCCCAGATGAATGGTGCGGTATTCGTCGGTGACTTTGTCGCCAGTGGCAAAGGCAGGGGATGTGTAAAAATAACGCGCTTCATCGTAGCGACCTATGCCAACCCGCCCGTCCGCTTCCTCGATAGCAGCCTCGACGCGCGGCGTTAACTTAGGTTCTTCATTTTGTCCCGGGTCGCTGCTGAGCAGCGGACTGGAAACACTCAGATCGAGAACCGCTACGGGGCTGGCGTGCAAGTCGAAGTCCAGGGGCGATGCGAAACTGCCTGCACGGGATTCCAGCCAGTTGACGATTTTCTCATTGGCGGGAAAGGGCGTCAATCCGCAGGCATCCCGAAATACAGCTTCGGCAAAGCGTGGATGGATGGCGGCCAACTCAGGCAAGGTGTTGCGAATGGGCGACTGGCTGATGCCCAGGTAGGCGTTGTCGGGTTGGCTGGCCTGCTGCTCGGCGGCGATGCAGACGCTCATACACAGGCGCATGGTAACCAGGCCGAAGAGGGCAGCCAGTTCGTTCTCTTCTAGCGGGTGCGCAGCGTGATAGCCTTTTACGATCTGGGAGGCGGTCGTCAGCGGATCGGGTTTGTCGAGAGCGGCGTAGGCGATGGCAACTGCCAGGTCGCCGACGGTGTAAGAGTAGACCATATCGCCAAAGTCGATCAGGCCGACGATGCTCTGGTTTTTAGTGTACGGATCGTTCCCGCCGCCTGCCAGCAGGTTGTAGTCGTTGGCATCGTTGTGGACGACGCTTTGGCGCAGGCCTAGCAGCAGGGGAGCGGTGTGCTTTTCGAAAGCGGACGCAAGTTGAAAAACGGTTTCGCGAAGCTTAACTTCTTCGATCAGCTCTCCGTTTTTGCGGACAATGCCCAGCCCGTTGGCCAGGTCCCAATGAAAATCGCGATGTAGAGCGGGGTGGTCAAAATCCTGCAGGGCGGCTGTCAGTTGTCCGATCTTGAAGCCGAGGTCGTAGAGTAGTCCATCCGAATGACGCTTGACATTCCCTAGCAGTGTGCCGGGCAAATGGGTTACCAGGCGGACGAAATGCGCTGCTCCTGTGGCGGACTGGACAGAAGTAATCTCCTCGCCGTTTTTGGTAGGCACCACTTTTGGGCAGAATTCAACGTGTTTTGCCAGGTGTCCCATGACCTCGTTTTGGGCCTCGAGCATGATTCGCTCCTCTGTGGCATTGGCGATCTTGAGCACGAAACGCTCGCCGTTTTCCGTTTGCAGGAGGAAATTCTGGTCACGTTCGCTGGACAGGAATTTTGCAGTCACGTGCAGGTGATAGAGCCTTTGCGTGATTTGGACAGCGTCATCGAGGCTGAAAACTGGGGCGTGGTCTAGGATCGACATTCCGGATAATCTCCTGTTTTATGGTAAGGCGACCCACTAAGAAGAAGCAAAGGGTCTTGATAAGCTAGAAGGGTCGTGGTACAAAATTGACAACGAAAGAACTATTTGATATTGTTATTGATCGTTGTCTGTAATTTGATATACTGCGTCACGCAGGCATTGTACTACCAGAATATTTTCGAAGATATGGAAGCGATCAACAATTTTCGTGATTTTGGCGGATATAGAACACAGAACGGGGCTCGCCTTAAAAAAGGCTTACTCTATCGTAGCGGTGATCTGTCTAAGGCGACCGATGCCGATCTTGACCATCTTTTGTCTTTAGGTATTAAAACCGTTTGTGATCTGCGCTCGGAACATGAACGACGAGTGGAGCCGGATCGAGTTCCGGAAGTAGCGCCATTCACTTTTTTCAATATCCCTATGCGCCCGATTGTTGATTACCACGGGCGCTCCCTGCGTCGTTTGTTCTCCCTGATGTTTGGTAGCGAGCGCAGGATGGACTACGTAGCTGAGTCTTACCAGGCTTACCGCGAGTATGCCACCAACTACCTTCCGCAATTAAAGGCCTTATTCAGGCGCATCTCCAATCCTGAGAACTTACCTGTCCTCATCCATTGTTCGGCGGGCAAAGACCGCACAGGCGTTGTAGCCAGCCTCATTCAATTGGTTTTGGGTGTTTCCGTTGAAACCGCGATGGATGATTATCTCAAAACAAATGGCACTCTAAGCGCTTATACAGAGGATGTGTTTCGAAGGCTTAGTAAGCTGGGTTATTTTGGCGTTCCATGGAAGAAGTTATATGTCCCGCTGTTCGATGCGCGCTCTGATTTTCTAAACGCTGCCCTTGCGCAGATGAAAGAAGAATTTGGTGTGATCGACGAATGGTTCCGGCAAGGCCTGGGCTTCTCAGAAAAAGAGCAGCATGCTTTTGTGACTATTTTCAACGATGTCCCTATGTAAAGCATTTCTACAATAAAAATATTGGTAAAAAAAGACCCTGAAGAAAATTTCCTTCAGGGTCTTGCTATGGTTGCCGTTTATCTTATCCGCAGCCACCACCGCTCTTGTCGCGTTTGAGTTGCAATTGGATTTTGGATTCAAACTCCAGTTCCCATTCACGCAGCGGGCTAGGATTGGCGCATTCGTAGCGGTTGCCTAGCGCAGCGGGGAATGTGTAGCGCAGCACTTCTTCCGCATCGCTGGCCAATGGGCGGATGCCATCTTCATCCTGTCCGAAGACGGCGATCCAGTTGTTGATGCCGCCTTCCAGTATGTACACGTTTGGCACTGCTTCGGCCACTAGAGTTCTCCACACATCTGTTGCGGCCGCCTCGTCGTTGCTTACCACCACATGCACTTTGTTCGGGGTTTGATCGGCCAGCAGGGCTGGAATGGCGGCCTTGATTTCTGCGGCTGGGATATTGACCGAGTTGACGATGTGGAACAGGTTGTAGTCTGCTTCAGGGCGCACGTCGATGATGGACGTGATCAGGCGGTTGTCTGCCAGCGTGGTAAGCAGTTCCCCAGGGTGGATTTGCGCCTGGCGGAATTCCAGCATCTCATCCGCGCTGTACTGAACCTTTTGACCTTCCGACTCTCGTTCAAAGGTAAGACGATTGTATCTGGTTTCGGTGGAAGGCGTCCCGATAAGAAGGACCGCGACCGCTCCAACAGCTAAAAGCCCTGCGCCTGCCAGGCGGATCTTCGGTTCTTTACTCATGTCCTTTTTGCCGACGATGCGTTCCAGTTGTTCCGCGCCCCAGAACATGAACAGCGCCATGAAAACAGCCATTAGCACGACGACCCCGACAGGTAGGTTGAAAACTTGATCCAGTGTGAGCCGGCCGTAGTAGCCGGCGTGGTTATACCAGTTATCAAAGTATTTCTGGGTTTCGCCGAACAGGAAGACGCCAACGAATCCACCCAGCATGAAGAACATGCCATCGATCTTTCCAGTTGACGCAGAGGCCAGCGAGGTGGTGGGACAGAACCCGCCTACGATGAAGCCGACCCCCATGATCAGCCCACCAAGGATGCCGGATGCCAGGTACGTCTCATTGACCCATACCAGGTTGAAATTCAGCAATCCAAGACCCACCGCGCCAAACAGCAGGACCATGGCTGTGACGATAGCGGTGAACATGACCTTGAGTACGGTCAACTCGGTGAAATAGAATTGGGCCGCCAATTTACGGGAGTCGCCGAAGCCAGACATTTCGAGAGTAAATCCGAAGGCGAAGCCAATCAGGCCGAAAACAACGTATGTCCACGGGTTTTCGGCACTCACTGCTATGAAGGCTTGAAGTGGGAATTGCATCTCAGCCTCCTATAGCCACAACTTGCGGACGAAATACGCCAGCGCATATGCACCGCCGAAGATGGCAAACATGATTGCCCACGAGCCGGCTGCCAACGTCGTTCCTCCGGTCAGCGCCTGGCCGGAAGTGCAACCGCGCGCCATGCGTGCGCCGTACAGGAAAAGTACGCCGCCGAGAAAGGCGACCATCCAGCGCGTACGGTCCGAGATGTGGGGTCCCTTTGTAGTCTCGAATTTGACGCGCCTGAAGATCATCCCGGAAGTGAAGCCACCGAGTAAAGCGCCGAAGAAGACCGGGACGATCCAATCGTCCAGCGGGTTTTTGTCCCCGCCGGCAAGCTTGAGCAGGTAAGGAGTGCGGTCCACGTGCTCGGGAGCGACCTGGTCCTGTGCCAGGGTCACCAGGCGGCTGGTGGCGCCAGAGGATCCAAGTCCGTTGCCAGTCAGGAAGAGCGCCAGGAACAACACGATGCCCAGCACCATCCCACCGAAGTAGGGATGGACATATGGTTTGGGCGAGCGGCTGAAGGAGCCTTTTTTGTTTTGGATAGCAGTTGTCATAGGTTTTCTCCGGTTAGAACTCAGTGAGTTTCTTCTACTTCCATATCTTCCCAACCCGTGGCCATGGCCTCGATGGCATCTAGCGGTTTGATGCCTGCGGTGGTCGTAAGGTATACATGGGCAATAATGAAGGCTGCGAAGAGCCAGGCATTCAGCGTGTGCAGCGGGGCCAGGAAGGGCAGGCCGCCGAACCAATCCTGGATGGCGGGTACCTTTTGCACTAACCACATCATGATGCCGCTTAGCCCTTGCAAGGGTAGCAGGACGCCCAGCAGGCCAATGTAGGTGATCATTTGCAGCGGGTTGAATTTACGTTGCTTGGTCTTATGGAAAGGATGGGGTTCCTGGTTGAAGATGCCCTGAATATAGTATTTGGCCTGAGCGATCATCTGGTCGATGAAGCCATAGGGATGCGGGATGTATTGCTGGATCTCACCGCTAATGAGGTGCCAGAGGATCGAGATCAGGGCATTGATTCCAAGCAAGGCAGCCAAAACATTGTGAATGGTGACAACGTGGCGGAAGGAGAATGCGCCGAACATATCGGGACGGTGGATGATAAGTCCCGTTAGCAAGAGCACGACAATGGCGACGGTTTGCAGCCAATGCCAGAATCGTTCGTAAACTTCATACATATAAACGGGGTTGGTTTCGATTGTCTGCCGGCCCCGTTTGCGCGCCACGTAGTAGCGCACAGTCCCATGCCCGGCCACGCCGGCCAGAGTACCCAGGAAGAGAAATGCGCCCAGCCAGTCGATCCATGGAACGCGGTTGTGACCGAAGATATAGGTTCTATCCTTTTCGTTGACAGGGTTGTAGTACAAGGAGCCATTTTCGTTAAACAGGCTTCCTGTTGCAGCTACATTGGCACCTGTTGCAAATTCGGGTGTCACACCGGTAGGTGCAGATTCTGCCAGCAGGATCGGAGCGGTGACGCGTGAGTCGCTGTGGTGGCAGGTGGTACAGTCGCGTGTGGCAAAAGAGCTGTCCACCACATTGTGGTTGATCGAATAAGGCTGCACCTGCCCATAGATACGGACGTTCTTCAGGCCTAAGCTTTCCAGCTTGCCTGTGATCAAGCTTTGTTTGGCCTCGGTATTCAGCACAAGTTCGGTATCGGCGAGTACTCCATCGCCGCTCTCATCGAAGGCGGAAAGCACGTCCGGGGCGTATCCGCCCACCGAAAGGTAGGCAGCCTCCAGGTCCATTTTACGAACCGGACGCAAGTTGCCATGCGCGTCTTCATAGATCCAAAAGAAGGCAGTGACCATGTTATATGGCGCAAGCAGTTTTTTGCCATCCTGGATGTCGGTGCGTTGCATCAGCACAGGCTGGTAGCCGGTCACCAGGTCGGTGATAGGATTTGCGCCCTCAATGCCGCGGCATTCGGTACGCGCATCGCCATCAGGTCGGACAACCGTCCAGTCGACAGTGGAATAGGCAGGCGCGTGCATCTCCGGAATGTGGCAGGTCTCGCAGGCTACCACCTGCATGTGGCGGTCGTTGTAGGGCAGCCAGTTGGCGTGCGCTTTGTTCGTATCGTGACAGGACTCGCAGCGCCGCATGGTGCTCTTGAGTTCCGGGGCGATCCTGAACTGTGCGCTCACCCCACGCGCAAAATTGTGGTCGGGCTTTTCCAGGTATTCCCCGATCTCCAGTTTGCGTGGGTCATAGGTCAGGTGGACCGGGTTGGCGGCTTTTTCATCGAGAGCATGTGCGGGGTTGTTGAGCGAGTAGTGGCAGTCCGTGCACTTCAACGCGCGCTCGGCGTGAATGTCCCAGGCGCGGTTCAGGCTGGCCTTGTCACTCAGGTTCAACCCGGATTCGGAAACTTTCTGTGAGGCAATCACCTGACCTGTCGTGGCGGTTTGAGTCTGGGTCGGATTGCAGGCGTCCAGCGTGAGCGGCGTGATGGGGTCTTCGTGGATCTCCCCGTGGCAGGCCGCGCAATTCTCGTTGGTCGGGTCGCGCAACTGGACGAACTCCTCTTTCAATTCGCCCTTCTCGTCGAAGGCTGCCGGGTTCCAGACCAATCCATTCCCGCTGCTCGAGCGTTCGACGATGCCGGTTCCGGCCAGCGTTGCGGTGTTGGCCCAGCCGAAGTCGCCCCGCTCGATGGCATCGATGCGCATCTCATCGTTTGGCGTGGTCATATGGCACAGGAAGCAGTTCATTTCGATGACGCCGGATTGGGACCAGTCCCACGCCTGGAAAGAACCGGTTTCCCGGTCATAAACGCTGGCTTCGGGGTTTTTTGCATCCGGACTCAGACTCACGAGGGGCTGGCCACTGCGACTGTAGACTGCTGGCCCCCCCCCGGGTACACGCCACCCGTAGCTCTTCAACCAGTCGGGCGTGGTCAGGTCAAGGCGTTCATCGCCCTTAGCAGAAAGATAACGATAGGTGAGCGGGTCGAACTCTCCGAACACTCCATCCGACGCATTCCAGGTTTCTGCGCTAGTTTCGTAGTCGCCTAATCCGAGGTCGGCATGATATGAATGCGAGGCGATGAACTCGGTATCGTGGCACTGTCCGCAGGTTTGCATGGTGGAGGCGGCGCGTCCGCTTTCCAGCACATTCGCCCCGTCCGCGTCGAGCATGGCATAGCCCGGATGGATAGGAGAGGCCGTCGCTACAACGGGTGTATGGTCTTCCTGTGCAAAAGCCAAGTTGAAACCAAAAGCAAGGACAAGGATCAAGATGCCAATCGCGATAAGAGCTTTTCGTTTTATCATATTGGTTTCCTTACGGAATACGCTACGCGCTCACGGGTAGCGTATTCTATATTCTTATCTTCCACCCCATTTGATGGGATCGCCCGGGTATCCGAGGGCCTTCCAGTCCAGGCGACCGTTGTCGCTGTGACAGATGTCACATTGTAGAGCATTTTCCTTTGGTTGGACCATGTGGGTGCTTGGCCAATACATCCAGGTCTCTGCAAAGTCGTATTGGCCAGAGAAGGGTAGCCCTGAGTCTTGCGCGCCAAGGGTCAACGCGGAGGCCCAGTCGAAGGTTTCCCAGTATCCACCGCCGCCGCGCCCACCTCCGGCTGTGCGTGGATGTAGCAGGTAGTTGTATACCGTGTCATAGGGCTGTTTGGCAACGTGCAGCTTGAAGGGAAAGATCTTGGCGTTTGGGTCGTTGATATCCCCGGCCGGGAGGTTGATGTAAGTCGGTTTCGCGGGATCGATCTCATCGCCCAGCAGGTAGCGATAGGATAAGTTGCCGTTGAACCATAGATATTCAGGCTGGTAGTTTCTCTCGTAGGTGAACGTGCCTTTGATCTTCAGATAGGTAAAATGATTGTCGCCACGATCCTCTCCGGCCGTGGACCAATCCCAGCTTACTTTGGTGGGGTCTTTCAAAGCGATGTTGGGGATGTGGCAAGTTTGGCAGGCGACCGCTTCCGTGTGCAGGTTGAGGCGCTCATCCTCGTGCGGCGTCAGGCTGTGGCAATCGGTGCAGGCTACCTGCTCAGCCGGGTCAATGATGTAGTTATCCGCTACCATTCGGCCTTTGATCTCATGGTTCTCGGTACGGTGACAGTCGATGCACTGGAAATCGAAACGCCCCATATGGACATCGAGGTTCTCTGCCGGGAAATACAGGCTCTCGTCCAGGTCGCCATGTTTGACACCGTTACCGCCGCCGCCGTCGAAATGGCACTTCCCACAATTATCGCGTGTGGGCGCGCGCGCAGATTGGGCAGCCGCCAATAGGTCGATACCCTCAGCGGGATTTCCGTATTCGCCCTTGGCATAGGTGGTCGTATCCGCATGGCAGGCGAGGCAATCCACGTTTTCTGTATTGCCGAAATTGAAAGCGTCATCTGACCAGCCATAGCCCGTATGACAAGTCATGCAGCGCTTCTCATTGCCCTGCGAACCGATGCAGAAGTTATTGATCTGGTTGGCTTTCCCGATTGTGACCGGTTCGTCGCGCCAGGGAACGTCGAACGGCAGGCTCTCCCAGGTGAAGTGCGTCGTATGGATCATTTGCTCTCCGGCTGCGGGATGGCATTCCAGGCAGGCGCGGGTAACCTCCTGGCCGGTTGTAAAGCCCGCCTCCGTCGGCGAACTGACTATATCCTTGTGGTCTACATGGGAAGCCTTGACCGGTACATGAGCCCAGGGGTCATCGGCGGACTTATTCTCCCGTGGCCAAAAATAACCGACCGGTACCGCGATAACAAGCACGATACCAACCAGTCCCAGGATCCAAAAAGGTTTTTTGTTGTCCATTGGTTGTGCATCTCCATGGGTAGGTTATTCGATTTCTTCCATCAAACTTGCGCGGCGGGTGAGCCTGTCTCGCAAGACGCTTCTTAGTAAATCCAGGGCTTCGATCAAGCGCCTATCGGACAGGTGATACGTGATGGTTGTGCCACTGCGTTCTGTATTTACTAACCCGCGCTCCCGCAAGATCTTCAAATGACGGGAAGCAGTGGGTTGGGTGATATTCAATTCGATTGTGATCTCAGTAACGTTTCGCGATTGCTCATCCAGCGCATACAAGATCAGAATGCGAGTTGGATCAGCAAGCGCAAAACACAGATCAGCTTCTAATTGGGAAACTTCTTGGGCAAGGGTTTGTGATACCATAATTTGTATATATTCGCATACTCATATATAAGAATTTATTTGCAATCCTACTACTCAGTTTAACGAACAGATAGTGAATAATGTCACATATATGCCATATTAAAATCACGACAGCGAACTATCAAGTTACATATTGTTGGGTAATTTGTCCCAACAAAGCATTTCTCGTGTGCGGTATAATGTTTTGGATAAAGTAGAGGTGATTATGGATATTTATGATCGAGAAGCTTATTCGGTAGACGTTGGAACCCGCTTACGTCAATTGCGCGAGGAGCGGAATATGTCAATGCGTTCTTTGGCAACCGCTAGCGGTTTGTCGGCCAACGCTTTGAGCATGATCGAACGTGGTAAAACATCACCTTCAGTCAGCACGTTGTACAAACTGGCAGATGCGATGGGGGTGCCTATCACCACCTTTTTTGGCGAGCAAACTACCAGGCAACAGGTGATATATATTCGCGGACAGGAGCGCCCACGCGTTCCATTTTCCAGGGGCGTTTGGGAGGGTCTTGGTGGTGAGCAATTTACAGGTCGGGTTGAACCGTTTGTGCTTACGCTCGAAAGCGGGGCCAGTAGTGGCCCGCATACAGTGATCCACAGCGGACATGAATTCGTTTTCTGCTTGCGAGGTCAATTAGAGTATTTTGTGGAAAAACAGGTCTTCACTCTCGACCCTGGCGATAGTCTGTTATTTGCAGCACAGTTAAATCACCGCTGGCGCAATCGAGGTAGAAATGTGACCAATGCTTTGATTGTCCTTTCTGGCTTTTCTGAAGATGAACAGCCTCACGTAATGCACTGGAAAAAGGCAAATAAAAAGAAAAAGACGCCGTAATCCAACCGGCGTCTTTTTTGCATAAGGTTCAAATTTGGATTTGTTAAGCGTACATACCCCAGTCTAGTGAAGAAGGGTCCTCCATCATGGAGAAGTCCCATGGGTCCATACCCATTTCGACCGTTACAGGCTTGTTGAATGCCTCAACGGCTTTCTGGCGAGTCATTTCTATCATTGCCGGACCATACGGACAGAAAGGGGTAGTAAGGATCATTTTAAGACGCGCGATCTCATTTTCTAGTTCGACCTCACGCACAAGGCCAAGCTGAATGATGTTCATTCCAATTTCAGGATCTACCACCTCTGACAGTCTTTCTCGGACGGTTTCCACAAGATCAGGATGTGTTTTGTGGATTGCCCAGGTAATTTGGTTGGTTTCATTTTCGCTCATTACTACCTCGATTAGTTTTTGACCGTCGCGGCGGATTGTACAACGTACGTACAATGGGTGCTGCCATCTAGAATGCATTGTACTTTTTCAATAGGGACGGCTAACATCTTCGAAATAAGTGTTTGGTCTACAGTACATACTTCAGGGTGACTCTGTCCGATTTGCAGATAAGGACAAGTTATTTCGTGAATGCGATATTGATCTTCAGATTTTTCCCATTCAACCGTAAAGCCTTCCTCTGCGAGCAAATCACTGATGATTTCTAGGCGTTCTTCCATGCTCAGGCCTTGCATCTGTTCAGCATAGTCATCAGCCAGGCTGGTAGCCATTTCTGCAAATAGTTTGCTGACCATCGGTTGGGGCAGGGTTGTTTTCAACTGGTCAAGCAGGCGTGAAGTCAGGCGCAGGTAGCGCGTTGGAAATTTCTCCATCCCATGTTCGGTGAGCGAGTAGATCAGGCGCGGACGTCCAACACCGTGTCGTTCCTCTTCTGCATTGACCAGGCCCTCGACTTGCAAGTTGGTCAGGTGATGGCGCACAGATATAGGGTTGATGCCCACGGCCTCAGCTAAATCATTAATGGTTGAGCCGGGTTTTTTGAGCAACGTCTGTAAAATGCGATCTCGCGTACTTTTCATGGCTTTTATAATTTTCCATCTTTCCGAGCGATGAAAGGGTTGAAGGAAATATCTAATTACGAGTATATCAGTCCCTTTTTGCACTGTCAATATTATAGATAAATATCATAAAAATTTAGTGGTTGCCAAAATCTTTTGGTGGAAGGGATTGCAGGTAAGTATATACCGCCCGCAATTCGTCCTCCGTCATGTGCCGGTAGGATTCCCAGGGCATATAATCCGGGTTAATCGTGCGCCCATGTTTTTGGCCGGTCTTAATGATTTCGATGAAGCCTTCCTCACCCCACGCAGGCAGGCGGCTGCCTTTGCCGGCTGTCAGATTCGGTGCGGGTGGCCATTCGGGGGGAAAGCCGAGAATCTCCCCGCCGGAGAGTGTCAAACCGTGGCAGACTTTGCAAGAGTGAGACAGGTACTCGCCATACTCGGGAGTGATGTCCGGTTCTGGCGCGACTGGACGTGGAGCATCGTGAGGGATCAATTCCGCGGGTAGGAAGGTAATCTCTTTCGTGATGTTCATTACGATACGTCCCGTGACCGAAAGACTGCTAGGCGGCATTTCGTTATCCACTGGCCGAACACTGCGGATGTAGGCAATAACTCTGCCCAGATCTTTGTCGCTCAGGTAATAGAACTCAGTAGAGGGCATGAAGAGCAGCGGTGTTCGATCTGGGCGGATGCCATGTCGGATGGATCGGAGCAGGTCCTCGTCCGTGCGTTGCGAATCGATGCCGCCTTCGCCGGTCGTCAGATTCGGCGTAATGACCTGCCCGATGGCCGGATTGTCCAGGTAAACCAGTCCTTGCAGTTGCTCGCCATGACAAGCCTCGCAGCCCCGATACTGGAAGATGCGTTTGCCTTCCGTGAGTGATTCATTGTCAGATGGGATGCTTAATGACTCTTCTGGCACGATGTAAGCCTTCTTCAGACGCGCCTCCCCAAGCGCATACAGAACGATATTGGCCAGGATAAGCACACTGACCAATGCCCCGATGGAGACACCTATCCACTTCAGAATTGATTTCATTTCGTTCCTCCCGCTCAATTTTATATTGAGTATACAGGAAATTATTCTTGTGCAAACACTATCCTCTGCAATACAGGCAGTTACGGTGTAATTTACTAGAAAATTATCATAAATATTGACATATTCCCCCCATTTTGCTATAATTCCTAATGTGACAACTTCCGCCCGCTGGCGGTGATTTTTTTACAAGGAGTATGCATGTCTGAACTGGTTATCAAGAACCTGCATGTCAATATCGAAGACAAGGAAATCTTGAAAGGTCTTGACCTTACTGTTAAACAGGGTGAGATTCACGCCATTATGGGCCCCAACGGGACCGGCAAGTCCACGCTGGCTTATACGTTGATGGGACATCCCAACTACGAAGTGACCGGTGGGGAGGTCTGGTTCAAGGGCGAGAACATCCTCGAGCTGGAGCCGGACGAGCGTTCGCGCCTGGGCCTGTTCCTGGCCTTCCAGTACCCGGTTGCCATCCCCGGCGTGACCGTGGCCAACTTCCTGCGCTCCGCGTTGAACGCCCGCCGCCGGGTTGAGAACCCCGAAGATAAGGGCGTGCCCATCCCCGAGTTCCGAAAGACGCTCAAGGAGCAGATGTCCCTGCTGAAAATGGATCACAACTTTGCCGGACGCTACCTGAACGATGGTTTTTCGGGCGGAGAAAAGAAACGGGCCGAGATTTTGCAGATGGCGACTCTCAAGCCGGAAATTGCCATTCTGGACGAAACAGATTCGGGCCTGGATATCGATGCGCTGCGCGTTGTCGCGGACGGTGTCAACGCCCTGATGGGTCCGGAGATGGGCGTGCTGGTCATCACACACTACCAGCGCCTGCTGAATTACATCAAACCGGACTTCGTCCACATCATGCTGGACGGGAAGATCGTCGAATCCGGCGGCCCCGACCTGGCCCTGCACCTGGAAGAGCATGGCTACGATTGGGTGCGCGAGAAATACGACAGCGTCCCCGAAGGATAAGAAACAGTGACTTAGAGATTAGATGACCAGAGAGTAGTCTTTATGGGTAGCTACTCTCCACTCTCTATTCTCTATTCTCTAAGGAGTGAAAAATGAGTGACGAGAAACTTCTAGAAGATATCGGACAATATAAATACGGTTTCCACGACCCGGAAAATTATGTCTACAAGTCCGAAAGAGGGCTGAGCCGTGCAGTGGTGGAAAATATTTCGCGCATGAAAGAAGAGCCGCAGTGGATGCTTGATTTCCGTTTGAAGGCATTAGCGCATTTCCAGAGCCGGCCCATGCCCACCTGGGGCGCAGACCTGTCTGGCCTGGATCTGGATAATATTTTTTACTATGTCAAGCCGACCCAGGGCAGCGAAAAGAACTGGGACGATGTGCCGGATGACATCAAGAACACCTTCAACAAACTGGGCATTCCTGAAGCCGAGCAGAAGTTCCTGGCCGGCGTGGGCGCGCAGTATGAATCCGAGATGGTGTATCATTCCATCCAGGAACATCTCGAAAAACAGGGCGTGATCTTCTTGTCGATCGAAGATGGCCTGCGCCAGCACCCGGACCTGTTCCGCGAGCATTTTGGCACGGTCATCCCGATCGAGGACAATGCGCTGGCTGCGCTCAACAGCGCCGTCTGGTCGGGCGGGTCGTTCGTGTACGTGCCCAAGGGCGTCAAAGTGGATTTGCCCTTGCAGGCCTATTTCCGCCTGAACATCGCCAACGTCGGCCAGTTCGAGCGTTCGCTGATCATCGTGGACGAAGGCGCGCAGGTGCACTACGTGGAAGGCTGCACCGCCCCGCAGTACACCACCGATTCGTTCCACTCGGGTGTGATCGAGATCGTGGTCAAGAAGGGCGCGCGCTCACGCTATACCACCATCCAGAACTGGTCCACCAACGTCTACAACCTGGTGACCCAGCGCGCGAAGGTATATGAAAACGGCACCCATGAATGGGTGGATGCCAACCTGGGCTCGAAGGTGACCATGAAATACCCTTCCTGCTACCTGATGGAACCTGGCGCGCATGGAGAAATGCTGTCGATGGCTTTCGCCGGCGCCGGCCAGCACCAGGATGCCGGCAGCAAGATGGTGCATTTTGCGCCCAACACCACCAGCAAGGTTATCTCCAAGTCCATCAGCAAGTCCGGCGGGCGCGCTTCCTACCGCGGCCTGCTCAAGGTCTACAAGGGCGCCAAGGGCGTCAAATCCAACGTGGTCTGTGACGCGCTGCTGCTCGACCCGCAGTCGCAATCGGACACCTACCCTTACATCGAGATCGATGAGGACGATGTCACCATCGGCCACGAGGCCTCGGTCTCCAAGGTCGGCGAAGAACAGCTCTTCTATCTCATGTCCCGCGGCCTGAGCGAGGAAGAGGCCACCACCATGGTCGTATCCGGCTTCATCGAGCCGCTGGTCAAGGAACTGCCCATGGAATACGCCGTCGAAATGAACCGCCTGATCCAGTTGCAGATGGAAGGTTCAATCGGGTAAAAAGTGGAAAGTTGCAAGTTGAAAATGTATGTCCTTTCAACTTCTAACTTTAAGCCTTCAACGAGAAAAAACGCATGACAGACAAACCCAAAGTAGTTGTATCCAGAACAAGACGAACCGATTCGGCCGCCCGGGAGTTTACCTTCACCCAGGCGGACGTTCCAACCCTGAAGGATAAATCACTTGCTTCCTACCGGACCCAGGCCTGGGATGCGTTTAAGCGCCTGTCCCTGCCAAAGACGACCGAGGAGCCCTGGCGTCGCACGGACTTGCGCAACCTGCCCGTAGACTCATTCGTATTACCTAAGGATGGTGCATACGAAGACCTGCCCACCGTCCCTGCTGATTTGCTCAAACCCCTGGTCGCTGACCAGCACGGCGGACAGATTGTGCTCACCCCCGGCGGCGCGGAGATCGACCTGGACGAGTCGATTGCAAAGCAAGGTGTTGTCTTTACCGATTTGAAGACTGCTCAGGAGAAATACCCTGAACTGGTAGGACGTATCCTTGGTGAAATCGTCAAACCGGAAGAAGGTAAATTTGCTGCGCTGGCAGGCGCGTTGTCCCAGAACGGGATCGTGCTCTACGTCCCTAAAAACGTGCAGGTCGAACAACCGTTGCACAGCGTCCTGTGGGGGCCGGGCGCGTTCGCCTATATCTCGCATTTGCTGGTGCTGGTGGACGAAGGCGCTTCCGTGACCTATGTCCACGAGTCCGCTTCACCGACCGAAACCGGCGCAAATACCATGCACGCTGGGATTGTGGAGATCAAAGTCGAACAAGGCGCGAACTTGAAATTTGTCGAGTTGCAATCGTGGGGCAAGCACGTCTGGAATTTCAGCCACGAACGTGCACGCGTGGAACGCGATGCCAACCTGGACTGGATATTCGGCGCTATTGGTTCGCACCTGACCAAGAACTTCACCGAGCTCGACTTGGCCGGTCAGGGTTCGACGGGTCGCATGTCCGGGTTCTACTTTACGGATGGGAACCAGCACCTCGACCACGACACCCAGCAGAACCACTTTGCCCCCAACACCACCAGCGATCTGCTGTTCAAGGGTGCGCTCAAGGGCAAGAGCCGTTCGGTCTGGCAGGGCATGATCTATGTCGCGCCCGGCGCGCAGAAAACGGACGGCTACCAGGCTAACCGTAACCTGGTTCTGAGCGACCAGGCGCGTGCCGACTCGATCCCAGGCCTTGAGATCATGGCGGACGATGTCCGTTGCACGCACGGTGCGACGGTTGGCAAAATGGAAGAAGAGCCGCTTTTCTATTTGAAATCGCGCGGTATTCCGCAGAAAGAAGCGGAACGCTTGATCGTAGAAGGTTTCTTCGACCCGATTATGCAGCGCATACCTTTTGAGGGTGTAAGGGAACGGTTCCAGGCCGCAATTCTTCAGAAGATGTCAGGCTAATGGCCGCTGGAGAGTCGCTGGCCTTAGAACAAAAACGAATATTGTGCACAAAGCAAGAAATTACTCTATAATAAATTGAGGCAGAGAATGGCGACATTACGTTCAAATCGAAATGTGCCGGGCATCGGTGATCGTCGCTCGGCGCGGGGAGGTCGAATGGGTCAATTTTCATATATGCGTGATCCAGAGGAAGAACACTCCTTTGAAGTAGGGGAAACTGTGGAGGTTTACTGTGATCATGAAAAAGACAAAGACCGCACACGCGGCTGGTTGAAAGGCATGATTGTCCAAATCGATAACAAGATGATTGCTGTGCAGTTTCGCAGCAATGTGTTCTTAACCGATGGCTGGATGGTGCCGGATCGCATCTTATGGTATCCGGTTACTTCGGAGCATATCCGCCCGTTACCGGGCAAGAAGTCCAAGAAAAAAGAAGCAGAGATCCCAGATTACTAGAACTGGTTACGACAATGGGCTTTGACGTTTCCCGCATTCGTGCTGACTTTCCCATCCTAAACCGCGAGATACGGCCTGGTGTCCCCGTGGTCTATCTCGATTCGACGGCTACCTCCCAAAAGCCGGTTGCTGTCATCGAGACGATGGATGCTTTCTATCGCCGGTCGAATGCCAACATCAATCGCGGGGTGCATACCCTGGCTGAAGAGGCGACCGCGCTCTACGAAGATGCGCGTGAAAAGGTCGCGAAATTTATCAACGCGCCCTCTGCCAGGCAGGTCATTTTTACCCGCAACACTACTGAGTCGATCAACCTGGTAGCTTATACCTGGGCGCGCGCCAACCTTCAATCCGGCGATCTGGTCATCTTGACCGAGATGGAACATCATTCCAACCTGGTACCCTGGCACATGCTGAAAACGGAACGGGGTATTCACCTCGAATTCATCCCCGTGACCGAAGACGGCCTGCTCGATCTGGATGCCTACCGCGCGCTTCTGGACCAGGGCCCGAAGCTGGTCTCGTTTGCGCACATGTCCAACGTCCTCGGCACAATCAACCCAGCCGCGGAGATCATCCGCCTGGCGCACGAAGCTGGGGCGCTCACCCTGGTGGACGGGGCCCAATCCGTGCCACATTTTGCCGTTGATGTGCAGGCCTTGGATATAGACTTCCTGGCCTTCTCAGCTCACAAGATGCTCGGCCCGACCGGCATCGGTGTCCTGTACGGCAAAACGAAATTGCTGGAAGAGATGCCGCCTTTCCTGGGCGGCGGCGATATGATCAAGACCGTCCACTTGCGCGAGTTCGTTTCCAATTCCCTGCCACACAAATTCGAAGCCGGAACCCCAGCCATCGCCGAAGCGGTCGGTTTCGGGGCGGCAGTGGATTATCTGACCTCGGTCGGGATGGAGGCCATTGCCGCGTATGAGCATGAGATGACGGAATATGCCCTCGAACGACTGGAAGAAATCCCGGGGCTGAAACTGTTCGGGCCCAGCGCGCAGCACAAGGGTGGGGTGGTTGCGTTTACCTTCGATGGTGTGCATCCGCATGACGTGGCTCAGATCCTAGACCGGGATGGCATCGCCGTGCGCGCCGGTCATCACTGCGCCCAACCCCTGCACGAGAAGTTTGGTATCACTGCCACCTCGCGCGCCAGTTTTTATCTGTATAATACGAAGGATGAAGTGGATAAACTGGTCGAGGGAATTTATAAAGTGAAGGAAATCTTTGGATGAAGTCTGACAAGTTTAAAAGGTCTTACAGGTTAATCGGTCGTACCGCGACCTGCAGGACCACTTAGACCTGTTCGACTTATAAGACCGATTATGGACGACCTCTACCGTGAACTGATCATCGAACGTTACAAGAGCCCGCATTACCGCGGACACCTTGACCCACATGACATCCAATTCGAAGACGACAACCCGCTGTGCGGTGACCACATCGAAATCACGATCCGTGTGGATGGCGACAACAAAGTGACCGAAGCCGCCTTCGATGGGAAGGGTTGCGCTATTTCGCAGGCCTCCGCAGACCTGCTGGTCGAGTCTATTCATGGGAAATCGTTGGATGAAGTCAAAGCCATGAACAAGGATGATGTGCTCGACCTGCTCGGTATAGAACTGGGCCCCGTGCGCCTGAAATGCGCCTTACTGTCGCTCAAGGTGCTCAAAGCGGGCGTTTACGGCCTGGGTGAGGCCAGCGACGATCTGGTAGAATGATTTATGTCCCCTCTCCCCCTGGAAGAGGGTTAGGCTTGCACTGAGCTAAGTCGAAGTGGTGAGGGCCATGTTCAACTACACACAGCTTGAAGAAGAAAAAGTAGAATTTGTCTCAATCGCTCCTGCATCAGAGTTGCCGAACGGCGAGCGTATGTTCGTTGATATTGGCGATGCCCCCATTGTCATCTTCAACATTGCCGGGCAACTCTTTGCGATTGGCGACGTCTGCACCCATGACGATGGTCCGCTGGGCGATGGCGATATCGAGGGCTTCAATGTCGTCTGCCCCCGTCACGGCGCTGAGTTCGATATCCGCACAGGGAAAGTGATGTCCATGCCGGCCGTCGTTGACATCCCGGCTTATCCGGTCAGAATTGTGGATGGGATCATTGAAATTGGAGTTCCAAAAGACTGACTTTTACGTCGTGGCCCTGTCTCTTATGATCTTTAGGATACAACAAGTCCCCATACACGATGATGGGGACTTGCGTTTTGTGGAACAGGTCGATATTTTCAACTTGCTTGCTAGCAGGTCTCGAACTTCCCCACGATGCGCAGGATATCGAACCCCTCAGCGTAATCCCGCTCGGCCAATGTGCCGTGCCGGACCATGGTGGCGCGTAGCAGAGTTGGGTCGAAGTAGTATCTGTCGTGATAGGTCTTGTACTGTGACAGCGCTTCGATTTTCTTGTCCACATCCTCTGCGGTCACTTCGACCAAGAAATGTGGGAAGAAGTTATAGCTCGATCGCACCACGTCGAAGCCCAGCAGGGTCAGACCGCGGTAGGCGCGCAGCGCTTCTTGGGTCACCACGTTGTGGTCTTGGTGGATATCGTTCTGACTGTGGCAGAAGACGATCTGTGGTTTGAACTCACGCCGTAGTTTGAGCAGGTACTCCAGCACTTCCTGGCGCAGGTTCGGAAACTTGCGCGTTTCAAAGGTTTCGATCAGGTCGTGGTCTTCCGGAACGCCCAAGACCGCCATGCTGGCGCGGTGTTCTTGCACCACGTTCTTTAGCAGTGGGTTTTTCTGGTTGTCGGAAAGCGTCGCGCACAGGATTTCGCTTTGTCCGCGGATGTTGTGGATCAGTGCGCCTGCGCCCAGCTCAATGTCGTCTGGGTGTGCGCCAAGGAAGAGTACGCGTTTGCCGTAGAAGATCATTTTGTTGCCAATATCCCGCCGACAACTTTGGTCATCACCAATTTGCCGTCGCGTTCGAACCAACGGTTTGCCACCTTCTCGATTTCAGCGATCAGGGCTTCGTATTCTTCCTTGCCATTGAACATCGAGGTCCACAGCTTGCGATCCTCTGAGAGCGAAGCGCGCACGTAATCAACGAACGGTTGAACTTCTGGGAAGGTTAGTGGATTTTCAAAAGCCAGCAGTTCAGTCTTCGAGAAAATTCTCTCGATGGTCTGGAATATTTCACCCTTGAAGCGGCTGGAGCCAGGCATGGGTGGGATGGATTTGTTGGTCGCATCCTGGATGATGTCGTAGAACATCTTCTTGTTCTCTGGCAGCGGGCCAGTCACGAACAGCCGTCCGCCTGGTTTGAGTACTCTGTGCGCCTCACCAAAAGTAAAATCCAGGTTCGAGGCGTAATAGATGGCGAAAGCCGAAGAGAGCAGGTCAAAGGTGTTATCTTCAAACGCGAAGGATTTGTTGAAGTCCAGGAATTGAAAGGTAATATTCTGGTCTCCACGTTCGGCCTGCTTTATGCGAGCCTTGTCGAGCAATTCCTCCGAAAAATCACCCCCGACAATGGAAGCCTGCCTTTTCGTGTAATCACTAAACAAGAAGCATTGCTTGCCTGCACCACAGCCTACATCCAAAATTTTGAAATTTGGTTTAGGTTGCAACACTTCCATGTTCCATTCATCGATGTTGCGGGCGCCATACTTCTCATGGATGTCGATTCGTTTCAAAAGATCTTTGCTGGTTTCCTGATAATTGATTTCCATAATGTGTCTCGCTCCTGTGCGGAATGGGGGAATTATAGCCCCTGGAAACTCAAAATTCAAGGGATGAATTTTGAGATACGCTGTTCGGAGTGCAGACTTCAGTCTGCTTGAAACCAGCGAACTAAAATCCTCACTCCGGATTCGGCAACGAGCCATATCTTGTGCTAAAATGACGCCCAACAAATTACATCTTGATCGGAATACATTCATGAAAAACGTCATACCACCCGTCAAAGGCACGCGCGATTTTTACCCGGAACAGATGGCGGTCCGCTCCTGGCTATACCAGACTGTCAGGGAAGTAGCCGAATCTTTTGGATACCAGGAGTGGGAAGCGCCTCTTCTTGAGACCCTCGACTTGTATGCCGCCAAATTGGGAGAAGAATTGGTCAAGGAGCAGTCTTATGTATTTAAGGATCGCGGCGGGGACGAGATCGCCCTGCGCCCTGAGTTAACCGCGTCTCTTGCAAGGGTGATAGCACAAAAACAACAGGAATTGACCTTCCCGCTGCGCTGGTGGTCATGGGGCCCTTTCTGGCGCTATGAGCGCCCACAGAAAGGGCGCACGCGCGAGTTCTTCCAGTGGAATGTGGACATGCTCGGCCCGGACACACCCGAAGCCGATGCCGAGAACGTGGCCGTGCTGGCGACCTTTTTCCAGCGCGTCGGGCTGACCCCGAACGAGGTCATGATCCTGGTCAATGACCGCCGCCTGATGGATGCCCAGTTTGACAGGTTCGGCATCGGGAAGGATATGCGCCCGGTGGTCTCCTCCTGGATCGACCGGCGCGGGAAGCTCTCGCCCGAGGCCTGGGAGGCCTACGGGATAGAACTCGGCCTGTCTGAAGCGCAGCTTCAAAATTTGAAGGCCATGCTGGATGATAAGGATCTGTGGAAGCAATCGCCACAGCAGGTGCGTTTCTACCGGGCGATTGATGCCCTGGGCCTGAGTCATTTCGTGCAGTTCGACGCCTCGATTGTGCGCGGATTGCTGTATTACACTGGCACGGTTTTTGAAGCCTGGGAGGTGGGTGGCGAGATCCGTCGCTCCATCCTGGGCGGTGGGCGTTACGATAACCTGACGGCTGACGTGGGCGGCGATCAAATTCCCGCGGTCGGTTTTGCAATGGGTGATGTGGTCATCACTTTGCTGCTTGAAAAATATGGTCTGCTTCCCAAAAACCTGGCCGTCCATCCTGCGCCTGTGTTGGTGACCGTGTTCGATGCGGAACGTCAACTGGCTTCGCTTGGCTTGGCGACTAAATTGCGCGAGGCAGGTTTGAAAGTGGTGGTCTATCCCGAGGCGACCAAACTGGGCAGGCAGTTCAAATACGCCGACCGCATCGGTGCCAAGGTCACGCTCGTGCTGGGGCCTGATGAGGCAGAAAAAGGCCAGGTAACGGTTAAGAACCTGCTAAATGGTGAACAGAACGTGGTCCTGCAAGAGGCGGCTGTGGAAGTCGTCCGTGGCATCCTTGCGAGCATAAAAAGCTGATGGTATAATCCGCCCGCTCGACATGGTGCCTGTAGCTCAATGGCAGAGCGCCACACTGTGGATGTGGATGTTGTGGGTTCAAGCCCCATCAGGCACCCTTAGTCTAGTCTCCCCAACCAGGGGAGGCTTTTATATGTGTTATTGTCCCATCGAGGGATGCTATGGATTCAACCCCATCAGATGCCAGCCAACGCCCTCAAGTAGAGGGCGTTTTGCTCTCTTATGATATGATTACCTCCCAGTTTTGATAGAAAGGGTTCTATGTTTGGATTTTTCAAAAAACGCGAAGAAATTTTCCACAACCTGATCGAGCAACAGGCGGAAAGAACGTATGAGGGTTTGCAACTCTTAGAAAAATATCTTGCCAACCCCAATCCGGATTTGGCCGAGCAGCTTACGCTCAAAGAGAAGGAAGCGGATGAAGTGCGGCGTATCTTGATCGATGAGCTTAACCGCACCTTTGTCACGCCTTTTGACCGGGAGGATATTTTTGCGCTGTCGCGCTCGATCGATGACGTGCTGGATTATGCTCATACAACCGTGTATGAAATGGCAGTGCTTGATGTTGAGCCGACGCCTTATATGATACGCATCGCGTCACTGCTCAAAGATGCAACTTATGAAATTTACCTCGCCATGCAGCGCCTGCGAAAACACCCTGGTGTAGCCATCGACCATGCCCAGCGTGCCAAGGCCTTGGAGAACCGCGTTGAGGCGGTCTATCGTGAGGCAATTGCCGACTTGTTTGATAGCGCGACCGATGTCGAACACATCGTTGAAATGCTCAAGAAGCGCGAAGTGTATCGCCACTTGAGCAATGCGGCTGATCGCGGGGATGAGGCTGCCAACGTCATCTCCGATATCGTGGTCAAGAAAACTTAAGACTGATGCCTGTTGAACTGATTATAGTCATTGCATTGGCTTTGCTGTTCGATTTCCTGAATGGCGTGCATGATTCCAGCAACATCGTTGCAACCATGATCTCCTCACGCGCCTTCAGCCCGCGTGCCGCGCTGACGATGACGGCTGTCGCTGAGTTTTTAGGCCCGTTCCTTTTCGGGGTGGCTGTGGCAAAAACGATCGGCGATGAAGTTGCGCTTTCCAGTGCGTTGACCTTGCATGTGCTTACAGCCTGTTTGATCAGTGCAGTTCTCTGGAATTTGTTGACCTGGTTTTTGGGGCTGCCTAGCAGTTCATCTCATGCACTGATAGGCGGGTTGATTGGTTCCGTGGCGGTGGGAGCGGGCTTTGGCGCAATCAAGTTGGGTGGGCTTGAGAAAGTGTTGGTTGCCCTTTTTGCCTCTCCATTGATTGGATTTATCCTTGGCTTCATTCTCATGCGTTTCGTTTTCTTTTTGGTGCGCGGGGCACCCCCTGGAATCAATGAATTTTTCAAGCGCGCCCAGTTCGTCACCGCGCTGGGAATGGCATTCAGTCACGGCACCAACGATGCGCAGAAGACGATGGGGATTATTACCCTCAGCCTGGTGATCGGCGGCGTTTTGCCGGAATTTAAAGTTCCGCTGTGGGTGATTGCTGCCAGCGCGGGCGCGATTGCATTAGGAACCAGCCTGGGCGGCTGGCGCTTGATCCGCACGTTGGGAGGCAAGTTCTATAAAATCCGCCCGGTGCATAGTTTTACTTCACAACTGACATCGGGGATTGTGATCCTGGCGGCTTCGCTATTCGGTGGACCGGTCAGCACCACACAGGTGGTGAGTTCCTCTATCATCGGCGTAGGCTCTGCCGAACGTTTTGGGAAAGTGCGCTGGAGCGTGGCAGGGGATATTATTACGGCCTGGATGGTTACCATCCCGGCGACTGCCCTATTATCGGCGGGTATTTACCTATTACTGACAAAAATCCCGGTTTGAGTTGGGGATATTTCAGAAATTTTGTACTTCTCTCTGATTTCATCCAAGATAGGCAAAATATCAGGGTGCGTTGGCAATAATTTTCCAAACAGTTGGGCTTTTTTCATAGATTGATTCTCCGTAACAAATTGACTATACTAATTTTAGTGGAACATATGCTTTGATTGATTTGTTTCACTTATTTTGGAGGATAATATGTTGGGAAATCGGATATATTGGAAAGTCTTTGTGGCCCATCCAAGTGATGTTGACAAGGATGCGATGGTAGTTGAACAAGCTATTGAAGAAATAAACAAAATTCGCCCAAATTCTATTCCGCTAAAGTTTCTAAGCGGGAAAACTCATGGTGTCCCAGGAGTGGGGAAAGAATCTATAGAGGATGTGATTATCAAAAGCATAGGTGAATTCGACATATTTGTAGGCATAATGTGGAAAAAATTTGGAGAACCAATTACATTTAAAGGTAAGGAATATTATTCAGCAACAGAAGCGGAATTTGAATACGCTTTGGATAGGAAAGAAATAGATGAAAATATTGACATTATGTTCTACTTCAGTGACAGGAGTTTTAAACATGATGAAGTTGATCCAGAACAATATAGATTGGTTACAGAATTTCGCGATAGTTTAAAAGAGAAAAAAGTTTATCGCCAATCATACAAAAGTCTGCCCAAATTTAAAAAAATGTTAATCGAACATCTAATATCGAAGGTAGAAGAATTAGAGGAAATTGAAAAATCAAGGATTGAAGGTACGGAAGAGAAAAGTGGGATGAAGGCACAAAATTTTGCACCTTATGAGTTGTTATATGAACATGATGAAGATGGTGAACAGATTAAGGGAGATATTAAACGCTTAAAAGATGCTGTGACTGAAGGCTGTGCCATACGGATAAGAGTCCATCACCCAAATGGGACCATTCAAGTAATGGATGCGCCATTGTTATCTATAGAAAATGGAGTAGTCCATGCTTCAGATATTGACCAAATCTCAAAAACAAGAGATAAATCTGGGAATTATATTTATCAGGAAAAATCGTACCATTATTTTGTAATTGCAAGTAGTAATGGTCATTTTCATGCAAAGCGAATTTTCTTTGATGGAACAGACCGAAACGCAACTACGAGTAAGCGACATATAGCTTGGATTGGATTAGTATCTCCAAAATTATAAACCAGGGGATTTGATTATGTGAGGTGTGCTTGTCTTCCCACCACAAGGGGATATGGCGTGTTGAGTCCAGCGTATCGAACAATGCGATAAAATGGTCATGGAGAGTGATACATGCAATTACAATGGTCAGACCTTATGCTAATTATTATTGGTGGAGTAATAGGCATAGTTGGTAGTTTGGTAACTACAATTGTGAACAACAATTTCACGATGAAGAAGGCACGGCGTGAGATTCTTCTTGCTGCTTATGTTGAGTGGGCTCAAGCATTGCATCACGCAATTGATGAGGCTGAGCGTCTTTGGGTGTTTGATGATATTGAAAAAATCAAAAAAAAGGATTTGTCGGGAAAGCTAAAAGATATTCCAAGTAGTCCTTCTGGAAAAACAAGAGAAGAACAAGTAAAAGACTATCAAAGTGCTATGGATACACTTCATGCAACTCAAGCTCGAGTTCTTCTAGTCGAAAGAAATTCAAGGCTGCGAGCAGAGATTGAAGATGTATCAAATTTACATCCAATGCTTCAGTGGGAAAATGAAAACGTTACTGTTGTTAATATAACAAAGTATGCAGATGAAATACGTGAAAAAATAAAAATCATTTTGAGAAGCATCGAAGTTTGACCTTGAGTATAAAATTGCCCCATCCGGGATGAGGGGGGCATCCCAGACAGGGCAAAGTTATTTTATCAATTGAGTGTTTGTTAGTCAATCAATACGCAAAACTCAAAGGGATTTAACGCGTTGAGTTCAGCATATCTGAGTTAGAGAGATTCAAAGAAATGAAAAAGGATTTTTTACGGCTAATAGCTCTATCGAATACACAAAGTTCGAGTTTTCAACGTGCTAATGTTTATGAATCAAAATCGCCTGAAAAGCGGCAGAGTGCTTTTGTTCAAGAATTTAGAAGCAAATTAGTCGCCCTAGAAAAAGTCTATGAACAGCCTGTTTCGCCAGATCAGCATATCAAAAATATAGAAGAATTTGCACAGAGTCTTTCGAAGCATTTCCCCGACGTTTTGCGCGGCGAGGAAATGCGGATCGGCGTTGCTCAAAAAGCTATAAATTTATATTTGAAATTTTTATGGTGTTATGGATGGATACCTGAACCCCCACACTGTCCAATTGATAGAACAGTTCTTGAAAAAGTTGGCGATTATGATGCTTGGACAAAAATAGACAGTATTCAAAAGTATATGGAAAAGATAGATAAGATTGAGGCACGGAAAGGGGATAAGTCATTTTCTGAGTGGGAATATGAATTATGGAAAAACGGGAATCACATAACTTCGACTAACGAAACTGTAGATTAAAAAGCACCCTTGTTTTATAAGGGTGCTTTTGTTAGATAGAAATATCCCATTCAAATAAAATTAGATGTGTTGAGTCTTGCGACCCTGAACCGGGATTTTTGATCTCTTCAGGACTTTCGCTTAGAGTGACGAGATGATACCATGTGGTCATGGTTACCAAACAACAGTACGTTGAATATCTGATTTG
>JAFGKO010000077.1 GCA_016928525.1 Anaerolineales bacterium | reverse complement strand
TGGCGCTCCAGTGACCGCCAGTTTTTTTGCCTTTTGCTTTTTCTGCCCCCTTTTACCCTTTTTTCTCACCCTTTTTGGACAACCCCAGAAGGAGAATGCTTTTACTTCTATTCTGTTGGTATGGCTTTTTAGTGGTTCCCGCCACGCCCGTTGCCGCGACCACCGGCCCATAATGGGCGGCCGAGTTCGTCGCGGAAGGCATAGGTCTGGCCGTCCAAGGTGATGCTGATGGCGCTGAACAGACCCTGATCGCCGGGGAAGCCGTAAACCGAGATGCTCTGTCCGATTTGCGGGTAGAAGCCGATGCTGTTGGCATATTGTGAATTGCCAAGCTGCACAACTACGATTTGTCCGTCGCTGGTCTGGACGGTCAGGCTGACCAGATCGTAAGCGCTGACAGTGCCAGTGATGATGCTTGCGCCTGTGATGTCTACGTTGCTTTGCGGAACACCAGCGCTGGTTACGCCTGCGAACTGGTTGTTCTGTCCGCCACGGTAGCCGTTGCCACCTTGACCTTGTGCGCCCTGACCACTTTGACCATTGCCTGATGTGCCCTGATTGCCGTTCCCGCTTTGACCCGTGACAATGGCGGCATAGGCTTCCGCGCTCAGGTACTGCGGCTGGTAATTTTCGCCGGTCTGGGTCAACAGAGCGCTGGTGAAGGCGTTCAGGTGATTGTAGGAGCCCATCATCAGATTGTTGAAGACTTGTTGCAGGTCTGCATTGTCGGTCTGAGCCAGGCGTTCTTGCAGATCGAGGATGTCGATTTCTTCGATGGCCGCGCCAACTTTAAGGGCGTCTGCGAGGGAGATGGAACCCTGAGCCACGAGCTGGTCATATAACGATTGCAGGCTCGGGTCCGTGAATGAACCGGGCATGAGGGCAGGGTCCGCCAGATTGTAGCGATCGAGCAACAGCTTGACCTCGTCCATGTGCGCCTGTTCACTGGATGCAATGTTCGTGAAGGTGGGCTGTCCCCAGACTTCGTACAGGGCGTTGTAAACGTCACGGGCCAGTTTTTCTTCTTCACGCATGAAGAGCAGGGCTGCGGTTTCTTCGGGGCTCAGGTCGGAAGCGGGGACATCGAGCACGGATGTGCCAGTGCCATTACCATTGCTGGTTTGGCCAATACCCGTTCCTCCGTTTCCATTGCCATTCCCATAATCGGCAGTGAGGGATGGAGCGGCAGGTTCGTTGCTGTCAGGAGACGCAAAGGCTGTGTAGGCGCTTGCGCCGACGGCCACAACAATGATGGCGGAGAATACGCCGATCAAGATATTTTTTAGGTTGTTCAACATGGTTACCTCCAAAAGGTTTATTTGTAATTTTGGTTTGCGTAAGTTGCTATTTCTGTGCAACTTGGCTCTATGGTAGCAATCGAATGTAAAGAAAAAGTAAATTTTTGGGTAAGGTTGCGCAAAATTTTTGACACATGTTTCATCGTTGGTCGAGTAAGGCGAAGCCTGTATTGCCCGTCCTGGCGTTCCGGGCCAGGGAGACCAACAGGCTTCATGAAATCTTTCATTTGCAAGCATCTGTTGGTCTCGATACACCGCTATGCGGCTACTCGACCAACGATTACTTCTTTACAAAACCTTCAAATAATCTTCATGGTCTGTCCAAGTTCAGTTGTTAAACTGTCCCATTACTGTTACAACCAAGGAGCAACGTATGACGGAACAATCGACAGAACCAAAATCCCTACTGGAACGGATGCGCGAACGCTTGGTGCCTGAAGCCATGCCGGAAGACGACCGCGGGCGCATGCGCCGTGTGATGGACAGTCTGATCCTGCACCTGCACCCCGCCAAGGTACCCGTCAGCACCCTGCGTTGGACGCACACCTGGGGGCTGGGAGGGCTGTCTGCGGTATTGATGATGGTCCTGGGGCTGACGGGTGTGATCCTGCTCAACAATTACACGCCCGCCGCGCCACAGGCTTATCTCAATATCCTAGAACTGCGCTCGAACGTCTGGTTCGGCGAACTGGTGCGGAATTTGCATCACTGGTCGGCCAACCTGTTGGTGGTGATCGCGGTCTTGCATCTGGTGCGCGTCTTCTTGACCGGTTCGTACCGACCACCGCGTGAACTGAACTGGCTGATTGGCGTTGCCATGCTGGTGTTGGTGTTGGCCTCCAACTTTACAGGCTACCTGCTGCCCTGGGACCAACTGGCCTACTGGGCTATCACGGTTGGAACCAGCATCATCAGCTATGTGCCGCTGATCGGTGAATGGCTCACACGCCTGGCATTGGGCGGGCCCGAAGTGGGCGCGAATACGCTGCTCAACTTCTATTCGATGCATATCTCTTTCATTCCCATGTTGATTTTCGGCCTGATGTCCTACCATTTCTGGCGCGTCCGAAAGGACGGTGGTTTGACTTTGCCCAAGGGCATAGATCAAACTGAAGAGCCAAAACCCGAACGTGTGACCACCATCCCGCACCTGGTCAACAAGGAAATGGTCTTCGCTGTCGGTTGGATCGCGGTATTGCTGGTCTTCTCGATGCTGGTGCCTGCGCCCCTGGAAGGGATTGCCAACCCGGATGTCAGCCCGAATCCCGCCAAAGCGCCCTGGTATTTCCTGGGCTTGCAGGAGTTGTTGCTGCACTTCCACCCGCTGGTGGCGGGTGTGATCCTGCCAGCGCTGGCGGGACTGGGCATCTTCCTGCTGCCCTTTTTCGATGTGGAGCAGACCAGCGTAGGTGTCTACTTCCGCTCGCGGCGTGGGCGGGCGCTCACAGCCCTAGCAGCAGGACTGGCGGTCATGCTTACGCCTATCTGGGTGCTGCTGGACGAATTCGTTCTCGATTGGACCGCCTGGCTGCCGACCTGGCCTGCGCTGATCTCGAACGGTCTTATCCCACTTGCCATCTTGTTGTTGCCGCTCCTCTTGCTGGATGAATGGATGGTGAAAGCCTTCAAAGCCATCACCGAAGAGCGTGTAATCTTTATTGTCACGTTTGTTTTTGTGTCCTTCATTGTACTGACCATCATCGGTATCTTCTTCCGCGGTCCAGGCATGAGCCTGTATTGGCCGTGGACAATGCCAACTGTAGTTCATTAGTTTGGCAGTTAAGTAGTTTGGTAGTTCTGCGCTTTGGATAAGGCAGACACAACTGAACACTGAAAACTGATTACTGGTCACTGGTCACTGCATACTGGAGTTTATCTATGTCCGAAACAACAACCCCTGAACCCAAAGTCTCCCGTCGGGACTTTCTCAAAACTGCCTGGGCCTTCTTTGGTGGTGTGGCAGCCTTGCAAGTTGGCGGCGTGTTCATCGCTTATTTGCAGCCGCGCCTGGCCGAAGGCGAGTTTGGCTCTGTTATCACCGCTGGCCTTGTGGATGACTTCCCGCCCAACTCGGTCACACATATCACCAATGGTCGCTTCTACATCGTGCGTTCCCCCGATGGCGGTTTTCTAGCTGTTTACCATCGCTGTACGCACCTGGGTTGTACTGTCCCCTGGGACCAGGCATCTCAGAAATTCGTCTGTCCCTGCCACAATTCACAATTCGACCAGCAGGGCGCGGTCGAAAATCCGCCTGCCCCGCGCGCCCTCGACCTGTTCCCCGTCAGTATCGAAGATAGCCAGGTCAAAGTGGACACGGGCACGGTGATCCAGCGTCAATCGTTTGAAACATCCCAGGTTGTTCACCCGTAGGACAAATTGCCGATTTGTCCTACAAGGAAAAATCTTATGAACCAAAACCACTCTCACCGCATCGAAATTTTGCTTGGCCTGCTTGGTACGGTCATTATCGTGGTTGCCCTCTCGATTTATATTTTTAGTGAGCCAGAGCGTATCGTCGCTTCACAGGGCGAGATCCTACATGCTCAACTCGACGACGCCATGAGCCTCTACGCCGAGAACTGCGCTGTTTGTCACGGCCTGAACGGCGAGGGCCTCGGCGCCACGCCTCCACTCAACGCGCCGGGTTTGCAAAGTATGCCCTACGATGAACTGTATAAGGTCATCGCCCGTGGACGTTTCGAAACCGCCATGCCCGCCTGGAGCAAGGAAGACGGCGGTCCGCTCAGCGATTACCAGATTGGGGAATTGGTGGCCCTGATCGAATCCGGGGACTGGAATGAGACGGGCGACCGCGTGGTCAACCTGGGTCTGGCTCCATTGATCCCGTTCACCACGGACCCCGATCCTGCCCTCCTCGAAGTGGTCGGTTCCCTGCCTGATGGCCTGACCTTGCAAACTGCCATCACGATCTATGCTTCCCAATGTGTGGCCTGCCACGGCGCGGATGGACTTGGCACCGGCATTGCCCCAGCGCTCAACGATCCCGCCGTGCGTGAGAAAACGGTCGAAGAACTGGAACGTACGGTCACGTTCGGCAACGCTGGGACGCTTATGGCTGGCTGGAGCAATGTGCTTACCCCAGAAGAAATATCCGCCATGCTGACCCTCATCCAGCGTTGGGATGAAGTACCAACAGGCGCGATTCCCGCCCCGGATACGCCCATCCCAACTACGGAGGAGAGCATTGCTTTAGGCGCAGAACTCTATAGCACGAACTGCTCGCGCTGTCACGGTCCCGAGGGACAGGGCAAACCGATTGCCCCGTCGTTGAATGTCAAGTCGTTTTTAGCGGAGACCACCGATCAAGCCATACAGCAGATCGTCACGTTGGGGGTGCCCGGCACGGCCATGCCCGCTTGGGGCGACCGCATGACCGAAGCCGAGATCCAGGCCATTGTGGGTTTTCTGCGCCAGTGGGAAGCGACTGCGCCCGAAGTGGCCCAGCCGATGGGACCACGTTCTGGGGTAGGCGGCCCGCCCTGGCTGCGAAATCAAAATACAACCACAACTAACCCCGTCCAACCCGCTGCAACTCCAGGAATTGTCCCTACGCAAATCCCTGATGCGGGTGGGATGGACCCGATTGCGCAGGCTACTGCCATAGCCGGGCATCAGGCTGCGGGAGCGAGTGGGCAAGCCGGTTCCCAAATGAGCGAACAGGATATGGCCACGCACATGGCGCAAGAGGCCGCAAACGGCGGTGGAGGTGGGGGCGGCCAGGGGCAGGGCGGTCCGCCCTGGAGGCAGGAGCAGACCCAGGCTTCCGAGCCTGAAGCGCTGGATTGGCGCGTGCTGGCCCTGATCGCGGGTGGACTCTCGATCGCGTTCACGTTGATCGCAATAGGATTCTCATCCCTGAAGCGCACGCGCAAGAACCCGCCATCCACATAATTTGCACATAGTCTATTGACATCCGCTTAATATGTTTCCTCTATTATGGATGCAGGTCGAAGGAAAGACCTGCATCTTTTTTCGAAAGGAGTATGTATACATGAGCAAGAAATTCAAATGGGTAATTGGAGCGCTGGTGATCGCGCTGCTGGCAGTCGGCGCTTATGGAGCGACGGCAGTCTATGCTGATGACAGCACCCCCCCGCAACCGTTTGGCGAGCGCGGACCTGGCGGGCCTGGCGGCCCACACGGTGGGCGTGGCCTGGACGGTGCGGCGCTCGAAGCGGTCGCGAATGTGTTGGATATGAGCACCGACGATCTGTCCGCGGCGTTGGAGGACGGCAAAACTTTACAAGAGCTGGCCGATGAAGCCGGTGTGGATATGCAGGAAGTCTTTGATGCGATGAACGCTGTCCGCGCGGAAAGCATGCGCGAACGCATCGCCCAGGCCGTGGAAGACGGCACGATGACCCAGGAAAAAGCAGACTGGCTGCTGGAAGGCCTCGATAAGGGTTTCCTTGACGGTGGTCCAGGCTTTGGATTTGGTCTCGGTGGTCACTTTGAGAAGGGCGTCCCTCCCAGCCCGACCGAGTGACGGTTGCTAAAGCAAAGGAGGTGAGCATTTGAAAAGAAGAGGAGCGCGTGAGCGCTCCTCGTTTTGCAAGGTAGTAAGCCCGCAAGATGGTCACATTTCCGGGAGTGGACGAGATTTCGATGGTTTGCAGCGGAATACAATGTAACCTTTTGCGCATTAATGCGTCATGATAATAGACTAAGGGGGTGCCAGTATTGGTCGCAGCGCGCCGCAAATGAGTGCGGCGCGCTGTCGTTAAGGGGCGCTAGGCGCTTGGGAAGATGAGCCGCTGGAACATGCGCGTCATCTCTTCCGGTGAATACGATAATTCCTGCTCCAGCCACCAATCCACAAAACTCAGAATTGCCCCGCTGTAATAGGCTGCCAGGAGGTCTATTGGCACCGTGAAGAGAATTGGGATGGGATCGCTTTCGACCTTCGTCTGCATGAACTCTGTGATCGATTGTGTAATGATCTTGCGGATACGCTCAATAATCCGATCCGCCTTTTCGCTCTTCAAGAGAATGTGGTAGATGTCGGAGTTTTCAGCAACATGCCGGAATACTATCAAGGGCGGGGGAACGACATTGTTTTCGCCGATAGAATCTGTGGTTCCCCAATCCGGTATCCAGGCTGAGAATGGGATTTCTGAGAGCGTGCGGCTCCTCTCTTTTGCCATTTCACTGAACACATCTACTAGCAAATCTTCTTTGTCTTTATAATGGAGATAGAAGGTTGCCCTGCCCAGGTTAGCCCGTTGGGTAATTTCCTCTACGAGGATAGAGTCGTATCCCTTTTCCTTAACAAGTTGCAGCAACGCGCTTCGTAACGCTTGCCTTGTGCGTTGAATGCGTCGGTCTGGCTTATTTTTCTTTTGCATGAGTTACAGTTTTGTTAGTATCCTTGTTCCGGGTTGACAAAAAACAATACTTTATTATAATAGACAAAGTCTATTATTAAACATAGTCTATTATAATTGATGTGGTTCAAATTTACTATATTGAGACTGACAGAAAAATAATCCTATCCCGAGGAAGCCGTGACTGCCTCTCGTGAAATTTTGTTTGGTAACAGCTCTTCACTAATTAACTTGCGTGATGTTGTAAAAGTCTACTCCACAGTGGCAGGAGAGTTTACCGCATTAAAGGGCATCACTGCGCAGGTGCAGGCAGGCGAGTTCCTGGGTGTGATCGGGAAATCGGGTGCGGGAAAATCTACGTTGCTCAATATGATCACGGGCGTCGATGACATTACTATCGGCGAAGTCACTGTGCATGCCAATGGGGAGGATGTGTCTGTCCACGATCTGGATGAAGATGCGCTGGCCCTGTGGCGCGGACACACGCTCGGCGTGATATACCAATCTTTCCAACTGTTGCCCATGCTCACCCTGGTCGAAAATGTCACATTGCCCATGGATTTGTGTGGCCTGTACCATCCGCGCCGGAGCCGGGAACGCGCGCTCGAATTGCTCGAAATGGTCGAACTCGGGGAGCATGCTTTTAAGCTGCCCTCGTTCATATCGGGTGGGCAACAGCAGCGCGTGGCGATTGCGCGCGCGTTGGCTAACGATCCGCCCATCCTGATTGCGGACGAGCCAACCGGCAGCCTGGATTCAGTCACATCGGACCATATTTTCGAACTCTTCGAACGCTTGGTCAACGAGCAGGGGAAGACCATCATCATGGTGACGCATGACAAGTCCATTGCGCCACGTTTCAGCCGTATCCTGCGCATCGCGGATGGGGAGCTGGCTGCTCCCGTTGAAGAGGATGAGTCCGCCCCTGTAGCGGAAGCAGACCGGGGATCAAGAAAGAAGCGGCGGTGGCTGTGGTAGCGCGTCGAAAGTCCCCTGGCTTGCCTGCTGCTCGAGGAGCCGCACCTGCCCCCCTCACCCCTGCCCCCTCTACCCTGACGGGCACGCGTCCCGGGGGGAGAGGGGAAAATGATCTGATCCAGATGCGTGGCGTGGTCAAAACGTTCAAGAACGCGGCGGGCGAGTTCACCGTGCTGAGAGGCATCGACCTGGACATCAAGCGCGGTGAGTTTGTGGCTATTGTGGGCAAGTCGGGTTCGGGCAAGTCCACCCTGTTGAATATGATCACGGGTATCGACCATCCGACGGGCGGGCAGGTGGTGATTGGCGGCACGGACATTTACCGGATGACCGAGAGCCAACGCTCGCTTTGGCGCGGAAAAAACCTGGGGATTATCTTCCAGTTCTTCCAGTTATTGCCCATGCTGACGCTGCTCGAAAACGTGATGCTCCCAATGGATTACGTGGGTATGTACGGTTTCGACGAACGCCCCAAGCGCGCCATGGCGTTGCTGGAAATGGTCGGTTTGCAGGAGCAGGCGCACAAACTGCCTCTGGCGGTTTCGACAGGACAGCAACAGGCGGCGGCAATTGCGCGCGCATTGGCGACAGAACCACCTTTGCTGGTGGCTGATGAGCCGACTGGTAATCTCGATTCGCGTGCCGCGGAAGCCATTATCGACTTGTTCGAAGAGCTGGTAGAAAGCGGAAAGACTATTGTGATGGTAACGCATGACCCATCCTTGACTTCGCGCACTTCGCGCACGGTGACCATCTCGGATGGTATCTTGATCAATGAAATTGTGGCCAATGCTTTGCCTTTATTAACCCATCCCCAAATGTTGGAGATCACACAGAAGTTCGAACGACGCGTTTGCCAACCGGGTGAGTCCATCATTCGCCGAGATGAACGCGTGGATTATTTCTTTATGATCGAAAACGGAGAAGTGGATATTGTTTTACAAGGCAAACGGCGTGACGATGCATTATTGGCGAGCTTGGGTGCAGGCGATTTCTTTGGAGAAATCGAACTGATGCGCGGTGGCAAATCCATCGCCAATGTCCGCGCCGCTGCGGAAGGCCCGGTGGAATTATTGGCGCTTTCGCGTGCGGATTTCAACCGGATGTTGGACGAATCGCCATTAACGCAGGATGCGATTTCCAAGGTTGTGCAGGAACGCTTGAAGGAGCACAAGGCGGTTGACCGGCGAAAGAAATGGAAGTTGTTTGGATAGACAATGAAACCTCGATGGCGCAAAGTTTTTCTCGATTTGTTCGAAAATAAAGGCCGCACGATGCTGGTGGTGTTATCCATCGCTGTGGGTGTATTTTCTATTGGTGTCATCGCGGGAACGTATGTCATCATTTCCAACGACATGAGCGTCACCTATGCGGCCAACAACCCGGCTAACATCGAGTTCCGTATGGACGATTTCGACAAAGACATGCTCACCACCATCCGTAATACGCGGGGGATCGAAGATGCGGAAGGACGCCGCGTGGTCAACATGCGTGTCCGTGAGATGGACCGTGAGAAATGGACCACGTTGGATATCATCGCGGTGGAGGATTTCGACGAAAACAAGGTCAACCTGCTCAACCTGATATCCGGGCAGATCAAGCCCGAAAAAGATGAAGTCATCCTGGAGCGAGATGCGCTTGACGATCTGGATGTTCAAGTCGGACAGGATTTGCTTTTCGAACTGCCCGACGGCACGACCAAGTCTCTGAAAGTGATGGGCATCGTCCTGGATCCGACCACCGGCGCAGATGATTTCCTGGCGCCCCCGTTCGGATATATCACAATGGACACCTTGCTTACGCTGCATCAGCCGGAACTATTCAACCGCGTGTACGCGACCGTCTCCGAGAATCAGGATGACATGGTACACATACGCGCTGTGGGGGGGGATTTGAAAGACAGGATTGAGAAAGTCGATTATGTTGTTACACGGACGAGATTTTCGAAAACGCACGAGCACCCAATGGCGTCCATCATTAACGCTGTTCTGGGAATCTTGATGGCGTTAGGTTTCTTGATCGTCTTTCTGGCCAGTTCGTTGATCGCTAACACCCTGAACGCGTTACTTAACCAGCACATGCGTCACATCGGTGTGATCAAACTGGTCGGCGGACGCAACCGTCAGGTGTTGGGGATGTACTTCGTGCTGATCCTGGTCTTTGGCTTTTTGGCCTTGTTGATCGCTGTTCCGTTAGGAGGGCAGGGGGCTTACTGGCTGGCGGAGTTCGTTGCAGACAAAATGAGCTTCAGTCTGCTAGGGTATCGCATCGTGCCGCTGGCCTTTGTCATCCAGATTGTGGTAGGGCTGTTGGTGCCGATCGTGGCTGGCCTTGCTCCTGTGATCAGTGGCGCCAGGGTAACGGTGTTACGCGCTATCAGCGGAGACTTGACGATGGACGAGAAGCAGGCTGATGGGAGTCCAGAACGAGAATCCCGTTGGGAACGATTCCAAACGCGCGTTACGAATGCGCTGGCGCGGCGTGGCATCCACATCCCGCGTCCACTGCTGATATCGCTGCGCAACACCTTCCGGCGGCGCGGACGTCTGATGCTAACATTGTTCACACTGACGATGGGTGGTGCGATTTTTATCGCGGTTTTCAACGTGCGTGTGTCACTGTATGACTATATGGGCTCTATCGGCCAGTACTTCAGGGCCGATGTCACCGTGGATTTTGACGAGGCCTATCGCCTGCGCGAAGTGGAACAATATTTGATGCAAGTAGACGGGGTGGAATACGTGGAAGGTTGGCAATTCGCGTCTGTAGAAGCGCTGCTGCCAGATGGCACGGTAGCCGATAATATCTCTTTGCTGGCGCCGCCCGCTGAAAGCGCGCTGGTCAAACCGATATTGATTGAAGGGCGCTGGCTACGCCCGGATGATGTGCGCAAGTTGACGGTTAGTGAAACGCTCCTCAAAGAATTCCCGAATTTGAAGGCTGGCGACTACCTGCACTTGAAGGTTAACGGACAAGAAGAAGACTGGCAGGTGGTTGGTATTTTCAAGTTCATCGGACAGCAGGGCAGCATCGGATATGCGCCCTTCGAGTACGTCTCCAGTATGAACAACCTGAGAAACCGCTCCTATTCTTATCGTGTTGTGACAACCCGCCACGACCGCGCCTTTCAGGATATGATGGCGGATTATCTTGACAGTTACTTGCGTGATAACGGCTTCAAAGTGCGCAAGGCTGAAGCCGGGCTGGCATCGCTAGATACCGCGCTCGAAAGCCTCGATATTTTGGTGACGTTCCTGCTTATCATGGCCTTGCTGACGGCCTCTGTTGGCAGCATGGGGCTGACCGGTACTATGAGCATGAACGTGCTCGAGCGCACCCGCGAAATCGGTATCATGCGCTCGATCGGCGCGAAAGACAGCGTGATCATGCGGACAGTCATAGCAGAAGGTGTGGTGATTGGATTGATTTCGTTTGTACTGGCGGTGGTGCTGTCTGTCCCGTTCACATATTTACTTTCAACGATTGTTAGTGTGACTATTTTTGAAACCCCGATCAAGGTTGTCTTTACATATACGGGATATGGAATCTGGATTGCACTGGTTTTGGTATTATCTGCTCTTGCGAGCATTGTGCCAGCCCGCAACGCGGCGCGTTTGACCATCCGCGAGGTGTTGGCTTACGAATAAACTCTCCCTCACCCCTCGCCCCTCTCCCAGCGGGAGAGGGGTTGGGGTGAGGCAAGGAAGGTTCACATGAAAAACTGGAAGAATTTGACTCTGTTATTGGCAGCTATGGCTCTCATCTTGGCAGCATGCGGTGGACAGGACGAAATACCTACGCCTCAACCCGCTCCTTTGCCTGTTGAGGCCGTCATTGCAGAGGGACATCTCGTCCCCAACGACGACCTGACGCTCTCGTTCATGGTGCGGGGGAAAGTGGCCGAAATCCTGGTCGAGAAGGGAGATAAAGTGCAAGAAGGGGACGTGCTTGTCCGCCTGGCAGACCGGGAGCAGGCCGAGGCAGCGTTGGCTGCGGCGCAACTTGAATTGACAACCGCGCAACAAACTTACGATGAGTTTGTCCGCACTGAAGGATTGGGCCGCGCAGATGCCTGGCAGGCCTACATGGACGCTCAAATCGTACGTGCGGAGGCCGAGCGCGAATGGGAGGACCTGAACCTCGACAATATCGACGAGCGCATTGACGATCGCAGAGCGGATGTCGAAGACCGCAAAGAAGATTTGGATGATGCTCAGGAAGAGTATGATAAGTACAAAGACCTGGACGAAGATAATTCCAAGCGAAAGAATGCTGAAGATGATCTCGAAAGAGAGCAGGAAAATTATAATGAGGCTTTGCGCGACCTTGAAGAAGAAATCCAGGAGCGTGATACAGTCCGTGCTGCGCTTGATCAGACGTTGGCAACCGAGGCCGAAGCCAAACACCAATACGAAATCAGTCTGGATGGCCCTAATGCTGAGCAATTAGCTCTGCTCGAAGCGCGTCTGAACAACGCCCAGGCACAGGTTGCTTCTGCCGAAAACAATCTCGCCAATTACGAACTCAAAGCTCCCTTTGACGGTGAAGTGATGGACATCAACGTTTCGGTTAACGAGATGGTCGGGCCGGAGAGTTGGGCGGTCATCGTAGCGGATACCAGCCAATGGTACGTCGAAACCAGCGACTTAACCGAGCTCGAGGTGGTGGACGTGGCTGTAGGTCAGAGTGTCAACATTCTTGCGGATGCCTTACCGGATGTCGAAATGAGTGGTGCAGTTGAAGAGATCAGCCAGTCGTTCAAGTCGCAGGGCGGGGATATCCTGTATACCGTGCATATCAAAGTGGACGATGTTGACCCGCGCATGCGCTGGGGTATGACGGTGGAGGCGACTTTTGAGCCGCTGGAATAATCATCATCTAGACCACAACTTGCACAGTTTGCAAAACGATACCGAAAATAAGGGTGGGGGCGCTGCGCGCCCCCACCCTTATTTTCGGGCCTCTCCAATTCAACTGCGTAAGCCCAAATATGTATAGACAAATTAGAACGTTTGTTGGATTGAAATCGGGCAACTTTAATGTCATACTATTAAAGCTCCGATAAAAAGCAAAACTGGGGAAACCCAGTGACGCAAAGCCATGGGCCTAAAGTTATGTTTCAATGAAATGTAACAGGGCTGCCAGGCCGCCGATAAAGGCTAAACCTTCGAAAGATGGTTGTGCAAAGCCAAGCGTCTAAAGTCATTATTTGCCGACTAAGATCGACTGGCGTACCGAAAGGCAAAACCAGGGAAACCTGGCGACGCAAAGTTATGGGTCTAAAGTTGATGTAATATTTGACTATGACTGCCAGACTGCCGAAGAGCATTTCCAGGAATGATGGGAGCATCATTCCTGTTTTTTATATCATTTCGATCACTGCTTCGCGTTCTGGCCCGTTTCCGATCCAGCCCACTTTCACCCCGACCAGTTCTTCCACACGTTCTACATACGCCTGTGCTTCACGTGGCAAATCTACAAACTGACGGATGTCGCGGATGTCGCTGTGCCAGCCGCGCACGGTCTCGTAAATCGGCTTTGCGTGGCTCAACTGATATGAATCCAGACCGTAGTAGTGGACCGATTTGCCATCTAACTCGTAGCCGGTGCAAATCTTGATCTCCTCGAACGCGCTCAGGATGTCGAGCTTGGTCAGGAAGAGCGCGTCTATGCCACTGACCATGGCTGAGAAGCGCACCACTTCGATGTCCAGCCAGCCGCCGCGGCGGATGCGCCCGGTGGTAGCGGCTACTTCACTCAGGGTCTGCATGACGAATTCGTCATCCTGTACTTCGGTCGGCATCGGGCCAGCGCCCACGCGTGTGGTGTAGGCCTTGGTCACGCCGACGATGCGGCTGATGGCGCGCGGCGGCACGCCCAGGCCGGTCGTCGCGGCGGAAGCGATGGTGGTAGAACCGGTTACAAACGGGTACGTGCCCCAGTCCGTGTCGAGGCAACTACCCATAGCCTGTTCCAGCAGAAATTTCTTGCCGCTCTTCAGCCCGTCCTGTACGATGGGGAACAACTCGCGGATGAAGGGCTTGACCTGCGTGTAATAGCCCAGGTATTCATCACGCACCGTCTCGAAGTCCAGCGTCTCGCCGCCCAATGCCGTGATGATCTTATTCTTGAGAGTCACCTGCATTTTCAGCCTGTCATTGAGGACATCTTTGTCCGCAAAATCGCTCCAGCGGATGCCGTTGTAGCTGACTTTATCGGCGAAGGTTGGGCCGATGCCGCGCCGCGTAGTGCCGGTCGCGCCTGCACCTTTGGCTTCTTCGTACAAGCCGTCCAGCAGCTTGTGGTAGGGCATGATGACGTGTGAGCGCGGCGAAATCAGCAGCCGCCCGTCAAGGTTGAGGCCCGCATCCTGCAGCGACCTGATTTCTTCCAGCAGCACTACCGGATCAATCACCACGCCGCCGCCAATCAGGCAGGTAACATGCGGGTAGAACACGCCTGACGGCACCAGGTGTATCTTGAACGTGCCATACGCGTTGATGATCGTGTGCCCGGCGTTGTTGCCGCCGTTATAACGGGCGGTGTAGTCGAAATCCCCGGCGAAGGTGTCGATCACCTTGCCCTTGCCCTCGTCCCCCCATTGTGTGCCTAAAACAATCGTGACGCTCATAACTCCTCGCTTATTCGGAATCCAAAGTCTCCCGACTTTGGATCACCTTGTTTTTCATTTCATTTTCCAACGTCTGGAGACGTTGGACTCCGTAATTTCTTCCGCCAGGCCGACATACGTCAATGGCGAGAGAGACCGCAGGCTTGTTTTTACGGTTTCTTCCACTTCCAGCGCTTCAACCCAATCCAGATAGCTTTCCTGCGTAATATTTTGACCGCGCGTCAGGGATTTCAATTGCTCGTACGCAGACGGGATGTTCGCTGCGCGCAGGATGGTTTGCGCGCCCTCGGCGATTATCTCCCAGTGCGCCTCCAACGCGGACCGCATGCCTGCTTCGTTTGCCTCGACTCTGTCCAGTCCCCGGGCGATGCTCGTCCATGCTACCAGTGTATGACCCAACGCGGTGCCGAACGAACGTCGCACGGTCGAATCGGACAGGTCGCGCTGTAGCCGCGAAACCGGCAATTTGCGGACATATTGCTCGAAGAGCGCATTCGCCAACCCCAGATTACCTTCGGCGTTCTCGAAATCAATC
>JAFGKO010000076.1 GCA_016928525.1 Anaerolineales bacterium | reverse complement strand
TAGGAATCGCGAAAAACATCCAGGTTATGGATCGAGACCAGCAAAAGGGACCAATCGCCTTTCTGGAGCATCTCGTTGAGTCTTTCGTCTACCAATGCCCCATCCGGCAACCCGCTAACAGGGTTGTTCAGCGAACCCTGGCTGGCGCGGCGCAAGGCATTGCGCACCCGCAAGCGAAGTTCCTGTACGTCGAAAGGTTTTGTGATGTAATCGTCAGCGCCAATTTCCAGGCCCTGCAAGCGATCGGCGCGGTCACGTTTTTCCGTTAGGAAAATGATGGGCACATCCTGCGTGCGACGGTCCGTGCGCAAGCGGCGCGCAACTTCATAGCCGTCGATATCCGGCAAGCGAATGTCAAGAACTACCAGATCCGGATTGATAGTCTGGCAAGCGCGCACACCATCTTCCCCCCAGTTAACCGTAAAGACCTCGTAGCCCTGAACGCGAAAATACGCATTCAGCATTTCGGCGACGTCGAGGTCGTCTTCTACGACCAGGATCTTTGACTTGACGTCTGCCATGCTGGTCTCCTTCTTGAAAAATTAGCCGATGGGATCTTTCTGAACGACGAACTCACACACGTCGTCACCCACGGCAACGCATTTTGACTCATTAACGCGGAATTCATTGCCACCGGAAACCCATTTCAAAGCTTCCTGCAACAGGCCGGTCGAGATGAAACAAACGGGTTTATCCGCACCTGTACGACCCCAACAGCAGGGGCACTTATGGATCGTCCAGATAAATTCGTTGTCCTTTTCTTCGACTGTTGTATATTGGTCCGTGAGCTGCGAAAAAATCTTGGCAAAAGCAGGCAAACCAATGCGCAACTTGGACTGCAAAGGCAAAACCACAAAGGCCAAGTCTGCAACACCGGCCAAGGCGCCAAAGTTTTTCAAGCCTTCCGCAAAAGTAGCGCGACCCGCACGAAGGGCGAGGCCGCGTCCACCACGAGGGCCATACATATCTTCCAGCGCGAGGCCCAGAGAAGACAGCTCAGAAAAATCAAAGCCCTTATCCAGGTTGTCGGCGGGGTAATTGTCAATATAGTGATTCAAGCCAGCCAGATTAAGAATCGCATTGAGACCATTCTTCCCCATGACCTCTTCCAGGGAATGAATGATAATCAGTCCAAACTTATTGGGGTAGTAAAGACCACTTTTTTCGATAGGGCTCATACGCACTCCACTAGATTAATTTCGCCAGATCTTCGGTTGCCCGGCGCATATCCAGGAAAATCAGGCCCAGTTTGGCCTGTTCCCGTGCCAGGGCAGTAAGTACCGCCTCTTCGCCGACCGACATCAGGATAACATACCCTTTTTCGCCCTTAATATAGACTTGTTCGAGAGAACCACGCCCCAACTCAGATGCGATACGTTCACCCAGGGATAACATAGCAGCAGACATCGCTGAAACGCGGTCTTCTTCCACACCCTGCGGCAAGGCTGAGGCGATACTCAACCCATCCACACTGACAATCGCCGATGCTTCAATATCTGGCGAGGAGGCTTGAAGCTCGCGTAAGCGGTCAACCATTTGTTGTGTGCGAGACTTGGACAAGACAGCCCTCCTGGAGAAAAGGATGTACGTCCTCGTTGGTGTCCTTACCAACCGGGCGTAATTAATTCACCAAGCAAATTTAGCACATGGCGTATATTGTGTCAAGCAAGCCAGCAAATACCTTTGAAAAGCCAGTTAACAAAAACGTAAGCTATGACGTGCTATAATCGTCGGTTGCTTGTACCGCAACAAACTAAAAATGCAGGCAGTAAACCATTTCCAAGGCGTATATCCCTGAATAACCCCGCAATTTATTTTCATTCGGTTGCGGCGCTAAAGGTGCTAATAGATGAAAAGAGTTTGTTCCTTACTGATCGGCTTCAGTCTCTTACTCACTACCAGTCCTGTACATGACGTAGCGGCTCGGCAAATTCCTCAAGGTGATGAATCCGATAGCGGTGCAGTCGTTTGCGAGCCTGACGCATATCTTGAGGCACCAGACAATTGTGTTCCGCTTGGGCCTTCTCAGTATTTAATGAAAATGGCAAGCCTGGGTATGACCATCCCGGAACGACCCCTACCTGCCTATAAACCGGATCCAACCCTTTCTCAACTCCCTTACCGATACTTCAAACTGGAAGATGATTACGTTCCCATCTACAGTTCGCCCGGCGAAAGAGGCGCAGGAATAAACCAATTCCCACCTGGTTTTGTATATGTTTCCTACACTGACATTTGGGATCTAGATGGCTTTTATTTTCTCATGCCAAACGGTGGCTGGATTCCCGGCAAAGGATCGCGTATAGGAGAAATCCCGACTTTTCAGGGACTGGCATTTCACGCGACACCTCGCAACTCTTTTGGCTGGACTTATGACCAGATTCCAGTAAAGTCAGCCCCCGGATACAATGCCCCCAATACGAACAAGTGGATCAACGTTTATGATGTTATTCAAATCTACGACACCCAAAATGTAGATAATGCTGATTGGAATATGATCGGGCCAAACCAGTGGGTCGAGGCGCGCAAGATTGCGCAGGTGATCGTCAACACAACGCCCCCGGAAGGCGTGACCAACAACCGCTGGATCGAGGTCAACCTCGCCGAGCAAAGCCTGGCTGTCTATGAGGACCGCCAATTGGTCTTCGCTACCGTCATCGCCAGCGGACTAGAACCATATTGGACAAAACCCGGTTTGTTCCAGATCTTCCAGAAAAAAGAGACCGAAACGATGCGTAACAATGATCCAGCAGAATTTTACTACCTGGATAACGTCCCCTGGACCATGTACTACGACGGCGCGCGCGCCCTGCACGGGGCCTACTGGCGGAACCAGCTCGGGTACCCACAGTCGCACGGCTGTGTCAATCTCTCGGTGGGCGATGCACACTGGCTCTTCAACTGGGCGGTGGAAGGCGACTTCGTCTACGTTCACGACCCATTGGGCCTGACCCCCACCGATCCGAATTTGTATCCCAACTACGCATATTAAGTATCTTCTTAATAAACTGGCAAAATCTTCAAAATTCCTATCTCCGCCGCAAGCGGACGGAGTATTACGGAATTTTGCCCCTTCGGGTACAGATTTT
>JAFGKO010000075.1 GCA_016928525.1 Anaerolineales bacterium | reverse complement strand
GGGAACAGGTACTGGGGCTTTTCAGGTGAGGGCACGCCAAGCGGGGCGGCACCAACCCCGGCGAAGACCTCATCGCGCACAGATTCACCGAAGCTTTCGGCTACTCTTTGATACAGGTTAGGTTGAGCCTCTGCGCCATCGAGCAGTTCCAAGATGGCAATGTAGATATCGTTATTCTTGATAAAGCGGCCATAGCGAGCGATGGTCAGCAGGTTGTCTAAGGAATTTTGTCCCTCCTGGATCAGAATCTTGCAGAATGCCCAGGTGGTGTCTGCATCTGGCTTGCCGTGGTCGGCGATAAATGCCTCGAAGCGCTCTGCCATGGAAACCGAAGCATCGATCTGTTCTTCGTTCAATTTCCGGGACTTGAGTAATTCGCGGAAACCTTCTCTATTCATATGCCCTCCCGTTGCATGATCGTGATAGTATTTCTATGCACTATCTCTACTTCAGTTATGAGGACGAAGTTCAAAATCAACAGCCAGCAGGCGGTAGGCTGGCTGGTAAAGCTCCCGGTAACGTTCGGAGTGATGGACAGGTGGAAAATTGTTTTCTCGAAGCAGAGGGGTGAATGTCTCAAGCTCCTGTAGTGCCAGGCTGGGCCAGGAACCTGCTTTACAGAAATCGACAAAACACGCCCAGGCCTGTTGCAACTCATCTTGCGTACCCCAGGGGCGGCGGGCAGTCTCCAGGCAGGCAGCAGTCAACACCTCGAGGCTGCCACCGGCGGCTTTGAAGGGCCGTAGATTCAGCCTCAGCAGGCTGCCATCAGGCCGGATGGATTCGTGGAGCGGGTCGTCCCCTGCGGGCGTGAGCGCCTGCCACTCGGCTGCGAGATATTCGCGGAAGGCTTGCGGCGAGCTGATGAGGTGTTCTGGTCCGCGCACGCCCTGGTAGAGCAGCTTGTAGACGTCGCGCGGCCCCATGGCCGGACGGCGGGAGATGTGCTCGGTGAGCAATGTGACGAACGTGTCTGATGGACTAAACATTTAGGTAAGGATATGATACCTTTCGAAGAATTTCTTGTCTATTCCTGAATAAATCATTGCCTCGCACTGGCGGACGAACCGTAGAGTGCGAGGCTATTTTATATTGGCTGAATCAATCCTTGTTGATTGAGACAGCAGAGAATCAGAGTACAGAGATGGGGGACGCCACAACCCGAAAACCGCCGTTACCGCCCCGAAGATCTGGGAGGTTCGAGTGGCGGAAGGCGCAGCGCACGAGCCAATGAATGACGTTGAACGAGCCGCCCCGCAGGACGCGGCTTCTGGTGTTATCTTCCTCTTCGCGTCCATCCCCAGCCTGGTAAGGATAACTCTCCCAGGCAGTATGTGTCCACTCCCAAACGTTGCCAGCCATGTCTGCACAGCCGTAAGGCGAATCGCCTTGTGGTGAATACTGACCAACCGGAGTGGTATCCCCGACATTCATATTAAAATTGCAGCGATTGGTATCCGGTTCTTCGCTGCCCCAAGGCCACTCGTGACTGCCGCGCGCATCGCGGGATGCTTTTTCCCATTCGGCTTCGGTGGGCAGGCGAAATTGCCAGCCAGTTGGCAGTTCTTTGCTGTAAGTCTCATTTAGCCAACGGCAGTAAGCAACTGCATCCAGCCAGGAGATGCAAACGACCGGATGATTATCTTTTTCTTTCAAGTTGCTTTTGGGACCGTGTGGGTGTTGCCAGTCGGCGCCTTTGATAACTTTCCATTCTTTACTGACCAAGACATATGCCGATCCAGCTTGTTCTGCGGTGGTCTTAAAAGTGGGATTTGCCTGGGTAAATGCCTGAAATAGGGCATTGGTTACGGGAAAACGGGCCAATTCATAATCATAAGCGATTGATACAGTATGGCGCGGCTTTTCATCGTCAGTGGCCAGAGGATTGTCATCTGTGCTGCCCACAACAAAATCACCGGCGGGGATATGGCAAAATTCGATACCACCCCACTCGTGCCGGACAGATTCAATACCTTCGGTGTAAGCCTTGCCTCGGCTTTTATTGACTTCGATGGATTCTGGAGCACCAAGCGCTGTCTCACCAACCAGCTTATCAGTGGGCAGTTTCTGTGGAGGAGCGATGAGATGCACATGGGCATTGAGCGCCTCGGGGGTGAAATCGGCGCTAAAAGTCCCGATCTCGCGCAGAACATCGCGCAAGCGCCTGGACTCGCGCCCCTGATACTTGTCGTAGGCACTGCGTAAGGCAGCTTTTTGCTCATCGCCGCCGCACTGCCAAAGCAAGGCATCGGTGATGAACTGATGGCGTAGTTTTAGCCCACCGGGGTCTTCCGGGATACCAAAGAACTCTTCGCGGAAATTGGCGGGGGCGGCACGCATAAGCGCTTGCCAACAGATGAAGTCATCACGGTTTACTCCCTCAGCCTGGCACGAATTTACGAGCATGTGCCATTGCAGTTCGAGGTCGTTGACAACCGCTTTTACCCGCCGCGGATTAGCTTCAGCGGCAGCTACCAGCGCCTGCCAGCGTGAGCGCATGGCAGCATTCACATCCTGCTCTTGCAAGTAAATCTGCATATCATCTCTGCCTATTTGTGGCAGGCGAAAGCGAAGCTGGATGATCTTTTCCAGGTAATCGTCGGCTTGTTGGCCTTTAATGTCTTTGTAGTGTGTTTCTACAGCCTGTTGGATAAGTTCTACATCTGCCCCCAAAACAAAGACACAGCCTTCTTTATCCATGAACAACTTTATTGCTTCGAGCACCTGGATAGTCTTGGCGGGCAGGCAGCGGTCAAGATCGTCAATGAACACCACCATGACACCCTTTTCAGGATTGATCTCCTTTACATCAGTTTTGTGGTGTACCCAGGCAGCCATCAGGTGGTCAAAGGTTTCATCGAATTGGTCAAGCAAGGGGGACTTTGCGGCTAATTGTGTGGTCTGTGGCTTGCCTTTATTGGGTTTAATATCGCCAAAGGGAGTTTTAATGGAGAACCAGCCTAACACCGTATCGATCACATCCCGCCGGGGTGTAAATGGCTCCCAGAAGGCGGCGCCTAACTTACTAACGAAATCATCGCGGAACATCTCCTGTACAATTACGCGCACAAGCGCCACCAATAGCTCATCTTCATCCGCATATTTCCAGGCGTTGAACCACACAGTCCGGCAGACACGGTAAATCTGCTCAGGAATTTCATCGTTTCCCTGGTTAATAAAATCCAGCTCTAAAGCCGAAGCACAGGTTTGATCCAGAAAAGCACGGGTCTTGTCAAGTTGGGACTGTAATCGGCGTAGCAGAGTGGTCTTGCCTGTGCCCCAAGAACCATTGATGCCGATGGTGAGAGGGGTTTGTGTTTTCTTATTGGCAATCAGCCGGGCCAGTGTGGCAGCAAAATCATTGAAGTGAAAGTAAACCTTTTCGGTGCTGCGCAATGGGTTGTCCGGCAGAATAATTGGTGTCTGGTACTCAGGGTGTTCTGACATTGCTCCTCCCGAAGTTGATTATATCTCAGACAATGTTTGATGTAATAGTGCCTATGGTCATCGAGATTGCTCCTGTGAATAATAGGCTCCCACATTGCCTGAATAAACTACTCTGCTTGCCAGTTTGTATTGTACGTCAATTCTTGTCGGATGATTGCTATAATATAGTCAGAATTGTATATCTTTTAAAGGTTCTCTGCAGGAGGAAATATGAGCATTCATCCATTGGCAGGTACACAAGCGCCGTATGAAGCGTTGGTCAACATTCCCCGGCTCATCTCTGCTTATTACACCCGGCAACCCGATCCGGGAATCTCTGAGCAGCGGGTCGCCTTTGGCACTTCAGGACATCGCGGCTCATCGCTGAGTAACACTTTCAATGAGGCGCATATCCTGGCTATCAGCCAGGCCATCTGTGAACTGCGAAAAGCGCAAGGGATCAGCGGACCGCTGTATATCGGCATGGATACACACGCCCTATCGGAACCAGCCTTGTACAGCTCAATTGAGGTGTTTGCGGCAAATAATGTGGAAATCATGATCCAGCAGGGTCTTGGATACACGCCTACGCCGGTCATTTCGC
>JAFGKO010000074.1 GCA_016928525.1 Anaerolineales bacterium | reverse complement strand
GCCTGGACGCCGCTCTTCGCCATGGCCTCCGCCGTTGTCACCGACATCGGCGGGCCGCTCAGCCACGGCTCCATCGTTGCCCGTGAGTACGGCATCCCGGCGGTGATGGGCACGGGCGTGGCCACCCGCCGCATAAAGAGTGGACAGGTCATCACTGTGGATGGCACAAAGGGCGAGGTCATTCTCGAAACCACCGATGATGAACAGCCTGCAGTTGCTCCACCCACTGAGTGGCCTGTGCCTGAAAAAGCAGTTACCTTTGCCCGCGGCAGCCTGGCGGAACATACACCCAGCCCGGTCTCACCGTTGTTTGCCACCCTGGGTCTCAGGATCGCCAACCACGAAACCGAGATCCTCTGGCGCGATTACGCTGGCATGAAAGACCCAAGCAGCATGTTTGCCGGGGAGGGTTTTTACCTTGCCATCAACAATTATGTTTACGGCGGCATCCGCATGAACATGAAAAACTCCTGGGCGATGGTCAAATTGTCGTTTTCGGCCATCGGGCAGATGATGCGCGGTGCACCTGACCGTTGGATGGCCGCCCGCGACAAATTTGCAGCTGTGGTCAAAAAATGGGAACAAAAAGAAATCGCTGCTCTCTCTCCCACCGAATTGCTGGATGGAGCTCGCACCGTTTTCCAGGCAGCTTGTACATATTACACCGTCATCCAATCTACCCTACCAGCCGCCTCGATGGGCGAAATTTTCTTCACCCGCTTCTACAATAGCCTGGTTAAGCACAAAAACGACCCAGAAGCAACTACATTCCTCTTTGGGTTTAAGACTATGCCTCTACGAGCGGAGCTATCCCTGTTCGACATTGCGACCTGGCTAAGAGAGAATCCCGTTCTTGCAGACTACACGCTTCGCACCTCGACCGAAGACCTTATTACCGATGTCAAGGCGAACACATCCCCCAAAGCGATTCCTGCTGATCTGAGGGGCAAGTATCGCTCCCGTTTCGAGCAGCACTTCGAAAAATTCGGGCGCACCGCCTACGAATTTGACTTCGCCAACCCCACACCAGCCGAGGCTCCAAGTCCGCAGTTCGAAGCGATCAAACTGTTCATCGAAGGAAAGGCCGAGAGTCCCTATCAGAGGCTGCAAACTGCCCGGGAAAAACGGGAGCAGGCCACCCGGTCCGTTTTGGAGCGGATTGGCTGGCCACGCCAAGGTTGGTTCGAGAAACTACTCAAAAAAGCCCACGAGACAGGCACCATCCGTGAAGACAGCATCTTCGACATGGGCATGGGACACCCTGTCATCCGCCGCATGTTTGCTGAACTCGGCGAACGTTTCGTTGTAAGCGGCGCCATCCAAACCGCTGACGATATCTACTGGCTCGAAGAAGATGAAGTCACAGAACTGATCGCCGCGCTTGAAAAAGATCAACCTTTGCCGAATTTTGCTGATCGTATCCCCACTCGCAAGGCCGAGTGGCGTGCCGCTCTGCAGATTATCCCGCCAGTCATGTTGCCAGAGAAATCTTTCTGGCAAAAGTTCATCGGCGGCGGCGCACCGGAAGAGAAAGACGGCAAAACCGTGCTCAAAGGTCTCGGCACCAGCAGTGGACAGGTGACCGCGCCCGCCTGCGTACTCTACGGTCCGGAAGACTTCCCCAGGATGAAGCCCGGTGATGTGCTGGTCGCTACTACAACCACACCAGCCTGGACACCGCTCTTCGCCATGGCTTCCGCCATCGTGACCGACATCGGTGGGCCGCTCAGCCACAGCAGCATCGTAGCACGTGAATACGGTATCCCGGCTGTGATGGCCGCCCGCAACGCTACCCGTCACATCCGAAGCGGGCAGATGGTCACGGTGGATGGAAAGGCCGGGACAGTGATACTGGAATAGCCAAGCATAGAAGACCATGAGTAAAAAATTTGTTACCACTACTATTGCTCTGGCAGTCGGATTCCTCCACTTGGTAACAGGTGAGAATTATCGAGGACCATTTCCGCTCTTTGTGAATGGCTACTCGATCGATATCCTATTGCCAATGGCTCTGTATCTGCTGATGGGGTTGTTCGAAACCAAATGGGTACGTTCCCCCATCTTTCGTGGTGTTGCTGTATTTCTTTTTGGTTGCATCGTCGAAACTTCCCAATGTCTTGGCCGCCCGTTTTTCGGCAGCACCTTTGACCCGCTGGATATCATAGCTTATGCAGGCGGGGTTCTGTTGGGAATATTTTTTGACCTGTTTTTGTTCCCGCGCATCGTTCCGCGTTGGAGCGAAAGAACATAAACGGCAGGCGTAATCATGAACCCGTCCAAACGCAATCTTTACATCCTGACCTTCGTCCTGTTCGTGGTCATGCTCGGCTACGGGATCATCATCCCCATCCTGCCGTTTTACATCGAGAGCATGGGCGCAGGCGGGACGGAGTTGGGCTTTCTCGTGGCTTCCTATGCGGTTATGCGCCTGATCTTCGGTCCCATCTGGGGCGGACTCTCCGACCGCATCGGACGCAAACCGGTCCTGCTCATTGGCATTTTGGGGTATGCCGTGACGATGGTCTGGTTCGGGCTCGCCAACACACTCTGGATGCTGTTTGCGGCTCGTATCCTGTCAGGCGTGCTCTCCTCCGCCACCGCGCCGACCACCATGGCCTTCATCGGCGACAGCACACCCGAAAACGAGCGCGGCGGCGGGATGGGATTGTTGGGCGCAGCCGGTGGCATCGGGACAATTGTCGGTCCAGTATTGGGCGGTTTCCTAGCCGGCGCGTCGCTGTCCACACCATTCTTCCTGGCGGCGGGATTGTCCGTGCTCTCGCTGTTGCTGGCAATCGTATTCCTGCCCGAATCACTGCCTGTCGAAGCCCGTCAAATCAGCCTGAAGAAAGAAAAACTGATCGACCTGAAAGGCTGGAGAAGGGCAATAAACAGTCCGATCGGCAACCTGCTTCTCCTGACCTTCATCTCCACCTGCGGATTGATGATCTTCGCCAATGTCTTTGGACTATATGCGCTCGAAAAATTCGACTTCGGTCCAGACGACGTGGGTGTGATGATGATGGTATTAGGCTTGGTTTCAGCGGTCGCACAAGGTGTGTTAGCCGGGCCAGCCACCAAAAAATGGGGCGATGGAATCGTAATCAAAGGCGGTTTGCTGGCAACCGCGCTCGGTTTCGGGCTGATGCTCCTGGCGAACACTTACGTGACGATCCTGCTCGCCACAGCCTTTTTTGCGCTGACCGTTGCCCTACAAATCCCCGCACTCACCTCGTTGACCTCACGGCGTGCCACCGTCCCGCAAGGGATCGCGATGGGGTTGAGCAACTCCTTTGTCAGCCTGGGGCGCATAGTTGGTCCGATATTGGGTGGGCTGGTATTGGATATCAACCTCCACCTGCCTTATTTAAGCGGAGCGGGATTCATGCTGATCGGGTTTGTTCTCAGTCTATTTTGGATCAAACAAGAGCGCCCGACACTGGAAATAAAATCAATCGGTGAGGAGGCTGGCAATGTATAAGAAGCTTTTTCCGGATCGTAGATGTTTTAATTGCGTCTCCCTCACCTTAATTGCCGTCGTCTTTGTACTGTTCGACACGACAGGTATTTTGACTCTGGTTGGAATTGGGATCAGTGTAGGTGTACTTCTCAGCAACCTGCTACAACTATAAAACTTCCGCGCTCATCGATCATCCACTTTGATTAACATCTCAGTGGTCTCGATCACTTCTCCTTGCAAACTGCCAGACGAGATCTCCCGCAATGCAACTTGAAAGGCGGGAAATTCCTCTACGGGGAAACGTAAAGTCATTATAACGTCGGCAGCGAAGTTTTCATCGGTGATCTCGCCGTTATGACGAGCTACCAACAAACGCACGCGTTCCAGGAACGGATAAGGCAAGGCCAGTAAGGCCAGGTGGACCGGGATGCGTCGCGCGCGAGGTACTGCTTCGACAACCAGTTTCGTTGCGTTCGTATACGCCCTGACCAGCCCTCCTTTCCCAAGTAGAGCCCCTCCGAAGTAGCGGGTTACTACAACCGCTACATCGCCTAGCCCGCTGCCGTGCAGTACCGCCAGCGCGGGTCGTCCCGCCGTGCCAGAGGGTTCGCCATCGTCCGAACAATATTCGGTAATGGAATTGCCCCCGCCAATGATATAGGCCGGGACATTGTGCGTGGCGTCTGCAAATTCCTTGCGAATGCGGGCAACAAACGCCTTGGCCTCATCCGCCCTGGAAACGGGGGCAAGGCTGGCGATAAAGCGCGAATTCGAAACGGTCAGCTCGCGGCGAACTTCTTCGGCAGGCAAAAGGTATGTATCAGACATGACAAATATCCTGACTTTATTCTATCGCAACAAATCGCATTGCCTCTGTTTGTGAAATTATATATAATATATAAACTCGCCATGAATACCCTAACCACTAGCCCAAAAGAACCGGAAAGCCTGCAACGCAGGTCGTTGAAAGAAGAGATTTTCGACGTGCTGCACGAGAAGATCATCGCCGGGAAAGTGGGACCCGGCGAATGGCTGCGCCAGGATGACATCGCCACGCAACTGGGTGTGAGTATGACGCCCGTCCGCGAGGCACTTGATCTGCTGGTATCGGTCGGGCTAGCGGAACGAGTCCCCTATCGCGGGGTGCGCGTCCCGCAGCCAACGGAAGAAGAGATCGTCGAGGCTTACGCTATGCGTTTGTTGCTGGAAACGGCTGGGGCACGCGCTGCGGCTCTTAAGCGAAAGCAGGCTCAGGTGGACGAACTGAAGCGCATCCTGTCCCGGATGAAAGGCCTGCTCTCGTTAGAGGACATGTCGACACTGCGACACTTGTCCCGCCAATTCCACCAGTCGGTGGTAGCTATTGGCGAAAACAGCACGCTTGACAGGTTGTACGCAATGGTGATGAACTCGTTCCCCGATTGGCTGCTATACGAGTACCTGTTTCGCCACACTGACCTGCTGGAGAGCAGCCTGAGCGACGAATACCAGGAGCACATGGCGCTGGTGGAGGCCATCGAAGCCAGCGACGCAGACCTGGCCGAACGCATGGCAATAGCACACATCCGTCAACTGGGAGAAGACCTGGTCGAGTATCTGGGCATCCCCTATGAAGTATTGGAATCCAAGGCGCGGGCATTGAGCGCGTCTTTTTCTCCGGAGGAGTAACCGGATGGGCATCATCGAAACAATAAAAGGAGAACATCATGTCAGAAGAACTGTTCAAACAAATGGCGCAAAGCATCCTCGACGGTGAGGAAGAGGTGGCCGCTGAGCTGGCGCAGAAAGCGCTGGACGCAGGCATCGACCCGTTGCAGGCCATCAACGCTGGCTACATGCCCGGCGTCAACGAAGTCGGCGATAGTTTTGCTTGCGGTCAGGCCTTCCTGCCCGAACTGGTCATGGCCGGGGAAGCCATGAAAGCCGCCATTGCCGTGCTCGAACCCGCTATGAAAGCCGCTGGCACCTCGCGCCAGATCCTGGGCAAGGTCGTGCTGGCCACTGTCGAAGGCGATATCCACGAGATCGGCAAGTCGCTGGTGGGGACCATGCTGACTTCATCCGGCTTCGAGGTCTACGATATGGGCGTGGATGTTTCCACCGCCGATATTCTCACCAAAGCCGAAGAAGTCGGCGCGGACATCGTCGGCCTGAGCGCGCTGCTGACTACCACGATGGTCAAGCAGAAGGAAGTCATCGATGAGGTGACCAGGCGCGGCATGAAGGTCAAGGTCATGGTCGGCGGTGCGCCGGTGACGAGGGAATGGGTGCAAAAGATCGAAGCGGATGGCTACTCGGAAGACGCCATCGGCGCGGTCAATGTGGCTAAAGAGTTGATGGGTGTGAAGTAATTAACCACGAAGGCACAAATTTTTTATTTTGGTGTCTTCGCGACTTTGTGTCTTTGTGGTGAATAACGGAGAGCAGAATGACCAAAAACATCAAATCCATCACCAATCCCAAGCTCAAACTTGAGATTTTGACCCCGCAGGAAGTGCAGAAGATCCACGATGCCACCCTGCATATCATCGAAAATGTCGGTATACGCTTCCCGTCCAAGCGCGCGTTGGAGATCTGGGAGTCCAACGGCGCGACGGTTGATCACGAGAGCATGATTGTGCGCGCCAAGCCAGAGTTGATCGAAAAAGCGATGAAGAAAGCGCCGCCTGCTTACTCGTTGGGTGCACGTGATCCGCAGCAAGACTGTCCGCTGGACGGCAATCACGTTTTTGCAGGCACAGACGGCTGCGGCGTGGAGATCATCGACATCAAGAGCGGCGAGCGCCGTATGTCTAAACTTTCGGATGTGGGCGACATTGCCCGTGTCGCCGATGCGACCGAAGAAGTGGGATTCCACTGGGTGGCGCTCTCGGCCCAAGATAAGCCCGTCGAGACACGCGGCTTACACGAGATCAAGGCCATTTGGGAGAATTCGACCAAGCATGTACAGACCGAGTCGATCTATAACGAGGTCGAAGCGCGTGCCGCAGTCGAGATGGCCGCGCTGATCGTCGGCGGTAAGGAAAAATTGCGCAAGCGCCCGGTATTATCCGTGATGCAGTGCACGGCTCCCCCACTCGGTCACGATGGCGGCAGCCTGGATGCGGCCTTGGTCGCGGCGGAGTACGGCCTGCCGACCGGCTTCATGACCATGTCGTCCTGCCTGACCACCGGTCCCGCCACCATAGCAGGGACATTGGCGGTTGGCAACGCTGAAGTAGTGGCAGGCACCGCTTTACTGCAACTGGCCTATCCCGGCGCGCCGGTCTTCTACGCCGCGGCGCAGACCGCCTCTGATCCGCGCACGGGTGTCTACACTGGCGGTGGTCCGGAAGACTTCCTGTTCGGCGCGGCCACCAACGTGCTATCAGACTTTTACGATATCCCGCTCTCGATGGGCTCATTTGCCACGGGCGCCAAGGAACCCAACTGGCAGGCCGGCATCGAGAACTCGCTCTCGACCTTCATGGCCAGCATCGTTATGTCCGATATGCTGCTAGGACTGGGCTTCCTGCATGGCAGTCGCATCTGGTCCTATGCCGAGATGATGATGGACGCCGAGATCTTCTCGATTATCCACAAGACCATGCAGGGTATCGTTGTGGACGACGAGACACTTGCGCTGGAGGCCATCGCCAATGTTGGTCCCGGTGGAAACTTCCTTAGCCAGAAGCACAGCCGCAAACACATGCGCGACCTGTTCCTGCCCCAATTTATGGATCGCCGTCCATACAATGAGTGGGAAGCCAAGCAGGATGACGCCCGCGATTGGGCGCTGGAAAAAGCTCGTCGCATCCTGACCGAACACCAGCCTGATCCGCTGGACGCTAAAATTTCAGAAGAGATGGCGAAGATCATCGCTTCGCTGGAAAAGTAGATTCATCTTTAAAAAACAACCACGGCGTCACAGAGACACGGAGAAATTAAGAACTCTGTGACTCCGTGTCTCCGTGGTAAAGCTCTTTACCCCCACCCTGCCCTCCCCCTAGAAGGGAGAGGGGAAAGTATGGAATATGCAACCCAAAATCGAACTCCTTACTCAAGATTTGATTGACCGCATCATCGATGAAGCCTTCCAGTTGATGATGAAGCCTGGCATCAAGGTGCAGTATGCCGAGGCGCGCGAACTGCTCGCCTCCGCCGGCTGCGAAGTGGATCATACCGCAGAGGTGGTGCGCATCTCCGAATCGGTGGTGCGCAAGGCCCTCGAAACAGTCCCCAGTCAGTTCGTCCTGCATGACCGCGAAGGAAACCCTAAAGTCACGTATGGCGGCGATGCCGTCCACTTCGATCCCGGCTCATCCGGCGTCCACATTCTCGATCCCGAAACGCTGGAACACAAACCGTCCTACACCGCTGACCTAGTCCGGCTGGTGAAGGTGGCTGAGATGCTGCCACAATACGATGCACAGTCAACAGCGGTGGTGTGCAACGAGGTACCGAAGGAAATCGGCGATTTCTACCGCTTGTATCTCGTTTTGCTACACTCGCAAAAACCGATCGTGACTGGCGCATTCTCGAACGACACGCTACACGTCATGCTCGACATGCTGGCAATCTTCGCCGGTGGACGAGAAGCACTGACCGAGAAACCCCAGGCCGTTTTCGACGTCTGCCCCTCCCCACCGCTCATCTGGAGCAAGTTTGGCGCGGGCAATCTGATTGAGCTGGCGCATGCAGGCGTCCCGGCCGAGATGGTGTCCATGCCACTAGCAGGCGCAGCCGCTCCCGTTACGCTGCTCGGATCGGTGGTTCAACACGCTGCCGAATGCCTGAGCGGTATCACCATCCACCAGCTTGCCAAGCCCGGCTCGCCCATCGTCTGGGGCGGCGCGCCGGCCATCTTCGATATGCGCAAGGGCAGCACACCGATGGGCGCGGTCGAGACCGCCATGATCGACGCCTCCTACGCCCAGGTTGGTAAGTCGCTCGGCCTGCCCACCCACTGCTATCTTGGCGCGACCGAATCCAAAGTGATCGATGCCCAGGCTGGTCTCGAAAGCGGCATGTCAGCGCTGATCGGCGCGTTAGCGGGTGTCAACATGATCTCCGGCGCAGGCATGCTGGACTTCCTGGCTTGCCAGAGCCCGGAAAAGCTGACTGTAGACGCCGAGGCCATCGGCATGGCCAGGCGCCTGCTGACGGGCATCCAGGATCACACTGTTACGCTGGCTACCGCCATGTTCGAGGGCATCAACTTCAAGGGTGACTTTCTCAAGCAGCGCATCACTCGCGAACTGTTCGCCAAAGAGCAGTACCTGCCATCCGATGTGATCGACCGCGATTCCATCCGCGGCTGGCAGCAATCAGGGGGGCTGGATACTTTTGCGCGCGCTAAAATCCGAACCCAGCAACTGTTGAGTGAATACCAGCGCCCGCAGATGGACCCCGCTCAGGAGAAAGAACTGGTCAGCATGGTTGAAGGCCTGGCCAAACAGGCGGGTATGGACGCGCTCCCCAAGCTCGATTAGGTTCTAAATCAAGCACCGCAGAGATAAAAGACCCGTATCTCTGTGGTGAAATCATGGCAGGAGGCCGTGCGATGATCGACCTCGAAAAACTATTGCGCGTTCCTTATGTCGACTCGTATCACGGTTTCGACATTTCCCCGGACGGCAAGCGTGTTGCCTTCTCATGGAACAAAAGCGGACAGTGGGAACTCTTCGAATTTCCGCTGTCCGCTTCAGACGCACCCGAACCTGTATCATCCCCGAAGGAGGCTCCCGTTACCGAAGCCCCCTCTCCCAAAGGGAGAGGGCGGGGGGTGATGGCAAGTTCCTTCGAGATTTTCCTCGCCCCAACCCCTCTCTCATTAGGAGAAGGGCTAGCAGGCGCAAAATTCGCCCCCAAATACTCCCCCGAAAGCTCACGCCTGGCCTTCGCCGTGGATTTCGACGGCAGCGAGAACTTTCATATCTTCGTCCACGATTTCGAAACAGGTGCGCACACTGACCTGACCCCTAACATCAATTTCGCGTTACAGCCCAATTTCTGCTGGTCGCCGGATGGGAAACAGATTGCCTTCATCTCCAACCAGAGCGGCAACTTCGATGTCTATGTCATGTCGTCCACAGGCGGTGCAGCGCGCTGCGTCCTTGCTATCCAGCGTCCGGCTTGGGATGTGCACTGGTCGCCAGATGGAAAATGGCTGGCCGTGACCTTCGAATCCAAAGGTCAGGACTACGGCGTGTATCTGGTTTCAATGAATGCTGAAAAATCCTTCCCGCTCGCCGACGGGAACGGTCCTATCAATGCCCACAACCCATCCTGGTCACCGGACAGCACGAAACTGGCCTTTCACTCCGACGCGCCCAACGGCTGGCACCAGATCGGCATCTTTGACCTGTACAGCCACGAAATTACCTGGCTGACAAGCGATGAAGCCAACCACAGATCTCCGTCCTGGTCAAAAGACGGAACAATGCTGATATATATTCGTGCACAAGGCGCATCGGATGAAATCGTTGTACAGCCACTTGACGGAGAAGCGAGAACATACCAGGTTGAAGATGGCGTGCATTACAAGCCGCGCTTCACACCTGACGGGGAACACGTCATCTTTGTTTTCAACAATCCCCGCTTCCCACCCGATCTGTGGAAGTTATCTCTCGACAACGGCGAGCTAAGTCAACTCACATACTCCCTTCCAGATGACATGGATGACGAGCCCTACCTCATGCCAGAAGAGATCACATACCCTGGCATGGACAGCACACCCATCCCTGCCTTGCTGTTCAAACCGGAGTACGCCAGCAATAACACGCCCGCTGTTCTCATCATCCACGGCGGCCCGAACTGGCACTACCAGATGGAATGGTATCCCCTCATGATCCATCTCGTCTCGCGCGGCTGGACTGTACTGGCACCAAACTATCGCGGCTCCACTGGCTATGGCCGCGAATGGCAGTACGCCAACCGCTTCGACCTGGGCGGCGTGGATACGGACGATGTCGCTGCTGGGACGCAATTCCTCCTCCACGAGAAACTGGCTGACCCGACTAAAATCGCCGTTACAGGCCGCAGTCACGGCGGTTATCTGACCATGACCAACCTGACACAGTATCCCGAATTGTGGGCGGTCGGTTCCGGCGTGGTCCCATTCACGAACTGGTTCAATTGCCATGTCCGCTCCCGCGATGACCTGAAACACTGGGATGTCGAAATGATGGGACATCCCAATCACAACCACGATCTATGGTATGAACGCTCGCCCTACTTCTTCCTTGACCGGATTCGCGTTCCGGTGCAACTCATCTGCGGCGAACACGACCCGCGCTGCCCTGCAGAAGACTCGCTGGAAACCCGAGATAAATTACTTGAACTCGGCAAGCAGGTGGATTTTCACCTCTACGAGGGCGAGGGCCACGCCTTTTTGAAAATCGAAAATGTGGTCGATTCAGAAGTGCGGCGGGTCGAATTTCTCGCTCATTTTTTGGAAAGACAATAAGTCTAACCACGGAGACACAGAGTTTTTAATTTCTTGTGTCGCCGTGACTCAGTGGTTTGCCCCATCCCCTCAGGAGACTAATATGCCCTACCTGAACTTTCTCAGTCAATCGGAGATCGAATCCATCCACCAGGCTACCCTGCGCATCCTGGGCGAAGTCGGTATCGTGCTCAAGCACAAAGAGACGCAAGAGCTGCTCACCGCGGCAGGTGCACGTGTAGACGGTGAACAAGTCAAGTTTCCGCCAGAACTGGTCGAAAAGTGTATTACCGGCGCAGGAAAAACGGTTAGCATCCGTGGGCGCAACGGGACGGTCAAAACGCTTGGCGATGGAAAACTCTATTTCCACAACCTGGGCGGCGCGCGCGACATCTATAACGCCGCCGACGGCAGCAAACGCTACGCCACCATCGAGGACGTGCAAAACGCAACCCGCCTGCTGGATGCGCTCGAAAACTGCAACACTATCACGCCTTTCTTCACCCCGCGCGACGTGCCGGGCGAACTGATGTCGCTCATGATGTATCGCCATGCCCTGCCATACACTACCAAACCCGTGCAGGGCCCCGGCGTGCAGTATCCCGGTGAAGTCAAATACGCCCTGCGCATGGCCGAAGTCATCGGCCCCGCGCCCGAAGTGTTGACCCTGGCCGTCTCGCCGGTCAGCCCGCTCAATATCCCGGCCTACGAAGCCGAAGCCATCGTCGAAATCGCAAAAGCGGGCGTGGCCTTTGGCCCGCTGCCCTGTCCCACCGCCGGGGCAACCGCTCCGCTTTCGATGGCCGGCGCGCTCGCCCAGCAGAACGCCGAAGTGCTGGCGCCGATCATCCTGGCGCAGATCGTCAACCCCGGATTACCCGTCATCTACTGCGGACGACTGGCGATGATGGAACCGCGTACCGGGATTTCCGTGTGGGGCGGCGTTGAACTGGGACTGGTATCGGCCGCCACGGTTCAACTTGGACATCACTACCGGCTCCCGGTCAACGTGTATGGCTTCTCGACGAACGCCCACACCCTCGACCTGCAAGACGGGTTCGAGCGCGGCATCAACGCCGCCATCCCGGCCCTGGCCGGTGCGGACGAACTCTCCGGCATCGGCGAGATGGAAGCGGGCGTGAGCGGTTCCTTCGCCCAGATGGTAGCGGATAACGAATTCGCCGCGAGCATCCATCGCTTGCGGAGGGGCTTCGAGGTCAGTGACGAAGCGCTGGCGGTCGAGGTCATCGCCAAAGTCATGGATGGGTCTCATAATTTCCTCGGCCAGAAACACACCATGAAGTATCTAAAATCTGGCGAAGTGTTGATGACGAAAATGGCTAACCGCGACACCTGGGAGCAGTGGGAAGCTGGCGGCCGGCAGGGATTGGCCGAGCGCGCCCAGGCCGAAGCCGAGCGGATTTTGACCGAGCACGAAGTCGAGCCGCTGGAAGACGCGCAGCTCAAAGAACTGGATACCATCATGGTCGCGGCAGAGAAGGAATTGGTAAAGTAAAATTTACTCGATGTGCTCCGACGGGTCTAAGACCCGCCGGGAGCCATCCAAAAACAATTCGTGTTCATTCGTGTAAATTCGTGAATCAAAAGGAGAACCCATGCTCAAACAAGCTCATGCACTCAGCGAAGAGATTATCGAATGGCGGCGCGACTTCCACATGCACCCCGAAACTGGCTTTGATGTCCATCGCACCGCGGGAATCGTTGCAGATGAACTGGAAAAGCTGGGGTACCGCGTCAGGCGCGGGGTCGGGAAGACCGGCGTGGTCGCTGATTTGGGTGAAGGCGGTCCGCTAGTTGCTATCCGCGCGGACATGGATGCGCTGCCCTTGCAGGAGATGAACGACTTTGAGTACAAGTCCACAGTCGACGGGAAGATGCACGCCTGCGGGCACGACTCGCACACCGCCATGGCGCTGGCTGCGGCCACCATTTTGTCCAGGGAGAAATTTCCCGGCACGCTGCGCTTCCTGTTCCAGCCTGCCGAAGAAGTGGCAGATGAGGAAGGCAAGAGCGGCGCGCAGCGCATGGTCGAGGATGGCGCAGCGGAAGGCATCGATTTCGTCATTGCCCAGCACATCGATCCACTGACGCCGGTCGGTACGCTGGGCATCAGCGCAGGCCCGGCATCCGGCGGCGTGGACTCGTGGTTCGGCACGATTTACGGCAAAGGTGGGCACGGCGCGCACCCTGACAAAGCCATCGACACGTTCTACCTCACGGCCCATGTGATCCTGGCTCTCAACGCCATTGTCTCACGGCGGCTGGACCCCTTCGCCCCGGCGGTGGTCAGTATTGGCTCGGTCAACGGCGGCTTTACCGAAAACGTCATCCCGGAAAGTGTGCGCATCACCGGCACGCTGCGCTACGCTGACCCAAAAGTGCATCCGCAAATCCGGGAGGAGATCCAGCGCGCGTTCGAGATTGCCAGAACTCTGGGTGGTGATTTTGAGCTGAAGTTCGAGTACGGCGGGCCGCCCATGATCAACAACGAGCACGTCTCGGATGTCATCCGAAAAGTGGCCGAAGATCTGCTCGGCAAGGAAAACGTCAATAAAGGGCACAAGACCCTCGGCGCGGAAGATTTCGGCTCGTTCATGGAACATGCTCCCGGCGCGATGTTCACACTGGGCGTGCAAAAGGAAGGCCACGAGGAGTACCCACTGCACCACCCGAAATTCGACCTGGACGAACGCGCCCTGCCCCTCGGCACGGCGGTCTTAGTGGAAACAGCACTCAGGTTTCTCAAAAACGATCATTAATACAAACCAATTCGGCTTTTCTGTGTTTTAATGGACGCTATGGCCGATATCCTCGTCATCGGAAGCCTGAATGCCGACCTGGTTGTGCGTGCGCCTCGTTTCCCGGCTCCCGGCGAAACCATCAGCGGCGAAGACCTGGCCATCATCCCGGGGGGCAAAGGCGCCAACCAGGCCGTCGCTGTGGCCCGGCAGGGGGCATCGGTTGCAATGGTCGGTCGCGTTGGAAATGACTCCTTCGGCCCGGCACTCATCCAAAACCTGCAAAAGAATAACGTCGATACATCGCATGTCAAGGCCGACCCGGCCGCAACGGGAACGGCGATCATTGTAGTCGATGCATCCGGGCAAAACAGCATCGTGCTCTCACCCGGCGCGAACGGCAAAGTTGTTCCGGCGGATGTGGAGGCCGTCTCTTTTCGGGATGCGGACATGCTGCTGCTCCAGCTTGAAATTCCTTTAGAGACCGTCATCCACGCCGCCAGCGTCGCCCGTCAAAACGGACTGCGCGTCATTCTCAACCCCGCACCTGCCCGCCCGCTCCCGGACTTCCTCCTGGCTGACGTGGATATCCTGGTTCCCAACGAAAGCGAATTGCAGTTGCTGAGCAGTCAACCGGTCACAGATGTCTCCTCCGCCGAATCCGCCGCGCGGACGCTCCTGGAGAAAGGCGTGAAAACCGTCATTGTGACGCTGGGCAGTAACGGCGCGTTACTTGTAACGCGCGAAAACATCCAGCACGTCCCATCTTTCAAAGTAGACGTAGTTGACACGACTGCGGCTGGCGATGCCTTTATCGGCGGGCTGGCTGCGGCTTTGCTAAGAGGCAAACCGCTAGAAGATGCCGTGCGCTACGGTAACGCATCCGGCGCGCTGGCAGCGACAAAATTCGGCGCGCAGCCGTCGCTACCGACGACGCAAGATGTGGAGAAATTAATAGGAGACTCTCCACTCTGAGCGGAGACCGAGCATCGCGAGGTCGCAGTCGCATCGTCCCCGAAGGGGGAAGCGCTTCTGCTGAAAAGCCCATCGGTTGCGCTACGCTCTGCTCAGGCGATTTATATGAAAAAACGTATCATCATCGACACCGACCCCGGCATTGACGATTCGCTCGCCATCCTGCTGGCGCTGGCTTCGCCGGAAATCCAGCTCGAAGGACTGACCGTTGTGCATGGCAATTGTTCAGCGGAGCAAGGCACACGCAATGCCTTGTCTATACTGGAACTGGCAGGCGCAAGTCATATCCCGGTGGCAAAAGGCTGTGAACTGCCGCTCGTGCAGCCATCCCTGCTGGCGCCGGAAACGCACGGGAATACCGGCCTGGGTTACGCAAACCTGCCAGAACCGGGGAGCAGGCCCATCCTCCAGCATGGATGCGATTTCCTGATCGACAAGATCATGTCCAATCCCGGAGAAATCACTCTGGTAGCAATCGGTCCGCTGACCAACGTCGCATTAGCTATTCGAAAAGACCCACGCATCATAGAAGCGGTCAAGGAAGTGTTCATCATGGGCGGGGCAATGCGGCACGAGGGCAACACAACGCCGTTGGCCGAGTTCAACACCTATGTGGACCCGCACGCGGCGCACATCGTCTACCACAGCGGGATGCCAATCACATTGACGCCGTTGGACGTGACCTACGAGTGCATCTTGCTGGCGGAGGATGTGGCCAGGCTGCAAAAGATCAAATCGCCCATCGCACCCTTCATCGCAGACTCTACGCGCTTTTACATGGAATTCCATGATGAATACCAGGGCATCCAGGGGTGCGTAATCAACGACCCGCTGACATTGGCCTTGACTTTTACCCCCGATTTGTGCAATTATGAGGAATACTACGTAGACGTGGACATCTCCGGCGGTGTCTCGATGGGTAAGACTTTTGCCGATTTTTTTGGCATGACCGGCAAGCCCGCCAACATGAAAGTAGCGTTGGGTGTGCGGGCACGGGACTTCATCGATTTGTTTGTTGAACGCATAGAAACATTATGCCGTTCCTAGAGCTCAAACATGGCATGAGAGCCTGTCAAAGTTTAACCAAGGAGGTGCAAATTGAGAGATATGACAAAGTTTTCACTACCCCATCACAAGATTCGCCTTATTATGAGAAAAGGAGATTGTGAAAATGAAATTCTTTGATTCGATCAAAAAAGACTTCAATACCATGACCTGGGTGCTCATTCCGGTAGCGATCGCTATCAACCTCGTCATCGGTCAAATCGTGCTCGTGCTCAAACTGCCAGTTTATCTCGATAGCATCGGCACCGTACTTGTAGGGGTTATATGCGGATCCTGGGCAGGGGCCCTGACAGGAACGCTTTCCAACGTTATTGCAGGGATCGTGCTGGATCCAGGTTGGTTCCCTTGGTTCCCGGTCGCAGCCGCAATTGGCGCTGTTGCTGGGATTTGCGCAAATGCTGGTCTGTTCAAGAACTGGTGGAAAGTCGCTATCACTGGCTTCTTCATTGCTTTAGCAGCCATCGTAGTCAGCACACCCATTGGTGTATGGATCTTTGGCGGCATTACGGCCAGCGGCTCTTCCTTCATAACAGCTTTTCTTCTTCAAACTGGACAAGATTTAGTATCCGCAGTTTTGGGATCGAATATGATTGCTGAACCCATAGATAAGATTTCTACCGCCCTGTTGGCCTTTGCCATCGTGCAAGGACTTTCCAGGCGCTTTCTGGCCCGTTTCCCGCGCCCAGAAAACGTGGAAATCGAAGAAGGCGCTGGCCGCACACAACTAATTATTGCTATTGCAGTAGTGATCGTCCTCGTGCTCATTGCCGCTTTCGTGCTGGTCCAGTTCCTCGGATAAGCGCAGACTATAATAATAGAGACCAGGGTTCTGCAAGAGCCCTGGTCTCTATTATTATAGCGCAAAGTTCCAAGAAAATCCCGAAAAAATGGTTGTGCGGGGGGGCGTGCGCCCCCCGCACAACCATTTTTTCGGTAACCTCTGGCAGTGAATGCGCAGTAGCAATGCAACCTTGCGCTGTAATACTATATTGTATGATATAAAGTAGCCCATGTCTGAACGATTATCCTTCTTTGTGAAACGCGAAAGCGTTTTACATCGCTTAAACCCATTGACCAAACTTACGATGGTCTTTGCATTTATTTTCCTGACTTTTCTATCACCATTTCCGTGGCTGGCCCCAACATTGGCAATCCCTGTCATCCTCCTGAGTTTTATTGGCGGTGTTCAGCGCCAGTTTCTGAACGTGGCATTCAAATTAATCTTGCCGGCGGTGTTGTTCATGTTCGTGATGCAGAGCATATTCTTGCCTGGTGGTGAAACCGTTTTATTTGCTGTCTGGATATTCGACGTAACACTCGAAAGTGTAGAAAAAGCCTTCATCACCGTCTCCCGCATTTTTGTGATGATCTCATCTTTTGCTATCCTTCTGCTCACCACCCATCCTAGCGAACTGATGTCCGACCTGACCCGCCGCGGCTTGCCTGGCCAGTTCGCCTACGTTATTATTTCCACGTTGCAAATCATCCCGCAGATGCAAGCCAAGGCACAGACCATCATCGCCGCCCAACGCTCCCGCGGGCTGGATACGCAGTCCACTTTCCACAAGCGTGTTGGTGCCTTAGTGCCGTTGGTAGGGCCGCTCGTATTTGGCTCACTTGTAGAAGTAGAAGAACGCGCCATCGCCATCGAAGCACGCGGATTCACATCCACACGGGCGAAAACTTCCCTGTATGAAATCCCCGATTCCAGCCTAGACAAAGTCCTGCGTTGGGGGCTGATCCTGCTGATCGTTGCATCCATCGCCAGCCGGTTCTGGCTGGCTTAGCTCGCTTTGTGCGGGTTTGAGACCCGCACAGAACAAAATTTATGTCTATCGTAAACCTGCAAAACGTCACCTACAAATATCCACTCACCGACGTGCCCGTCCTCAAAAACATCGACCTGCAAGTTGAAGAGGGCGAGTTCGTTGCAATCATCGGCCCCAACGGCGCGGGCAAGTCCACGCTGTGTTATACGCTTTCAGGTTTCATCCCGCACTTCTACAAAGGCGAATTGACTGGTACGGTCGAACTAGCGGGTGTCGAAACGCAGCAATCATCTCTGAATGAGTGGGTGTTGAACGTCGGTCTAGCATTCCAAAATCCTTTCAACCAGATCAGCGGCGCGAAATACACTGTTTTCGAAGAAATTGCCTTCGGGTTGGAAAACATCGGCGTGCCGCGCAGTGAGATGAAGGAACGCGTCGAACGCGCCCTGGAAATGACCGGTATCCGCGACCTGGCTGACCGCTCCCCCTATTCGCTCTCCGGCGGACAGCAGCAACGCGTCGCTCTGACCTCAATCCTGGTCATGGAACCCAAGGTGCTCGTGCTCGACGAACCGACCTCACAGATGGACCCCATCGGCACGCGCGAGGTCTTCGGCGTGATCCGCAAGATGGCTGAACGCGGCATGACTGTCATCTTGGCCGAGCACAAAGTGGAATGGATCGCCCAGTTCGCCGACCGCGTGGTTGCCTTGTACGAGGGCCGGATTTTGCTGGATGGCAAACCAAGCGAGGTGCTCACCTCCGACGTGTTGGACGGTAAAGGCTTCGGTATCTCTCGTTACACATCAACCACGCGTGAAGCGCAAAAACAAGGGTTGTGGCCTAAAGAGCGAAGTCTGCCCGTCACACTCGATGAAGCAGCGCAGGGATTTTTCCTCTCCCTGAAAGGGGCGAGTGCCCGTCAGGGTAGAGGACAGGGTGGGGGTCAATCATGAGAATCGAGAGCAAAGACCTGCATTACACCTATCCCGCCGGGGTCAAGGCGCTGAACGGTATCTCGCTGACCATCGAAGCTGGCGAGCAGGTCGCCATCATCGGGCAGAACGGGGCCGGGAAAACCACCCTCGTCAAACATTTTAATGGACTTTTACAGCCGACCTCCGGGTCTGTTTTGATTGGGGATTGGGATACGACCAAATACCAGGTGGCAAAACTCGCCTCCCGCGTGGGCTACGTCTTCCAGAACCCCGACGAACAGTTGTTTACCAGGACCGTCCACCAGGAAGTCTCCTTCGGTCCGAAAAATCTCGGTTACGAGATGGAAAAAGTCGAAGCGCTGGTGGACGATGCCCTTAAGCTGACAGAGCTTACCGAACAAAAAGAGACCAATCCCTACGACCTGTCCCTCACCTGGCGCAAGATGGTCGCGCTGGCCTCCATCATCGCTATGGATACGCCCATCGTTATCTTTGACGAACCTACCACCGGCCAGGACGCTGCCAACATCGCGCGCATGGCAAACGCAATCGCTGTTTTACGCGAGCGCGGCAAGACCGTTATAACGATTACACACGATATTGATTTCTGCGCCGAAAACTTCGAACGTGTGATTGCTCTGTCTCAAGGGAAAGTGTTGCTGGATGGCCCCGCGAATGAAGTGCTCGGGCAGGAAGAAATCCTGGCCCAAACTTACGTCGACCCGCCGCAGCTCACCCGCCTGGGACTGCGGTTGGGATTGAAGGAAGTTGTTCGGAATCAGGATGAGTTTCTGAAAGCACTCAAGAACTAGGGCGGGGATGGTTTCGCCTTACTTTTTGGAAACAACCAACTCATCATATCCCGAATCTTCCACGTATTCCCGCTTGTAAATCACATCCTCGAAAATCCCCAGCACCATCTCTGCAGTGGTGTAGATCTTGCAGCCCGGCACGAGATGACCGCCAATCGTCTTCCCATCCCCATCCGAAATCGAGATGTGTAAATGCGAGCCATGGACCGAGACTGTCCCGGTCATCGAGACGATTTCAAAGGGACCGTCGTATTCCGAGAAATGGTCACGGTTTGCCAGCCGCAGCGCAGCATGCGTCAGGCTCCCCACAGCACTGAGCACGCAGCCTGCTTCAATATTCTTCTCTGCTACAACGGATTCGATTTCGTCGAACAAATCTTGGCCGGGTTTTAGTCGAAATGTGAATGCCTTCATGAAAAATTCTCCGCCCTGATTATATCCACGAAGGGCACGAAGAACACCAGGTAAAAACATTAGTGACCTTCGTGTACTTTGTGGATCACTCCTCCCGCAACACCCGCACAATGGACAACCTCGCCGCCCAACGCGCGGGGATATAACTCCCCCCTAGACTGACAAGGACAATGAAGGGAATCAGCAGCGCTACCCCCCAGACATCGAACGATAAACTGACCTGACCAAACCCATAGATATTGGAAAGCGCCGTTAGCATCCCGCCG
>JAFGKO010000073.1 GCA_016928525.1 Anaerolineales bacterium | reverse complement strand
TGCACGTTGCGCCAGTCCGCGCCGCGCCAGCGGTACACCGATTGATCCGGGTCGCCCACGCAAAACACATTTCGATGCACCGAAGCCAAGTGCTTGATTAAAACATATTGCGCGATATTAGTATCCTGGAACTCGTCCACCAGCACATGCTTGAAGCGCTGGGCATATTTCTCGCGGACTTCGGGATTGTCTTCCAGCAGGCGCGCGGTGTAGACCAGGATGTCGTCGAAGTCCACGGCGTTGCTGGCGATCAGTCGCTTCTGGTATTCGATGTAAACCCGCTTCACCACTTCATCACGATAGGTGTTGGTCGGGTAATCCTCCGCGCCGATCAGCTCGTTCTTGGCGTTGGAAATGGCCGCATGCACGCTGGGCGGTCGATACAATTTTTCATTGAGATTGAATTCGCGGATAATGCTCTTGACGAGCCTTACCTGGTCGTCGGCGTCGAAAATGACGTAGTTGGCCTCCACAGGCAACAGGTCCGCTTCGCGGCGCAATATCCGCGCACAGGTGGCATGGAAGGTACCAAGCATCATGCCTTGCGTGGCCTGTTCCCCAAGCAGGTGGTTAACCCGCGCATCCATCTCGCGCGCCGCTTTGTTCGTAAATGTAACGGCCAGGATTTGATATGGACGTACCCCCTGGTAGGCAATCAAATAGGCGACGCGCTGGGTCAGCACGCGCGTCTTACCGGACCCCGGGCCTGCTAGCACCAAAACTGGCCCATCCCCCGCTGTGACAGCCTGTCGCTGTTGGGGGTTGAGTTGCTCTAAGAAGTCCATAAGAGAATAGGGAATAGAGAGCAGTTCCGGTTGAAACTATTCTCTATGCTCCAATCATCTGTTCTCTAAAGTTCCGACGTGCAGTTCGGGCAGCGGGTGGCTTTGATGGAAATGGTCGTAAAGCAGTACGGGCAATCTTTGGTAGTTGGCTCAGGCGTCGGGACAGGCTCTTCCTTCTTAGTTGCATTCGCAGCTTTGACGATCATGAAGATGACGAAGGCGATGATGAGGAAGTCGACAATAGCCTGGACGAATGCGCCCCACTTAACCACTGCCTCCCCTACAGTGAAAGCCAGTTCGGAGAAATTGACCCCGCCCAGCAACAGGCCAATCAACGGCATCAGAATGTCGTTCACCAGCGAAGCGATGATTTTTCCAAATGCGCCCCCAATGATGACAGCGACGGCCAGATCCAGCACATTGCCGCGCATGACAAACTCTTTGAATTCCTTTAACATTTCGCCTCCTCGCAAGCGGATAATTGTGGTTGCTCTGTATTCTATCTTTAGGAAGATACTGTTGTCAACGGATATAAAAAATTGCCCCAAAATTATCCCTGATATTTGCGTTCCTGACACGAAGATAAAAACCCTACCAGGGTGGTGTGATTAAGCAATACTGTGGTACTATTTTAAATAGTACTCCAGTAGGGTTTTTTTGACCTGCTGCTTGCCTACGTTTACCCTACGGGCGGAGTGCTGTTGACGACCTTGTGGAATTAGGTATAATTCGATTCGCTCCGCTTAAAAAGATGTACCTAGTTCCGCACTAACTAGTTGCTCGTTATTCACATTTCACAATAGAAAAGGATTCTCGCGGATGCCTGATCTCTTACTCGATGTTCAAGGTCTTGAAACACAATTCAAGACCTCAGATGGGGTTGTACACGCAGTCAATGGGGTTTCGTTCAATTTAGCCGAAGGTGAAACCTTGGGTATGGTGGGGGAAAGCGGTTGTGGCAAGAGTGTGACCATGTTGTCATTGCTGCGCCTGATACCGTCACCGCCCGGAGAAATTACTGCAGGCAAAGCCATATTCTTCAATCAAGATTTGTTGAAGCTCTCCAACGAGGAAATCCGTTACGTGCGGGGCGCTCAAATCAGCATGATCTTCCAGGACCCGATGACCTCTTTGAATCCGGTATTGACCATAGGTTTGCAATTGGAAGAGCCGCTCATGCTGCATCTTGGCATGAGCAAAAAACAAGCCCGCGCGCGAGCAGCCGAACTGCTTGGCATGGTGGGTATCCCCAATGCAGCGGACCGCCTTGGAGACTACCCTCACCAGTTTTCGGGTGGTATGCGCCAGCGCGTCATGATTGCAATGGCGCTCTCTTGCAGTCCGCAAATTTTGATTGCAGACGAGCCAACCACTGCGTTGGATGTGACCATCCAGGCTCAGATTGTGGAGTTGGTCAAGCGCCTGCGAGACGAACTCGGCATGGCAATCATCTGGATCACACATGACCTGGGTGTGGTAGCAGGCATCGCGCAGCGCGTTGTTGTGATGTATGGTGGGTTTATTATTGAAGAAGCCCCGGTAAATGAGTTGTACGCTAATCCTCAGCATCCGTACACGGTTGGGTTGTTAGGCAGCCTGCCCCGTGTGGATGAGACGGAGCGCCACCGCCTGTTCTCCATTGATGGTCTGCCTCCGACATTATATGAGAAACCGAAGAGTTGTCCGTTTGCGCCGCGTTGCAAATGGGCAGTTGAACGGTGCTGGAATGAAAACCCGCCTTTTGTAGAGACTGATCCCGGGCATCGTTTGGCTTGTTGGGTGGATGTAAAAACTGGGAGAGAACGCTAATGACAGCCGACAATGTTTTACTCAGTGTTGATAAGCTCATCAAGCATTTCCCGATTTCTCGGGGGATCATCTTCCAAAAGCAGGTTGCTGCGGTCCATGCCGTTGACGATATCTCCTTCGATATTCATAGAGGCGAAACACTAGGGCTGGTAGGGGAATCTGGCTGTGGAAAGTCCACGGCCGGGCGAACGATCTTGCAGCTTTATCGCCCCACTGCCGGTTCTGTTGTGTTTGATGGAGTCGATCTTGTAGCGCTGCGCGGCGAAGACCTTCGAAAAATGCGTCGAAAGATGCAGATGATCTTTCAAGACCCATATGCCAGTCTCAATCCTCGAATGACCGTTGGTGAAATCATAGGCGAGCCGCTGGTTGTGCATAAAGTCGCGCATCAAAAAGAAATCAATGAACGCGTGGAACATTTACTTGAATTGGTTGGACTGAATCCCGCTTTTGCAAATCGCTATCCGCATGAATTCTCTGGGGGACAGCGCCAACGCATCGGCGTGGCGCGTGCGCTTTCCTTGCAACCATCTTTCATCATTTGTGATGAGCCGATTTCGGCCCTGGATGTGTCCATCCAGGCACAAGTTGTCAACCTGCTCGAGGATTTGCAGAGTCAGTTCAACCTGACATACTTGTTTGTAGCCCATGACTTGTCTATGGTGCGGCACATCAGTGATCGCGTAGCAGTCATGTATCTGGGCGTGATTGTCGAACTTGCCAGTCGCGATGAAGTGTATTATCACCCTCTACATCCGTATACACAGGCTCTGTTATCAGCGGTTCCCATCCCGGATCCGGTAGCTGATGCGAAGCGACAACGCATCATCCTGCAGGGTGATGTGCCCTCGCCCGTTAATCCCCCGTCAGGCTGTCGATTCCGCACACGTTGTCCGATTGCGGAATCGATTTGTGCTGAAACACGGCCAGAATTCCGCGAGATCGAACCCGGGCACTTTGTAGCCTGTCATTTTGCGGAGAGATTTTTATAGGAAACCATGGAAGGAGGTGATTATCCTAAAGGAAAATGTGTAAAAACTCGATCTACCTTGTGTACGTGTCCAATCCAAACTTAACTAAATCGTGAGGAGAAGAAAAAAATGCGTAAACTTTTCATAACTCTAAGCCTGTTGATCGCCCTCAGCATGGTACTGGCAGCCTGCGGTGGCGCCGCCCCCGAAGCTCCTGCTGAACCGGCTGCCCCTGCCGAACCGGCTGCCCCTGCCGAACCGGCTGCCCCTGCCGAACCGGAACCGGCACCTGAAGAACCGGCCATGGAAGGCCCCAAAGTTCTGTATGGGAATTTCGGCCCCGGTGATGTGCCGACACTCGATCCTGCTATCGCTGAGGATACCTCTTCCATCCAGGTCATCGAAGAGACCTTTGTCGGTCTGACCAACCTCAATGAAGAGACCAGCGCCACCGAACCCGGCATGGCCACTTCCTGGGAAGAAGTCACCAATGATGATGGCACTGTAACTGTGACCTTCAACCTGCGCGACGATGTGCCGTGGGTGCGCTGGAACGGTGAAGAGGTCGAGACCGTCAAAACCTGCGACGGCTCGGCTGACCGCATGGTCACCGCTAGCGACTTTGCCTATGGTATCAAGCGCAACCAGGACCCCGTCAACGCTTCGCCCTATGCTTACCTGCTTGGCTTCGTCTTGAAAGGCGCTGCCGAGTTCAACGCTGGCGAGACCGATGATTTCTCGACCGTTGGCGTGGAAGTTGTTGATGATTACACCCTTAAACTGACCTTCCTGGCGCCGACCGCCTACAATAACCAGATTGCTGGCCTGTGGGTTGCACGCCCGCAGCCCCAGTGGGTTATCGAGGGCGATGACTGCAATGAGGCTCGTGGCGAGCGCTGGACCGAGCCCGGCTTCTTCCAGAGCTATGGCCCCTTCACCATGAGCGAATGGATCCACGACTCTGAACTGACCATTGCCAAGAACCCCTTCTGGCCTGGCACCGATGAGATCCCGGTTTCCAAGATCGACGCAGTTACTTTCTCTATGCTGGACGATACTGTTTCCTTTGCCGAATATGAATCTGGCAACATGGACTACAGCCCCGTTCCCCTGTCTGACATCGATCGCGTAAAGGCCGACCCGACCCTGTCAGCAGAACTGGTGATTGCGCCCGTACAGTGCACCTACTACTACGGCTTCAACACCCGCGCGCCGTTTGTGGACGATGCGCGTGTTCGCCGCGCGCTGTCCATGGCGGTTGATCGCCAGAGCCTGATCGACAACGTCACCAAGGGCGGCCAGACACCCGCACAGTGGTTCTCACGCCCTGGCCTGGCTGCTGCCCCGACTTTGGAATCACATCCTGACCTGGGCATCAAGTACGATCCCGAAGCTGCCAAGGCTGAACTACAGTCCTACCTGGATGAGAAGGGCCTGACTGTTGCAGATCTCGACCTGACCTTGATGTTCAACACATCCTCCGGCCACCAGACGATTGCTGAAGCCATTCAGCAGATGTGGAAAGATGCCCTGGACCTGGACGTCAAACTAGTCAACCAGGAATGGGCAGTCTATCTGGAAACCGTTGACAGCCTCGATACCCCGCAGATCTTCCGCCTCGGCTGGTGCCTGGACTACCCGGATGCCAACAACTTCATCCGCGAAGTCTTCGCTTCGGGTGGCAATGCCAACGCGGTCGACGACGCTGGCGAGCCCTCGGGTGGTATCATGTGGAAGAACGATCTCTTCGAGGAACTGGTAACAACAGCTGCGCTCGAGACCGATCCTGCCAAGCGTCTGGAAATGTACGCCGAAGCTGAGCAGATCCTGGTCTACGATGACGCTGTAATGATCCCGATCTACTGGTACACTCGCGTTACGGTTACCAAGCCGTACATCCAACGCACCTTTGGTGTCGGTGGTCACGAAAAATTCGAGAAGTGGGACATCCTACCTCACTAACTCGAGTGTGACGTTTTGATTGGAGGGGAGCAATTGCTCCCCTCCAATATCTAACGCAGGTACTGGAGGTTTATTATGGGCCGTTACATTGCTCGCCGATTGATTTATATGGTGTTGGTTGTGTTGGTTGTCTCGGTCATTACGTTTGGCCTGATGCACGCCGTTCCGGGTGGGCCTTTCTCGCGCGAGAAGAAGTTACCGGAGGAGACCATCAAGATCTTGAATGAACGCTATCATTTGGACGATCCTTTATGGAAACAATATACAACTTATATCTATAATGTCTTAATCCCGCACGTCACCACCACCCCGCCGAGTAATTCACTCATGGATGATCACATGTTTACTGTAAAGGTTGGCTCGGTCTGGATTCGTTGGATGAACTTCGGCCCGTCTTATAAATCTCGTAGCCGTACTGTCAATGATATCTTCCGGGATAACCTGCCTATCTCGGCCCAATTGGGGACGATGGCGCTTATCATCGCCGTCTTGATCGGTATGCCTTTAGGTGTGCTGGCAGCCCTGAAACAAAATACTGTCCTGGATTACTTTGGGATGGGGGTAGCCATATTTGGCGTTTCGGTTCCGGTGATTGTATTGGGACCCATTCTTGTGTGGGTATTTGGCGTGGCCTTGAAGTGGTTTCCGGTGAGTGGCTGGGGGGCAAAACCACCCTACCTGTTAGGTTTCCTGCCTTCTGATTTTACCTGGGAGTTCTTTAAATTCGCGGTCATGCCTTCGGTCGCATTGGGCCTGGGCTCGTCAGCGGTGATCGCCCGCCTGACGCGTGCCAGCCTGCTGCAAACCGTGCGCGAAGATTATATCCGCACGGCCCGCGCCAAAGGTTTGCATGAGAGAGTGATTATTGTGCGTCACGCCTTGAAAAACTCGTTGATCCCGGTGGTGACCATTCTTGGGCCGCTGTTCGCTGCGTTGGTAACGGGCACGTTTGTGACCGAGTTGATCTTTGGCATCCCGGGCATGGGCAAGTATTTTGTGACCAGCATTACCAACCGGGATTACCCGGTCATTATGGGGACCATCCTGCTCTACGCTGTTTTCCTGGTGGTGGCCAATTTATTGGTTGATATTGTGTATGCGTATCTCGATCCCCGTATTCGCTACGATTAGTTATTTAGGAGGTGAACAATGGCAGAGACAAGACTAGAATCGGAAACCCTCGGCTCAGCCGGTATGCCGCTCACGCAGAAACGTGAAAGTCTGTTTCAAGATGCATTCAGGCGTTTACTTCGTAACCGAGCGGCGGTCATGGGTGGCACCATTATCCTCCTGCTCATCTTGATGGCGGTGTTTGCTCCGTTGGTTGCACTTAAATCTTTTGAAGTCCAGGTCCTGGTAGACCAGAACAAGGTCCCCGAGTGGGTTTTAAAAGTCTTCCCAACCATGCAGCCCTATGCCGAGATCTCTGACGATTACCCTCTTGGGGCAGATAGGGTTGGGCGCGACCTGTTCAGCCGCATCGTCTATGGTGCACGCGTATCACTGGCTGTAGCATTTATTGGCCCTTTGATCAGCCTGCTTATCGGTGTCATTTACGGCAGTATCTCGGGCTATTTTGGTGGCCGGGTGGATAACATCATGATGCGCATTGTAGACGTATTGTACGCCTTCCCAAGCCTGCTCTTTATCATCTTGTTGATGGCTTTCTTCCGTTCGACCATCTCGGATATCCAGCCGGGTACGTTTGCATATTATGTCAGTAAGCTGGATGAGAATATGGGGGGTATGTTTTTCATCTTTGTGGGCATTGGTTTGACCGCCTGGGAGACCATGGCCCGTCTCACTCGCGGGCAGGTACTTTCGATCCGGGAGAAGGAGTTCATCGAGGCAGCGCACACGATTGGCGCATCGAATCTACGCATTATGTTCCGGCACATCTTACCGAATATTGTTGGTCCTCTGGTTGTTGCCGAAACATTAGCCATACCAGGCTATATCTCAACCGAAACATTCCTTTCCTTCATCGGCCTGGGCGTCAATCCGCCGACCCCCTCCTGGGGCTCGATGATCTCGGATGGCTCTTCAGTGATCCGTTCGTACCCGAACCAGACGATCTTCCCCGCACTGGCGCTTGCCATTACCATGTTCGCCTTCAACTTCCTTGGTGATGGGCTGCGCGATGCGCTGGATCCTCGCCTGCGCGGAACGCAATAGGCGAAAGATATCTCAGGTCTAAAGTAGCTTGAAGACAGGATTCAGAAAACGCTATGTTTCTGAATCCTGTTACATTATTTTGGTATGAAAATCGGTTGATTGGTTTACCTGTAGAGTCATGAGGCGTCCATGCAAAAAAGTTCCCCTTCCCTTCCAATCCTGGCTGTCCTAGCTATTGTAGCGACCTTGGGAATATCGAGTTGGATATCGCCGGGCACGATTGTCCTGCTTCAAGAAGAACCCCCGACCCCTACGCTTGTAGCAATGACACCTACCGAAGATAGTTGGATCATTGTTGATCTACCAGAAGATGCTACTCAACTCGAGTATGGAACAGAGGTATACCGCCTGGTATGTAAAGCCTGCCACGGTGATAAGGGGCAAGGTCTGACCGATGATTGGCGTGCCCAGTGGGCGCCAAAGGATCAAAATTGCTGGCAATCCAAATGTCACGCCATGAACCACCCGCCGGATGGCTTTTACATGCCGCAAGTCCCAGCGGTGCTTGGTCAACCGATCAGGAACTTCGGGACAGCGCTAAACCTCTACACTTATAACCATTACTTAATGCCCTGGCATGATCGTGGCAGCATGACCGAGAAAGAATCTTGGAGCGTCACCGCTTATATTTTGAAGATAAATGGCATCGACCCAGGCCCGGATCTCAATGCCGAGACCGCTGCGAATATCGATTTGAGCGTGATCGACCCAAATCTTGGCCCCACTCCTGTTCCACCTTCCCCGGAAGCACAACCTGCACCGGCCCTGGAGAATACACCCACCCCGGTACCGACGCCTGGGCATGAGAATCAAAATGACAATATAAAAGTCCAGCAGTGGATTTTACCGGCCGCTCTACTGATTGTCCTTATCCTTGTGGTAGCCCTATTGTTGCGTAGACGACCGGCGGAATAATCGTGAAACGAATTCGAAAACGCCTCATTGTCTGACCTCCAACCTGCTGCCGTTATTGATGGCGAACTAACCCAATCCCTCTTCGCAAAAATGGATCGCCGATCCATTTTTCTATTGGGCGGAATCCCGTTTTTATGGCATACTTTGAGGCACGAACCATCCCAGTGAAAAGGGACATCACCATGACTCATCAGCCAGTAAAACGTAACCTGTTGTCGTTATTCTTGCTTATCTTTCTCCTTTCTGCCTGCCAGTTTCCATTGGGAATTGGGGTGGAGGAACCTACTTCTACCCCGGTGTTGCCTCCTACCCCTACACTGACGCCGACTCTGCCCCCGCCACGTACGCTGACAATCTGCCTGGGCGCAGAGCCCAATACTCTCTACCCCCTTGGGGGACCCAACGCGGCGGCCCGCAGTGTGCTTGAAGCCATCTACGATGGACCAATCGATGTGATTAAGTACCAGTACCAGCATGTTATCCTCAAGAAGATTCCCAGTATTGCCAGCGGAGATACTTCGATTGATCCGGTCTCGGTTGAAACAGGCGACTCGATTGTAGATGCCGATGGAAACCTGGCTTTTCTGGAGACAGGCACCCGTGTACGCCCGGCGGGTTGCCGCAGTGACGATTGCGCCATAGAATACGACGGTACCAGTTCCCTTGAAATGGACCAGATGATCGTCAACTTCAGCCTGCTTGAAGACCTTGTCTGGTCCGATGGTGAACCACTCACTGCCGAAGATTCGATCTTTGCTTATAACCTGGCTAAAGATGAAGATACGCCCGGCTCCAAATTTATCTTTGACCGCACCCAGACCTATGAGGCAACCGACGAGAACACCCTCCAGTGGTGGGGCATACCCGGTTTTATCGATCCGACTTACTACACTAATTTTTGGGCGCCGCTCCCCAAACACGCCTGGGAAAGTTTTGCGGCTGCAGAACTGCCCCAGATCGATGTTGCCTCTCGTACACCCGTTGGCTGGGGGCCGTACGTGCTCCAGGAATGGGCCGCTGGCGACCATCTGACCCTCACGAAGAATATCCGCTATTTCCGAGCCGATGAAGGTTTGCCTGCCTTCGATACCCTGATTTTCCGTATCGTACCCGACCCCAACGCCGCCGTGAGTGATCTGGTCGCCGGGAAATGTGATCTGCTCGACTCCACTATCAACCTGGACGGCCAGTTATCTCTCCTGCTCCAGATGCAAACGGACAGACAGGCCCAGGTGATGACCGCTATGACTAACACCATCGAATGGCTTGGGCTTGGCATCACTCCCGCTTCCTATGATGACGGTTACACCACCTCTCCACCGCTCGACCGCCCGGATTTCTTCTTCGACCAGCGGACACGCCAGGCCATTGCCATGTGCCTGGACCGCCAAAAGGTTGTGGATACGGTACTTTTTGGGCTGTCGGCTGTTCCGAATACGTATATATCACCTGAGCACCCTTTGTATGACTCCACGGTTGCGCCCTATCCTTACGATCCCGCCCAGGCTAACCGCATCCTCGAGCAGGTCGGATGGAGGGATGTAGACAACGATCCTTCAACGCCTCGGCAGGCCCAGGGTGTCCTGAACGTTCCGCCGCTTACGCCGCTGGTGTTGAATTACTACACCAGTTCAGCCACGCAGCGCCGACAGGTCAGCGAGATTCTGTCTCTGTCGCTTGCCCAGTGCGGTATCGGAGTCAATATCACTTATTTCGATTATATAGACCTATACGCTGAAGGCGGGGCTGGCGGGCCCTTGTTCGGGCGCAACTTCGATTTGGCGGAGTACGCCATGGGCAGTTCCAGCCTCGAGCCGTCCTGTACCTGGTACACCACGGAACAGATACCGACCGAGGCTAATAACTGGGTGGGCGCGAATTTGACCGGCTATAAAAGTCCTGAATTTGACGCTGCCTGTATCCGAGCGCAACAGCAGACCCCCGATGACGCCGCTTACCGCGAAGCCTATCAACAAACCCAGGCCATCTTCTCGTCCGACTTGCCGGCTATCCCGCTGTACTTGCGCCTGAAGGTAGCCGCTGCCCGCCCGGATATGTGCGGCTTTGCTCTCGACCCAACCGCCAATACGCTCTGGAATATCGAGTCCCTGGATTACGGCACCAACTGCGCACCATAGGATTTTCTTTATCAATGCGGTCTCTCCGTTTTTTGCTGCTTGCCGCTCTCTTGCTGGCCGCCTGTACAGTCACAGCGGAGCCGCTTCCTACACCGGTAGCTACAAACACAACAGCTCCTGCTACACCCACCCATCTGCCGCAGCGCGGGTCCTTGCTGCGGGTTGCCGTTTTGGGTGAAGTAACCACCACGAACGTTTGGACTTTGTTCGACGAAACGGGCGCTGACTACTGGAATTATGCGACTCAAGCCGACTATTGGCCGCGTCTTTACCACCTAGCGCCTCCTTTGTTGGGCCCTTCGGCGCGCTCAGGGCAACGCTTGGAGCCTGCTACCGCCAAAGGAGAGCCCACTCCCCTGGTATGTGATGCCGCCACCTGCACAGCGACGGTCAGCCTGCAACCGGACCTGACCTGGACGGATGGTTCGCCTCTCACCGCTAACGATGTGGCTTTTACGGCCAATACAGCCATGAGTTTTCGGCTCGGCCTCAACTGGCGCCAGGCTTACGACCCGGATTTGCTTGATTATGTTGAAGCGCTGGATGAGAGCACGGTCAAGTTTTATTTCAAGGGCATGCCCACTGTTGCCGACTGGCAGTATGGGGTTCTGCAGGGACCGATCCTCAATCAGGCTTACTGGCAACCACGCATTGTCAAGGCTGTCGAGCTCCTGCCAGATGAAGCGTTGTTGCCAACCATCCGCGAGCTGGAAGCTGAGTTTGCCGAAATGCAATCCCAGGTAGATGATTTAAATCTCTCGCTAAACACAATGGCTCCAGCCAGTACGGTGTATCAGAATACATCGAAGCAGGCACAGGAATTGCAGGAAGAACTGAATAGCGTTTATAACAAGCTCGAAAAGAATCGCACTGAATACGAGACGAAACTGGCCGAAGCGCGCGCTGCCCTGTTTTCGTTGGCCAATACCAACGAACCAACTATGGGACCGTGGCGCTTCGAGAGCCGTATCCTAGGGAACTTTGAAAACCAGGCCAATTTGGGGACACCCTTGGGCGATCCCTGGTTCGATAATGTCCGTTACATAACCTATCCCAATGAAGCAACGGCTGTGAGCGCTTTGCTCAACGATGAGGTCGATGTGATTCTAACGTCTGCCGGGTTGTCATCCGATTCTGTTGCCCGGCTGGAAAATGCGCCTGAAATAACGCTCAGTCGTAATGTGACTCGTAGCGCACGTTTCCTGGCTTTCAACCATGCCAATCCGTATCTGGCAGACCCGGCCTTGCATCAGGCGCTGGCCTGTATGATCAATCCACAAGCGTTGACTGAAGGCCTGAGTGAAGATGCTGCCCCATTAACCAGCTTTGTGTTGGACGATTACTGGCAAAACAAGGAAGCCTCGCTGCCATGTGCCGGGACAGTAGACCATATGCGCCTGGCAGAAGTCGTCGGACTCTTGAAAGCGGCAGGCTATACCTGGAACGAAGAGCCCACAGCGGATACAGCCGGCAGGGGACTTAAAGCTCCTGACGGTACCCTGCTACCGCAATTTTCTTTGCTTTCACCTGCTTATGCGGTGGATACCCAGCGGGCCGAAGCGGCTGTGTATATCGCCCGGCGTGCAGAGACGCTGGGATTGTCCGTTGAAGTGCGCCTGAGCGCTGCAGACGTGCTGCTGTATGAGGTTTATGGTTCTGGAAACTATGATATGGCCTTGCTGGGCTGGCGTTTGAGCGCTTACCCGGCTTATCTGTGTGAATGGTTCACGCCGTCAGAGGAGAATCCGTTTGCTTATAACGGAAGCAGACTGCAGTCTGAGTGCGAAGCGTGGGGGCAGACCAGCGATCTGGAAGGGGCAAGAGCTCACGTGTCCGAAATCCAGTTCGTTTTGATGCAAGACTTACCCCTCATCCCTTTATATACGGGCATGCGTATCGATGCTTATCGAAATATACGTTATCCGTTTGACAAGTTCGTCGATGGCCTTTCGGGATTGTATGCTGCGCCTGCGCTAGCGATCCCAAATCCGTAACGAGAACAATAGAATCTTTGCTATAATGCTAGCAATCCGGCAAGAGGAGAGAAGCGAGACAATGAAGAAACCCTTACTGGAAGTCAAAAAATTGAAGACCTACTTCTACACCGAAGATGGGACGGTTCGCGCCGTGGATGGTGTGGACTTCGAGGTCTACCCAGGCGAAGTGCTGGGATTGGTGGGCGAGTCCGGCTGTGGCAAGAGCGTCACTTCCCTTTCGATCATGCGCCTGATCTCCGCGCCGGGCAAGGTGGAGGCGGGCGAGATTCTGTTCGACGGAACCGACCTGCTCAAGCTGCCCGAGAACGAGATGATCCACGTGCGCGGCAACCGCATCTCGATGATCTTCCAGCAGCCGCAGACGGCGTTGAACCCGGTCTTCAGGGTGGGCGACCAGATCGGTGAGGTGCTCAGCATCCACCAGGACTTTGGCAAGGAAGCGGGCTACAAGCGGGCGGTGGAATTGCTGAAGATGGTGGGCATCCCAGACGCCGAACGGCGTGTGGATGCCTATCCGCACGAGCTTTCGGGGGGTATGGCCCAGCGCGTGATGATTGCTATGGCGTTGGCTTGCCTGCCGGAGTTGCTGATCGCAGATGAACCCACCACCGCCCTGGATGTGACCATCCAGGCGCAGATCCTGGACTTGATGCGTAACCTGCGCGAGAATACCGGCACAGCCATTATCCTGATCACGCATGACCTGGGGGTGGTGGCGGAGATGTGTGAACGTGTGGCGGTCATGTACGCCGGGGAGATCGTGGAGCAGGCGGAGGTGGGCACGCTGTTCGATACGCCGCTGCATCCCTACACGGTGGGCCTGATCGGTTCGATCCCCATCCTGGGCAAGCTCAAGGAACGCCTGGAAGTCATCCCCGGTTCGGTGCCGAACCTGGTGAACCTGCCGCCGGGCTGCCGCTTTGCCCCACGCTGCAAGGCCATGCTGGAGCACGGTTTGAGCATCTGTGCGGAAACCAAGCCCGACTTGATCGATTACAAACCCGGACACAAAGTACGCTGTTGGTTGTATCAGGATGGGGAGGGGCATCACGCGCCGTTCTCATCCGGCCAGTCCATTGGAGCAACGATCGATGAGTGAAACTGTCAACGAATACCTGGTGGAAGTCAAGAATCTGGTGAAATATTTCCCGGTGCGAGCCGGGCTGTTACAGCGGGTGGTGGCGCACGTGCAGGCTGTGGATAACGTTAGTTTCTCGGTGCGCAAGGGCGAGACGCTGGGGTTGGTGGGAGAATCCGGATGCGGCAAGACCACTGTTGGCCGCAGTATGCTGCGCCTGATCGAACCGACTTCGGGTGAAGTGTCTTTCGATGGCCGTAATATGCTCGAGTTGCGCGGCAACGAACTGAAAGCCATCCGCCGTGATATGCAGATCATCTTCCAGGACCCGTACGCTTCGCTGGATCCACGCGTGCCGATCGGCGAGTCGATCATGGAAGGGTTGCACATCCACAAGATTGGCACGCCCAAGGAGCGCTTCGAGATCATGATCGAGACGCTCAAGAAAGTCGGGTTGGAAGATTACCATGCCCGGCGCTACCCGCACGAGTTCTCGGGCGGACAACGGCAGCGCATCGGAATTGCGCGCGCGCTGGCGTTGCGGCCCAAATTCATCATCTGCGATGAGCCGGTCTCGGCTTTGGATGTCTCCATCCAGTCCCAGGTTTTGAATATCCTGAAGGACTTGCAGCATGAGTTTGGGCTGACCTATCTGTTCATCGCGCACAACTTGAGCGTGGTGGAGCATATCTCCGACCGGGTGGCAGTCATGTACCTGGGCAAGATGGTGGAGTTGACCGGGCGGGACGAGTTGTTCAAGAACCCACTGCATCCCTACACCCGGGCCCTGATGTCGGCCATCCCCATCCCGGACCCGCACCTCAAGCGTGAGCGGGTAATCCTAAAAGGGGATGTGCCCAGCCCGCTCAACCCGCCTTCGGGCTGCCGCTTCCATCCGCGCTGCCCGATCGCGGAAGAAATCTGCTCCCAACAAGAGCCGGAGTTCCGCGAGGTCAGCCCTGACCACTGGGTTGCCTGCTGGATGGTCAAGTAATTCACCTCAAGGAAAGTCTTATGTCTGCTCCCCGCATTCTATTGGTAGATGATCAGCGTGATATTCTGAAATTGCTACATTCCACGCTGGATACGTTGGCGCACGAGTTAGAGATCATCGAAGCGCCTTCTGGCGAGGAAGCATTACTGGAAGCTTCACGCAGCAAAATAGATTTGTTAGTAGCGGACTATCGCTTGCCGGGCATTACGGGCGTGGAGTTGTTGCATAAGGTACGTGCTCGTTATCCGGATTCCCGTGCCATTCTCATTACCGGTCTGACAGATCGCAAGGCGCGTGAGGAAATCCTGAACGCAGGAGCCGCCGCCGTATTTGACAAACCCGTCCCCTTGACAGACTTTCTGGATGTCGTGGAACGATCGCTCGGCCTGGATCGCACAATTTTGCCCGAGGAAGGGGATACGAAATCGAGCCAGCATCAGACGCTCTCGAACCTGCTGGCCAATTTCAGGCAGGATACCAATGCCCAGGCTGTTTACCTGCTCAGTGACCGCGGAAGAGTGCTGGCCTGTGCTGGCGCCTTGAAAGATAGCAGCATGGAAGCCTCCCTGTTTTCGGCCTTGATGGCGATTTATAGCGCCGGGCTAAAAGTATCGCGTTACATGCACCAGGAAGAATTGGACAACTACCACGTGTTTGTTGGCGGTGATCATGACTTATTGCTCATCCCGGTCAACGCGGCCTACGCGTTGTTATTGGCGGGCAATAATCTGGCGACGCCTGAAAGTGTCCTGGAAACCATCAGTGCTATGCTGGCAGTTCGTGGCGAGGTGAAGAGAACTTTGAAGCAAATGGGGGTGGCTCCCGTTGTTTCAGATGATGACGAAGAAAAAACAAAATATGAGGAACCGGTTACACAAACCACTTCAGCAGAAATTGAAAAACTTCTGGGTACCAAAAAAAATATTACTACAGATGAATTAGAAGCTTTCTGGGAAGATGCGGCGGCAAAGCAAGGCGGTGTCCCAACCAATCCGGATGCAATCACATACGATCAGGCGCGCCAACTGGGATTGGCGCCCGGAGAAGAAGAGTAGCGATATTGCCCATCCGCCTGCCATGTGATACAATCTTGCCCGCCCGAAGGGGCAACCTTGGGGCGTGGTGTAACGGCAACACACCGGCCTTTGGAGCCGTGGTTCTTGGTTCGAATCCAGGCGCCCCAGCCTTTTCCTTACGCTCGCCGATTCCCGCTTTAGCGGGGCTTTTTCTCTAAACCCAAGCAGGCCGTGCGCTGCCCCGCAGAGCGCAGGCCTGTTTTATTTCAGGAACCTATCTTCTCTATAAAAAATCGGGGTGTGGGGTGTTGTGGGCTGGCGAAGCCAGCCCACAACACCCCACTTCCCCCCTCTTTTTGATAAGATACATAGGAGCAAATGTATGAAGATTGCCGCTGTTCTGCTTGCCGCCGGACAAGGCACTCGCATGAAATCGGACCTGCCAAAGGTGCTGCATCCATTGGCCGGAAAGCCAATGCTCTGGCATACACTTCAGGCGGTGAAACAGGCCTCTGGCGAGAAGCCGGTTGTGATTATTGGTCATGGCGCGGATAAGGTAAACGATTTCGTTGGCGAGGAGGCGGTCTGTGTTTTGCAGGAACCGCAACTCGGCACAGGACATGCCGCCATGCAGGCTGAGCCCGTGCTTAAAGGTAAGAGCGATTATGTCATCGTCACTTATGCAGATATGCCCTTGCTGCGCGGAGAAACCTTCCGGAGACTGGTCGAAACACAAAAGCAGAATACTGGCCCGATTTCGATGTTGACCGTGGTCGCCGAAGACCCGCGTGGGTTTGGCCGTATCGTGCGCAAAGAGGATGGTACTGTTGCTGCCATTGTGGAAGAATATGTTGCTACAGCGGAGCAGAAAGCTATCAAGGAGCTCAATGTAGGGGCGTACTGCTTTTCCGCCGACTGGCTGTGGGAGGCGCTCGGGCGCATCCAGAAAAACCCCAAAAAGGGCGAATATTACCTGACCGACACCATCGAATTGGCGGTCGGGGATGGCTTGCCTGTGCGGGCGCTGGTCCACGATAATCTGGTGGAGACGATCGGCATCAACACGCGAGTCCATCTTGCCGAAGCGGAGGCGGCCATGCGCCAGCGCATCAACCGGGACCTGATGCTGGCGGGCGTGACCATGCTGGACCCGGCCTCAACCTATATCGAAGCAGGTGTGACGATAGGTAAGGATACAGTGGTATTGCCCAATACTTACATTCAGGGGGGGACGACCATTGGCGAAAGTTGTGAGATCGGCCCCAATGCCCACATCCGCAACTCGCAGATTGGGGACAGGTGCAAGGTTTTTATGTCGGTGATGGAAAGTGCGCGCCTCGAAGAGGACGTGGATATCGGTCCCTTTGCCCGCTTGCGCAAGGGTGCGCACCTGATGGCGCACGTCCACATGGGCAACTTTGGCGAGGTGAAAGACTCCACTCTCGGCCCCGGCGTCAAAATGGGACATTTCTCGTACATCGGCAATGCGAGGATCGGCGCTAACACCAATATCGGCGCGGGCACCATTACCTGTAACTACGATGGCGCAAAGAAGCATCCTACTGAAATTGGCGAGGATGTATTCATTGGCTCGGACACCATGTTGGTAGCGCCCTTGAAAATTGGGGCTCGCTCGCGCACTGGCGCTGGAGCAGTCGTCACCAAAGACGTTCCTGAGAACACGCTCGTGGTAGGCATGCCAGCCCGGGCCATACGAAAGTTGGAGAAACGTGATACAGATTGAGTGGGGCATCCCGCTTAGTATTTTATTTGTAATTCTTGACCTGTTGATCGCGGCAACGCGCGTCAGTTTGCTGAACCTGCGTCCGCTGCGTTTGCTCTCCTTGAGAGAGGGAAACCCTGAAGCCGTGGACCGTACGCTCGCATTGATCGAAGACGCCCGTTTGCGTCCCACTCTGCGTTTCAGCCAGACAGCCATGCGCATCCTGCTCGCCGGGGTCATCCTGTCGATGGCCGGGCAGGCCGCGGGGGAGTCCCGCTTCGCGCTCGTCATCTTGTTGCTGATCATCCTACTGGTGGCTTTGACCTTGATGGTGGTGGAGTTTATCGTTGAGGGTAATATCCTGCGCGAACCGGAGCGCTGGAGCCTGCGCCTGGGAACGTTCACCCGCGCCTTGATCTTCGTCATGACGCCGCTGGTCTTCCTGCCCGTGCTGTTGCTCAACTCGCAGTGGCCGGCGCCGGTGGCCGCGCAAATGACCGAAGACGAGCTTAGAACCTGGGTCGAATCAGAGCAGGAAGAGGGCGGGCTGGAGCGCGAAGAACGCCAGATGATCTATTCCATTTTCCAGTTTGGCGATACGCTGGCGCGTGAGATCATGGTGCCGCGTATGGACATGCTGGCTTTTGACGTCAACACTTCGCTCATGCAGACGGCAAAAGCATTCACCCAAACCGGTCATTCACGTGTGCCGGTTTTCGAGAACGAGATCGACAATATCATCGGCCTGTTATATGCCAAAGACCTGTTGCATGGCATGCAAGATGGCCGCGAAAAAGCCAGTATACGTGATCTGCTGCGCCCGGCTTATTTTGTACCCGACACCAAGAAGGCCGATGCCCTGCTGACCGAGATGCAGGCGCAGCGCATCCATATGGCGATCGTGGTGGATGAATATGGCGGCGTGGCTGG
>JAFGKO010000072.1 GCA_016928525.1 Anaerolineales bacterium | reverse complement strand
GGCGGGCGAACTGGTGGGGATGGTGAGCCGCCTGGATGTGCTGCGTGCTGCCGGTGGCAATGGCGCGCATGAGCAGGAGCAAGCTCCCATACCATGCGCCGGTAAGACGCTGGGTGAGGTGATGCGGACCGGCGACCTGCCAGTTGTTCATATCAACGACGATCTGGTGGATGTCTTGCAGCAGATGCTGCGGGCGGATGTCACGTATGTCGTGGTGCTGGACGAACAAGAACGCGCTGCCGGTATTATTACGGAGAGCGACCTGGTGGCGCGGGTTGCGCCGCCGGTGCGGCGTGGTATTTTGCAGGCACTGGCTGCGCGCATGTTGGGCAAGAATATCCGGCGCGGGGATGTGGTGGCGCGCGACATCATGTCAGGGCAGGTGTTGTCCGCACCGCCGGAAACCACCATTCCCGATGCTATTACCCTGATGCTGCGAGAAGGACGTAAGCGTATTGTGATCGTCGATGCGGAACAACATCCTATCGGACTCGTTGATCGTCAGACCTTGTTAGCCGCCAGTTTGGGCGAATAATCGATGAGCCGGTACTCCCTTGAAGGTGTGGCGGTGCCGATATTGGTGATACAGGTGCTGCGGCCAACGCGGGTGAGCGAGAAGGTGGTTGAGGTGTGAAATTTGGGCGAAAGAGAGTACTCCAACGGGCGAAATACCCCCTGGATTTACCTCGTTAAGCGCCTAAGAGACGGCGCGAGGGCATCAAAGTCGTATCGGGTGCGCGCCGCGACACACCTCCGAATTGACTTGCAGCTTCAGATGAAAAACGCACTGTGGCGGTAGCTGATGAAGATGCGGGATGTGAGGAACTTCTCCCTCCACTTATATCATCAATTTTCTAAAGTAGGGCTTCGTATTCGTCTTAGTCAAGAATGTCACGGATTTGCTCCATGGTCATGGTTTGACCTTCAGCCCAAACCGCTTCGTATATGTCCGGGGGCAATCCGTCTTGCAGGTGTTTTATGCGCTCGGCATAAGCGGCTTCATCGACAGGGTCAATAACTGAATTGATGCGAGCACGGATCGCGGCGGCTGCCCCATAAAGGCGTACAGCTTGTCCCGTTTCACCGCGCTGTTGGGCAACCTCGGCCAATTTCTCCAGGCACCAGGCTATGCCGCCCCTATCATCAATTTCCATACGAATATGCAGGCTTTCGTTAAGGATCTGGGTGGCGCGTGCAAATTTCCCCTGGCGTAATGCTGCCCAGGCCAGACTGCCGAGCGTCGCCGCGATGCCCCACTTCTGACCAATCCCCTGCCGTAACGTGAGACTGTGTTCTAGAAAATCCGTGGCTTGTTCCAGCTCATCCTTGCGAACTGCAATTTCTCCCAGGCCGGAAAGGGCAAGCGCTTCACCGACTGTATCATCCGCCCTGCGATAAAGGGCCAACCCTTCTTCTAACCATTGCTGCGCCTGAGAAAGATTGCCTACACGCAGCGCGCCAAAGCCAAGCTGGGTCAGCGCCCACGCATTGCCAGACACATCGTCCATTTGGTGCACAATGTCATAGGCTCGTTCAAACAGCATCGGGGCGCGGTTATAATCCCCTATTTCGGTCGCTACTTCGCCAATACTGATCAACGTATTGGCAACCGCGCGTTGGTCATCGAGGTTTTGGTAGATATTGAGTGCTTCCTCAAAGAGGGCCTGGGATGCCACATAATCACACTGGTAATACGCATTCTGACCCACCCCATAGAGTGCGTCGGCGCGCGCTTTAGTCGGCTGCGCAGCGCCGGGCAGCCGGAACGCTTCAGCCAACCAGTTACGTGCCTCGCTAAAATAGCCCTTCAGTTCCCAAAAGCGCGCTAAATGAGCAATCAGCGACAAACTCATCTGGGCGGTATCATCCGCGCTAAGCGTCCACTGAAGCGCAGCGCGAAGATTGTCGTGTTCGGCTTCAAATTTTGCCAGCCAATCTGGTTCATTCGGTCCATAAAATTCGTTAGCCGCGCTTTCCAGTAGCGTAATGAAATAGCGAGCGTGTAAAGCTCGAATTGCGTCAAGTTCTCCGTTTTCGGTGAGTTTTTCCAGTGCGTATTCACGCATCGTTTCGAGCATCACCAGCCGTGCATCACCAGTTCCCATCTGTTCCTTTTGTAGCAGGCTTTTGGCAAGCAGCGACTCCAGCCCAATCAGGAGATCGATTTCCAGGTCTTGACTGCATATAGCCTGCGCAGCTGCGCGAGAACATCCGTTGACAAATATTCCTAACCGAGCAAACAGGCGTTTTTCACCATCATCGAGTAAGTCATAACTCCAGGCGAGCGTTGCACGTAATGTTCGCTGGCGAGCAGGCAGATCGCGCGGCCCACCTGACAACGCTTCAAGACGGCTCGACAGGCGGATCAAGAGGTTCTGCGGCGCATAATACCGAATGCGTGCTGCCGCCAGTTCGACTGCGAGCGGCAAGCCATCCAGATGAGCGCAGATGGCGACCACGGAAGCTGCATTAGCGTTATCAAGTGCGAAGTCGGGTTCAACAGCGCGGGCGCGCTGGACAAACAAATCGATGGCTTCGTATGCTTGCAGATCCTCTGGCGATCTCGCGTGATCGCGTTCAGGAAGTTGGAGTGGGTCGACAGGAAACTCGTGTTCACCATACAAGCGCAACGCTTCACGACTGGTAACGAATACGGTCAGGTGAGGAGCCGCCAAAAGCAACTCGGAAACCAGTGGCGCGGCGCTCAGCAGGTGTTCAAAATTGTCCAGAATCAGCAGCAGTGATTTATCCCGTAGCTTGTCTTGTACGGTTTCCAGGAGAGATTTACCACTCGATTCCGTCATCTCTCCGACGTGTTGCGCAATGCTGTTGAGCACAAGCCGGGGATCGTTCACCGGCGCGAGTGGAACCCAGAAAACGCCATCCCGGTAGTAGGGAAGCATAACGGAGGCCACTTCAAGAGCGAGGCGCGTTTTGCCCGTTCCGGGTGGGCCGGTCAGCGTTACCAGGCGAGATTCTCCAAGCAGTATTCGAAGCTGCGCCGTTTCGGCCTTGCGTCCGATGAAGGACGTCAACTGCGCGGGTAGATTATGTTTGATGATTTCCAATGGTGTTGTTTGCGCAGAATCGGTGGAGCGCCTTAGCAATCCCCATTCCTCAGCTCTGGCTGTTGCCTGAGTACGGTTCCGAACCCCCAGTTTGCTGTAAATCTGGCGGTTGTACCATTTGATGGTGCCGACTGTCAGGATCGTTTCCTCAGCAATTTCGCGATCACTGAGTCCTTGCGCCAGAAGCCGGAGAATTTCGCGTTCGCGGTCGGTGAGTGGAGCAACCGGCAGGTGTGAAGGGGACGATTTCATGCGAGGCACTTTCTGTGCAACTGGACATTAATTCAGATGAATTATAACAAAATTCGTATTCCTTCGATCAACGCTGCGCCGCCACAATAGCGCCTGTCCATATTCCTTTCTTTCGACAGGTGACAGTCCCGTCCCAAAATCAATAGGCTGAGACTACCTTCAATCACAACAAAGCAAGGAGGAATAGCATGAAAGAGCGAGTTGTACGGTTAAGTGTGGGTTTGCTGTTCTTGTTCTTGGTGGCGCCTATGTTGCTGTCTGCTCATGCGCAGGGCGGCGACAGCGAGCTGCCTCAGGAGACCGTCGATCTGATCCATGAGGTACGGGTCGCCACGACTCAGTATCACGATCTCGATACGGCGCTGGATGCCGGTTATGGCAAATTCCTGGACTGCTTCACGCACGGCGAAGACCGGGGAATGGGGCAGCACTACGTGCATGGCGACTTGGTAGGTGACGATATCCTCGACGCAATGCAGCCCGAAGCACTGGTTTACGAACCGCTGGGTGATGGCAGGCAGGTTTTGGTGGCATACGAGTACCTTGTTTTCGCTGATGTGTGGGACCCCAACGAGGAAGGCCGGGAACCGCCCAGCCTGTTCGGTCAGGACTTTGTACTCAAGACCACCATTCCCGATACGCCTCCGGTCTGGGCCTTACATATCTGGTTGTGGTCGCATAATCCCGAAGGCCTCTTTGCAGACTACAATCCGATCATCGTCTGCCCAGCGGACGCGCCGGTTGTTGATATGTCGGTATCCTGACCGCAAGCAATCTGACTAAAAGGAGAATATACCAATGCCTAAGTACATCATCGAACGTATTATCCCTGATGCTGGCAAACTTTCCTCCGCCGATCTGCAAGCCATCGCGGACAAGTCATGCAGCGTTTTGCACGACCTGGGGCCGAGTGTGCAATGGCTCCAAAGCTTTGTGACCGCCGACCGCCTGTACTGCACCTATATTTCACCGGATAAGCAAATGATCCTTGAACACGCGCGCCGGGGTGGATTCCCGGCGGACCGGATATCGGAAATTCAAGAGATCATCGATCCGACCACTGCTGAAGCGTAGGGTTCGAGGTTTCTAAGTACCAGGGCCTGGTAGTGGCAGGAGTGCTTCCAGGCCCCTTTTTTTTTACCGCTTTTCCGAGTCCCTTGAGGCTCCGGCGATTATGCCGGGCTTTGATGTAGCCCGTGAAGCCTGTGACCAGAATTTAACGCTTTTGTAAGGCGATCTGTGCAACCGTAACGCCCCCTTATACCCCAGGCAAATGCCTAATTGGGTTGCAGCGTGCCGAAGAACACCTGCCAGGCCAACAGCGACTTTGCCACCAGCGACAGCACGATGTAAGCCTTTTCGCCGTAGAGATAGTCCTGCCAACGCCCGATCTTCTTGTATTGCAGAATCATGTTGATTGCGAACACGTTGAAGAATAGGAACAGCGAGACATAGATCGCGTAGACAAAATTGGGAACCTGTTCGCCGCTGGTGACCGAACCAACGAAGTAGATGCCAATCGCGATCCAGGGCACGATCCCCGCGATAGAGCCGAAAATGAAGGCGGTCCAATCTGTCTTTTTAGTGGTCTGATTGTGCAGTTCCATCATCCAGCCAAACAGGATCATCATGGCGTTCAGCGCAAAGATCAGCAGCAGCGTTGCGATATCGTACATACCGAACAGCATCGCGATCGCCACGATCATGACGGAGGAGCTAACGCTGTATTCGATCCACCGCGCGTAGTTGACGCCCTTTTTCAGATTGCGAACATACCAGCCGTAGATGCCCGGCGTTGAGATCAGAAAATGCGCCAGGGCGGACATAAACAGAAAGGCCGCGACAAGCAGGGCCAGCGGAACATTGAAAGCGGTCTCCAGATTGGTGACAAGCTTTTCGGTCACCTCGTCATACTTCAGGAACGAGGTCGTGACAGGAAGTTTGAAGTCCAGATCACTCAGGGCTAGCATCAGCAGTCCCTGGACGAAATGAAACATCCCCATGAAAAGATTGAAGCGGCGCAAATTGCGGAATTGTCCTTCACCGGTTGTAGCCATCGTGATAGGCCCCCTTCAAGGTGCAAAATCAGCGTGTAAGGTCGTTATAGATTGAGATCGGTATTTTCGCCAGTGTGGTAGTAGGGTGCGAGTGTACGACGATGGCCTACGCGACAGCTTCTGGCGACTTTGTGCCGGCAGGTTTTTTTGAACAAACTTGTCTTTGGATGTGCTGACGTGTCAACAGAATCCAGACATGTTATTATAAATAAAATAACAATCAGAATAACGTTGCACTGATGGACATGCCCACGATCAATCGCGCTCCTTCTGAGACGCCTCACAACCCGATGCGAATGGCGGAGGTTCTGGCAGCCTTCTCTTTTGCCACTGACCTGGGAACGGGGAAATCCATGGGCCACGCTCTTCGCGCCTGTTATCTCGGCATGGCGATGGCGCGTGAGCTGCGTCTGTCGGATTCGGAGCAGGTTGAACTCTATTACAGCTTTCTCCTCATGCATTCAGGCTGTGCAGCGCTATCCTTGGCAATGGCTCCCATCATCCAGGGTGATGAATTGGCGGCCATCGGCGATATTACGCTCCGCGACGATTCGAGTCTGCGGGAGATGCTCGGCTGGATGAGAGCCAATGTATCGCCCGATGCGCCACTGCCCACGAGGATTCTCAATCTCGTGCGGGCGCTGCTCCATAACCCTGATGAAGGTGATGTTCGAGGTGTTTGTGAAGTAGCCGTTCGTGTGGCTCAGCGGCTCGACATGCCCCCAGGAGTACAGAATGCCGTTCGGTACTATCTGGAGCGCTGGGATGGCAAGGGGCCGTTTGGCTTACGAGGGGATGAGATTCCCCTAAGCGCCCGCTTGCTTCACATGGCGTTGAAGGCCGATGCCTGCAATACGGTGCATGGGCGTGATGCGGCGGAGACCATCGCCCTTGAGCGAAAAGGCAAACTTTTTGATCCCCATGTTGTTGACGTTTTTCTCTCAGTTGCCAGGGAATCCAATTTGTGGGAAATACTGGCAAAGCAAGACTTATGGGAAGTTGTGCTTGAACTGGAGCCTGATTCGCCTTATCGGACCATCGAAGAGACGAGATTGGACGATGTGGCGCTGGCCGCCGCGGATTTTGTTGACCTGAAATCGCCTGCTACCGTTACCCATTCACGAGAGACCGCCTACTTCGCGGAGTGCATCGCGCGCCGGTTGGGCTTGCCTGAATCCGAGATCACCACGATCCACCGGGCTGCACTGGTTCACGATCTGGGACATCTCGCGCTACCCAGCCACATTTTGCTCAATCAGGACCAGTTAAGCGAAGTCGACAAAGAGAAGCTGCGCCTGCACCCGTATTACACAGAGCGCGTCCTTTCCCGTATGCCAGTCCTCGCATCGATTGCCGCCATTGCCGGGATGCACCATGAACGGCTGAACGGAACGGGCTACTACCGTGGGCTTTCAGGCGACGAACTGCCCGTAAGTGCTTGCATTCTGGCGCTAGCAGACGATTTTCAGGAGCGTTTGCAGGCAAGTCGGCACCATACCACTCCTGATCCTCAAGATGTTCTGAAATCGATGCAGCCAGACATCGGACCGTTATTCTCGCCGGACTGTTACGCAGCGCTGGCAGAGGAGTTGGGCGGTACAGCACCCCAACCGCGTCCGCGGCGTGATCGGCCCGCGGGTCTCACTAATCGCGAAGTAGAAGTCTTGCAACACGTCGCCAAAGGCGACACCAACCGCCAGATTGCTCAAGCCCTGGTCATCAGTGAACGGACTGTTGCGCACCACCTGGAACATATTTACGACAAGATCGGAATTTCCAGTCG
>JAFGKO010000071.1 GCA_016928525.1 Anaerolineales bacterium | reverse complement strand
GACTTTCTCAGCCCTTGTTTGGCAAAACAATACTACTCCAAGTCTAATGGAGGTCGGTGTTCCTCCGACCGAAGCAATCCCCTGTTTCAAGGGCACATTTAATTTCAGGGTACGGACTCCAACGTCTCCCGACGTTGAAAATCTCCAGCAAGGGGATTTCCCGAATAACAGGAGATTGCCACGCTCGCTTGGTTTCGATATGGCGGCGCTGGGCGAGTGCCGCGGAGCGGTGTATCGAGACCCGCCGCCTACTCAACCAGCGCTCGCTCGCAATGACACTGTTGTCAAACTGGTGTATAATCGGCCAAATTTGGCACCCACGATGAAATCCCTGTCTACCACTACTGCGATGATGACCACGACTACCCTTTGCGGGCCGGTCAGTCCTTCGCGTACGTAGTGACAGAGCAGGGATCACTTTTTTGTCAGGGACAAAAACGCGGAGAACCGCGTTTTTTGTTTTTCTATACCAAGCACCGGAGGCCTTATGTCAAAAACGCTTGTGATGAAATTCGGCGGGACGTCCGTGGGGAGTCCCTCCGCCATCCGTCAGGTCATTGAAATCGCGCGCGGCGCCCGGGCGGATTGGGAGAACGTAGCCATTGTCGTCTCGGCCATGGGCGGCGTGACCGACGCGCTGCTCCATGGAGTCGCCGCCAGCGCCGCCGACGAAACGTCCGCGGAACGCGCCGCCGCGGCCTTGCGCGAAAAGCATTTCCAGGCGCTGGACGAACTTGCGCCCGGGGCAGATGAAGTCCGTTCACTGATCGACGGACACTTGCAGGAGTACGTTGCGCTCTGTCATGCCACCCGCATCCTGGGCGAAGCCTCCCCGCGCGCGCTGGATGCCATCTTATCGTTGGGAGAACGCATGAGCGCGCCGGTGGTGGCCGCCGCGCTTTCGCAAGCCGGCCTGCCCGCTACGGCAGTAGACACGCGCACAGTGGTGGTCACCGACGAAGTCTATCAAAGCGCCTCGCCCTTCATGGACGAGACCGCGGCGCGCTGCGAGACGTTAGTCAAGCCGCTCTTCACCCGTAACGCCATCCCCGTTCTGACCGGGTTCATCGGGGCTACCCGTCAGGGCGTGACAACCACGCTCGGGCGTGGTGGCAGTGATTTTTCCGGATCCATTTTCGGGGTCGCGTTGGATGCGGACGAAGTCTGGATCTGGACCGACGTCACCGGCGTCATGAGCGCCGATCCGCGTATCGTCAAAACGGCTCGTACCATCCCCGTATTGACATTCAGGGAAATTTCCGAGCTGGCTTTTTACGGGGCCAAGGTCCTGCATCCCAAAGCCATACGCCCGGTACTGGAGCGCGGCAAAAAATTGTGGGTCAAGAATACTTTTGCGCCTGCCGGGCCCGGGACGCTGATCGTGCCTGACAATGGCAGGCTGACCGACGGCGCGATACGGGCTGTGACCGCCTTCAAAGGACAGTGCATCCTCACCGTGGAGGGACGCGGCATGCTGGGCGTGCCCGGCATTGCGGCGCGCACGTTTGGGGCGGTGGCGCGCACCCACACCAGCGTGGTCATGATCTCGCAGGCTTCCTCGGAGCAGAGCATTTGTTTCGTGGTTGCCTGCCAGTCCAGCCAGCTGGTGCTGCGCATGTTGGAAGAAGAATTCCGGCTCGAACTGGCCCGCAAAGACATCGACAGCATCACCTCCTCGAGTGAAAGCGCCATCGTGACCGTGGTCGGCGCGGGGATGCGCCATACGCCGGGCATTGCAGGCAAAGTCTTCAGCGCCTTGGGGGAGGCGGACGTCAACGTGATCGCCATCGCCCAGGGCTCATCCGAGTGCAGCATCAGCCTGGTGGTGGATGCGGCGGATGCCAACAAAGCAGTTACCTCCATCCACGGGTTGATTGTGTAGTAACCATGATTTATCCACAGATTTCACACACCTGCCCTGGCGGGGGGTGCCAGGGGATTACGCGGATTAGGAACTTAAAAATCTGTGAAATCTGCGTAATCTGTGGATTAAACCAATAAGGAGTCATCATGTCCAAGATCAAAGTTGCCATCCTCGGCGCGACGGGAGCCGTTGGCCAGCGTTTCGTCCAGTTGCTCGAAAACCACCCCTGGTTCGAGGTTAGCGCGCTGACCGGGTCCGACCGCAGTGTTGGGCAAACTTACGCCGAAGCCTGCCGCTGGGTGCTGCCCGGTCAGGTCCCGGCTTATGCGCGCGAAATGACCATCCTGCCCTCCGAGCCGGGTTTCGAGGCCAAACTGGCCTTTTCGGCGCTGCCATCCAACCAGGCCAAAGCGATCGAACCGGGCCTAGCCGAGGCCGGATATGCGGTCTGCTCGAACGCTTCCGCCCATCGCATGTGGGATGACGTGCCCCTGCTCATCCCCGAGGTCAACCCCGACCACACCGCCCTGAGCGCCGTCCAGCGCCAGAAGCGCGGCTGGAAGGGTTTCATCGTCACCAACCCCAACTGCACCAGCACCGGGCTAACCATCGCCCTGCGCGCCCTGCACGATGCCTTCACGCTCAAGCGAGCCTTCGTGGTTTCCATGCAGGCCCTCTCCGGCGCGGGCTATCCCGGCGTGGCCTCGTTGGACATCCTCGACAACATTATCCCCTACATCCCCGGCGAGGAAGACAAAGTGGAGACCGAGCCGCAAAAAATGCTGGGAACGTTATCCGGCGACAAGATCGACTTCCTGCCCGCCCAGATTTCGGCCCACACCAACCGCGTGGCTGTGACGGATGGGCATATGGTCTGCGCTTCGCTGGAATTCGCGCATCCGGTTACGCCCGAAGCTGCTTCCGCTGCCCTGGCCGGCTTCAAGGCCCCGGAGATCGTCGCATCCCTGCCCTCCGCGCCTGACACCGTGATCGAAGTGGCCGACGCGCCAGACCGTCCGCAACCACGCCGTGACAGGGAGGCTGGCAATGGTATGACCACCGTCGTCGGACGCGTGCGCCTCGACCCGCTCTTCCACATCAAATTCGTCAACTTCTCGCACAACACCATCCGCGGCGCGGCGGGTGGCGCGATTTTGAACGGTGAATTGTTGATAGCACAGGGATTGATCTAGGCATCGTCCTGAGCGGAGGCGTTGGTCGAGTAGGGCGTAGCCCATATCGAGACCCGGCGAAGTCGAAGGACAAAAAGTGCGTCGCACCCGACTTTTGGGACGAATCCCATTTAGCAAGGTGCGACGCACTACTGTTTATGCATTACCGTTCACTGATTACTAAACACTGATAACTGGCTACCGTCCCTCCGCCCATTCAACGATCTTCCTGAATCCCCGCTCCACATCTTCATCCGCAGCGGCAATCGTCATGCGGACGAATCCCTCGCCTTGCTGCCCAAACGCTGAGCCAGGGACAAGGCCGACACCGGCTTTTTCCAATATCCGCTCACAAATATCGAGCGAGGGCATGTCCAGGGCGCGGAAATCGAGGAAGAAATAGAACGCGCCCATCGGCGGCGTGACCAGCACCTTCTCGCTCTCCATTTCTTTGGCTATCCGCAAGACAAGAGCGCGGCGGCGGGTATAGGCAGTGCGCATTGCGGCGGCAGCGATCTGTACGCTTTCATCACTCAAGGCAAACGCAGCCGCTTTTTGCACGAAGGGCGCTACACAGGTGATGGAGTTCTGCCCGGCTTTCAAGGCATTCTCGATGACCTGCTGCGGTGCGGCCAGGTAGCCCACACGCCAACCGGTCATGGCGTAGGTCTTCGACAGGCTTTTGACCAGGAGCGTGCGTTCCTTTGCGCCGGGAAATGCGCCCGCCGAGGTCGGTTTTTCGCCGTAATACAGGTTCTCGTAGACCTCGTCACTGACCACCCACAGGTTGTTTTCTGCGGCAAAATTCTGCAACTGGGTCCAATATTCCCGCGATGGATACGCCCCAGTTGGGTTGGACGGGTAGTTCAGCACGATGGCGCGCGTACGAGACGTCAACGCCTCCTCCCAAGCCTCAATGGGCGGGATGAATCCGTTTTCAGGCGGCGCAGGCACGCGGATGACTCGTCCGCGCAGCATGGTGGCCATATTGGCGTGCGTAGCCCAGGTCGGGTCGGGGATGAGCACTTCGTCGCCGGGATTCAGGATGGATTGCATGGCAAGATAATAGGCGTGAATCCCGCCGTGCGTCACCAGGATTTCAGTCTCAGGGTCGTAGGCCAGGCCGTTGTCGCGCGTCAGTTTGGAAGCGGCAGCAGCCCGCAGGTCCGGGAAGCCGCGACTGGGACCGTAGTGTGTCCAGCCGTCTTGCATCGCTTGGGAGGCTGCCTCGAGGATGGCTGGCGGAGTCGCAAAGTCCGGGTCACCTACCTGCAACTGGACGACCGGATTGCCGGCCGCCCTGTACGCCAGGATGCGGTCGTTCATCGCCACGGTGGCAGATTGGCGGATTTGCTCGAACTGCCCGTTGAGGTTCATGAGGTATGAGTTGACCAGGGCGGGCGTTGTTCCAAGATAGCGGGATACACCGGGCAATCTGGGCTATGCGCGTCTGGCAGATAACCGGTCGACAGCAAAAACTCGTTAACGATCTCGCCACCGGTAAAAAGGAAAGTCTGCTTGAACAGCTTCGTCCAATCTTCCCTTGGGAGCGGATGTTGCGCATCCAGCCAGCCTTTGAAGGAACCGTATTCCTTACGCAATTCAAGGATACGCCGGGCGTTCTCGATAGCCGCGTTGATCTTGAGCTTGTTGCGGATGATGCCCGCATCTGACAATAAACGCGCACGGTCAGACTCTCTGTAAAAGGCTACGGTTGCAATGTCAAAATCATCGTACGCACGGCGGAAGTTCTCCTGCTTTTTCAGGATCGTGATCCAGGACAGCCCGGCCTGGTTGATCTCCAAAATCAGGCGCTCGAAAAGCTGGTTGTCATCCTCGAGCGGAAAGCCGTATTCGGTATCGTGGTAGCGCTTGTTATATTCATCTTCCGGGTGCGCAAGAACGTACTCGCAATAGGGTTTCATACTCAAATATCCGCGAATTCACACTAATTTATGTTTGTACAAGGGCCTACACCACGGAGACACAGAGTCACGGAGTTTTCTCATTATTTTCTCTGTGTCTCCGTGGCTCAAGTGATGGCAATAGGAAAAGCCGTTTAACTCATCGTCGGGTATTCGCGCCGCATTCTACTTTTCAGATTGGCGCACGTCAAGCGGCTTTTGTCAATCTGCCGAAACAGACATAGATTGAGACAACTTGACCGATACCTGGTCGACATAACTCAACCAGCGTTCATATTTTGGATCTTTCCCTCGAATCACATCCTGGAAAGCTTTCTGAAGCGACCGCGTGACCGGGCCAGTCTTACCATCACCGATCACCCGGAAGTCGATCTCGCTCAAAGCCACCACTTCAGCAGCGGTGCCGCATACGAACACCTCGTCCGCGATGTAGAGCATGTCGCGCGAGATAGGCTGCTCGAGCACTTCATATCCCAGGTCACGCGCCACGGTCAACAAAGCATCGCGGGTAATACCTCCCAGAACAGTAGCGACCGGCGGCGTATAGACTTTTCCATTCCGCACCAGGAAAATATTCTCACCAGTACATTCGGCCACATATCCCTGCGGGTCGAGCATAATGGCTTCATCAAACCCCAGTTTGAGCGATTCGGTCTTGGCCAGGGCGCTGTTGACGTAATTCCCGGCGGCTTTCGATTTGGTCATCATCACGTTGATATGATGGCGGGTAAAGGTGGCGATATTCGCCCGAATACCTTTCTCCATCGCTTCCGGGCCGAGGAAGTTGCCCCATTCCCAAACGGCGATCCCAAGTCCTGATTTTGCGCCGATGAAATGCAGTCCCATGCCGCCCTCGGCCAGGTACACCAACGGACGGATATAACATTCGGCAAACTCATTGGCTTTTACCGTCTGCAGGATGGCTTCCTCGATCTGTTCTACCGTGTACGGAAGTTCCGGCATGTCCAAAATGCGCACCGAGTCAATCAGGCGCTGGGCATGTTCCTTCAAACGGAAGACAGCCGGGCCTTTGGGCGTGTCGTAGCAACGGATGCCCTCGAACACACCCAGGCCATAGTGCATGGTCGAGGTCAGAAAATGCACGTTAGCCTTTTCGAATTCAACCAGTTCCCCATTCATCCAGATGTATTTTGATTCAAGTGCCATAGTAATTTCTCCTTTCCGTTTCAGGAGGGACGGGGTTACCCCGCCCCTACACTCTTATAATCGTGCAATAATTTCATCCGCCATCTGTTTTGTACTTAACTTTCCGCCAACGTCGACGGTGCGCGCGCCGTCCGTGATGGACTCATCCACGGCTTTTTCGATGGAGGCGGCTTCAGCTTCCAATCCAAGCGAGTGACGTAATAACATAGCCGACGAAAGGATCGTGCCAACCGGGTTGGCGATGCCCTTCCCGGCGATGTCCGGGGCCGAGCCGTGGATCGGTTCATATAACCCCGGACCTTTATCTTTCCCGGCAGGGGCCTGGCCTAAACTGGCCGAAGGCAGCATCCCCATCGATCCTGCTAAGACCGAGGCTTCGTCGGTCAGGATGTCACCGAACATGTTCTCGGTCACAACCACATCCATCCAGGCGGGACCGGTGATCAGCCGCATGGAGGCCGTATCCACCAGCACATGCTCCAGTTCCACATCCGGGTTCTCGGCCCCGACTTTGGTCGCGATTTGCCGCCACAACCGGGACGATTCGAGCACGTTGGCCTTGTCCACCGAGGTGACTTTTTTCTTGCGCCCCTTCGCCAGTTTGAAGGCCAACTCCACGACACGCTTGACCTCGTAGTCGTAGTATTCGAGCGTATCCACGGCGCGCTCGCGACCATCCTTCACATCGCGGCCTTTAGGCCAGCCGAAGTACAGGCCGCCGGTCAACTCGCGCACGACGAGGATATCCACGCCCTGTAACTTCTCCGCTTTGAGCGGCGACCACTCGATCAACGCTGGATGCACTTTGACTGGGCGCAGGTTGGCGAACACGCCCAGTCCCTTGCGCAAGGCCAGCAAGCCGCGTTCAGGGCGGTCTTTGGCCTGGGGATCGTCCCATTTGGGCCCGCCGACCGCGCCCAGCAGCACCGCGTCCGCAGCCTGGCAGTCGGCCAGGGTTTCGTCGGTCAGCGAGGAACCGTATTTGTCAATCGAACAGCCGCCCATTAGCCGCTCGGTAAAGTGGAAGGAATGTCCATGTTTGCTTGCAATGGTTTCCAAAACCCGCACGGCTTCGGTCACGATTTCGGGGCCAATCCCGTCGCCGGGGAGTAGTACGATGTTTGCTTGCATGAAACTCCTCTATGGACGGTGGACGATTGACCGAAGACCGTTTTTGCGGTCCATCGTCAACAGTCCACGGTCGATTTAGTGAGCCACCATCAACCCATACTCAACCGAGTCAGCCAACGCACGCCAACTGGCTTCGATGATATTTCCGCTGGCGCCGACGGTGCTCCAGCGCTTGGTGCCGTTATGCGTATCGATCAGCACGCGGGTAATAGCCTCGGTGCCATTTTCGCCATCCAAAATGCGAACCTTGTAATCCGCCAGATGGAAGTGCGCCAGCTCGGGGTAGATCGGTTGCAGCGCCTTGCGCAAGGCTATGTCCAGCGCGTTGACAGGACCATTGCCTTCGGCGGCGGTATGGAAAACTTCACCGTTTACCCGCACTTTGACCGTCGCTTCGGCAAACGTTCCACGTCCGTCACGATGTTCTACGTTGACGAAATAGTCCACCAGTTCAAAAGGCGGTTTGTAATACATTTCCTGTCGTTTGAGCATCATGGCTACCGAGGCTTCGGCAGCTTCGAAGGCAAATCCGCGCGCTTCCAATTCCTTGATGTCGTTGAGCACAGGAACGACCTCATCAGCGTCCAACTCTAAAAAATGTTCCTCCGCTTTGTGGAGCAAGTTTCCGCGCCCAGACAAGTCAGAAACAACCACGCGCATTTTGTTCCCGACTGCTTCTGGCTCAATATGTTGGTATGATTGCGCCGAGCGGCGCATGGCCGCCACGTGGACTCCGCCCTTGTGCGCAAATGCTGACTTGCCGACAAAGGGCAAGTGCTCATCGGGCGTAACGTTAGCGACTTCCATCACAAAATGCGACAAGTCGGACAGGCGCGCGAGATTGCCATCGGGCAGGCACCGGATGTCCATTTTGAGTTCCAGGTCTGGGATGATCGAGCACAGGTTGGCGTTGCCGCAGCGTTCGCCCACGCCGTTGATCGTGCCTTGCACCTGGATGGCCCCTTCGCGGACACCCACCAACGAATTGATGACGGCACATTCGGAGTCGTTATGGGTGTGGATTCCAAACGGGTGCGCGAGGGCAGGTTTCAAATCCCGAATGATGCGTTCCAAATCCCAGGGCAGGGTCCCGCCGTTAGTGTCGCACAGCACGACCGTCTCCGCTCCGCCACGGACGGCCGCCTGCAGCGTCTCCAGCGCATAGGCCGGATCGGCTTTGTAACCGTCGAAGAAATGCTCGGCGTCGTAGATCACGCGGCGTCCCTGCTCGCGCAAATAGGCTACTGATTGTTCGATAATGCGCAGGTTGTCTTCCGGAGTGGTGCGCAGCACCTCGGTGACGTGTAGCGTCCAGGTCTTGCCGAAGATGGTGCAGACCGATGTGTGCGAATCGAGCAGGGCCTGGATATTGGCGTCGTCTTCGGGGCCGCCCTGCACGCGGCAGGTGGCGCCAAAAGCCGCGACGAGCGAATGTGTGAATTCCATATCGCGGGCGCGCTCAAAGAACTCGGCATCCTTTGGGTTGGAGCCCGGCCAGCCGCCTTCGATGAAAGCCACACCGATCGCGTCGAGGCGTTTGGCGATGCGGATTTTGTCGATGCCCGAAAGGGTAAACCCTTCAGACTGGGTGCCGTCACGTAAGGTAGTGTCGTAGATTTGAATTCTCATAATTTTTTCCACGAAGGTCACGAAGTGCACGAAGAAAACAATAAAAATTAGTGTCCCTTCGTACTCTTCGTGGATTAATGGGTGACTTCGTATACCTCAATTTCTTCCTCGAAACTCATGATGTAGCCCAACTGGTCCACGCCTTTGAGCAGGCAGGTCTTGGAAAACGGGTCGATGGGGAAGGGAATGGTTCGCCCGCCAGGCAAGGTAGCAGACTGGGCCTCCAGGTCAATCGTGATTTCGGCTGCCGGGGCTTCCTCCGCCAGATCGAATAGGGCCTTGTGGGTTTCAGCATCTACGATGATCGGCAACAGGCCGTTCTTGAGGGAATTATTGCGGAAGATGTCGGCAAAGGAGGTGCTGATGACAGCCCGGAACCCGTAGCCGGTTAGCGCCCAGGGCGCATGCTCGCGGCTCGAACCACACCCGAAATTGTCTCCGGCTAGCAGGATTTGCGCGCCCTGATACTTGGGATCGTTAAGCACGAACCCCGGCTTGGGGCTGCCGTCCGGGTTATAGCGCCAGTCGGAGAACAGAGCATCGCCCATGCCGTTCTTGTCGGTTGCTTTCAGGAAACGGGCCGGGATGATCTGGTCCGTGTCTACATTTTCAACGGGCAGCGGAACTATGCGTGATGTCAGTTTTGTAAATTCGGCCATAAAAATTCCTTTGTAAAACCTTGCGAAGGTTGATCCTTCGGGCTATACACTCAGGACAAGCTTTTGCATGTTTTTACTTGAGAGCACAAAAGACGCCAATGAAGGCATGTTTGTAAACGCAGTCTACCTGCGAAAAGCCAGCCTGTTCCAGCCACTGAAGCTGGTCAGCCAGGGAGGCCTCACGGTCATATTCCTTGCGCCGCCGGACGCTGGCTTCGATCTGGTCCTGCGATACGCCACTACGCTGGACTCGCTCCAGCCACTGATCCCAGTAACGGGACTGCCAGTATTCGGTTGGGCCCCAGACCTGATCGATGTTAATGAACAGGCCAGCCTCTTCCAGCAGGGAATGAATATGGATGAATAGGGCGTGCTTGTCCTCGTCGGACAAATGATGAATGGAAAGACTCGAGATAACCAGATCAAACTTCTGATCAGTAGAAATCTGTCGGTAATCCGCGACTAGGTAGGTAAACTGACCAGGATAGGGTGTAAACCGTTGCCGGGCGATCTCCAGCATTCCGGGAGCTAGATCGCACAGGGTAAACGTCGCAGCCGGGTATTCTTCCAGGACATGCCAGGAGAACAACCCGGTGCCTGCCCCTAGGTCCAACACATGGACGGAGGCAGTCTTTTCGAAAGGGATCTGTTCCAGGGCCGCCGCAAATATCCCGGCGTAGCTGGGCAGCGCCACCCGCATCCAGTCGTCGTAATAGTCGACCGAGGCATCAAAGGCCTGGGTAATCTTCTCTGTCATCTGTCACTCACGCTATAACCGTTCGGGCGTCGGTAATCTGGCCGGTGAGGGCGGTGGCGGCGGCAGTCAACGGCGAGGCCAAAAACGTGCGTCCGCCTTTGCCCTGGCGGCCTTCGAAGTTGCGGTTGCTGGTGCTGACGGCATATTGACCGGGTTCGAGCTGGTCACCGTTCATCGCCAGGCACATCGAGCAACCGGCTTCGCGCCAGTCGGCTCCGGCTTCCTTGAAGATTTTGTCCAGGCCTTCAGCCTCGGCCTGCTTCTTGACCTGCTGAGAGCCGGGCACGACCATAACGCGCACATCACTGGCGACTTTGCGACCTTTCAAAACGGAAGCCGCCTGGCGCAGGTCGGAGATACGCGAGTTAGTACAACTGCCGATGAAGATCACATCGACTTTCTTGCCGAGCAGTGGCTGACCGGGCTGCAAATCCATGTAAGCCAGGGATTTTTCGAGCGCAGCCTTTTGTGATGGCTCACTGTACGAGGCCGGGTCGGGGATACATTCGCTGATCTTCATGCCCATGCCGGGGTTGGTGCCGTAGGTGATCATCGGTTCCAGGGCGGAGGCATCCAACGTGACCGACTTATCGTAGACCGCGTCCGCATCGCTGGGCAGGGATTTCCAGTGCGTGAGCGCTTTATCCCATTGGCCATCTTTCGGCGCAAATTCACGCCCGGCCAGATACTCGAAAGTGGTGTCATCGGGGGCGATCATGCCAGCCCGAGCACCGCCTTCGATGGACATGTTGCAAATGGTCATACGCTCTTCCATCGTCAGAGAACGGATGGCTTCACCGATGTACTCGAAAACGTGCTCCGTTCCACCGCCGACACCGATCTTGGCGATCAAAGCCAGGATGATGTCTTTGGCTGAGACGCCTTTAGCAAGTTTCCCGTCCACGCGGACTTCGTAGGTTTTGGGTTTGCGCTGGAGCAGGCACTGCGTAGCCAACACGTGCTCAACTTCGGACGTGCCGATGCCGAAGGCCAACGCGCCAAACGCACCATGCGTGGCAGTGTGACTGTCGCCGCAGACGATGGTCATACCCGGTTGGGTCAGTCCCAGTTCCGGGCCGATAACGTGGACGATGCCGCGCTTGGGGCTGTCCAATCCATAGAGTGGGATGCCAAACTCGGCGGCATTCTTCTCCATCTGGCGGATTTGCGCCGCGGCAATGGGGTCCGCAATCGGCAGGGAAGGGTCATGCGTAGGCGTGGAATGGTCCAGCGTGGCGAAGGTTCTGTCTGGACGGCGGACTTTCAATCCGCGCTGGCACAGACCAGTGAAAGCCTGCGGTGAGGTCACCTCGTGGATGAGATGCAGGTCAATGTAAAGGATGGTCGGGGAGTCAGGTTGTTGAGCAACAACATGCGAATCCCAGACCTTTTCGAATAAGGTTTTGGGCATGATGAATATTCGATTGATGATTTACGATTTTAACCACGAAGGCGCTAAGACACAAAACCACAAAGTTTTTTATTTTTGTGTCTTAGAGTCCTTGTGCCTTTGTGGTAACACGATCAAGCTTCAGGGGTGTCTTCAACCGGGGGAGCGGGAACTGGTACAGGGTCCGGGGTGAGGCCGCTCAGATCCCAGCCGGAGGGCATGGTGTTGGGTTCAGGGAACGGTTCGAAGATCGGGCTTTCAGCAACGTTGGTATCTTCATTAGGGGTAGACATGGTGATTTCTCCTTCTTGGTTATCCAACCAGCATGACTCCATAGTCGTTCTGGATGGTTTGCGTTTCAGTTTGCGAAATGATCAATTTATTGAGCGCATTAATATAAGCCTTGGCGCTGGCAACGATGATGTCAGTATCAGCGCCGTGACCACCGTAGATACGGTTGTACGAGAGTTCTTTCTGAGCATCCATCGTATGGTGACCATTGTTGCCCTGCACTCGCACGGTGACTTCGCCCAGAGCGTCGATGCCTTCAGTAATGGCGTGGATGTTGAATTCCAGCAGGGTGTTGGGCGTATTGACGATGGCGTTGATGGCTTTGTAGGTGGCATCGACCGGGCCGGTGCCCATCGAAGCCTGGACCTGAACCCTGCCATCCGGGCCTTTCAAACGCACGGTGGCAGTGGGCATGCCCATCGTGCCGCAGGTAACTTGCAAACCATCTAGGGTGTAGACTGAAAGCGGCTGGTAGAACTCGTCGGCAATCAGGGCTTCGAGATCAGCGTCGGTGATGACTTTCTTGCGGTCGGCTAATTCCTTGAAGCGAGCAAAGGCCTGATCGAGTTCAGTTTCATCGAGTACATGGCCCATCTCGGCTAGCCGGTTGCGCAAGGCATGACGGCCAGAATGCTTACCGAGCACCAGGTTGGTCTGGCTGACACCTACATCTTCAGGGCGCATGATCTCGTAGGTCTGGTTGTTCTTGAGCATGCCGTCTTGATGGATGCCGGCTTCGTGCGCAAACGCGTTCGCACCGACAATGGCCTTGTTAGGCTGCACGCTGATGCCGGTGTAATTGCTGACCAGCTTACTGACTCGAGAAAGCTGGGTGGTTTCAATGCCCGTCTCCAACTTGTAGACAGGGTAACGGGTTCTGAGCGCCATGACCACTTCCTCGAGCGAGGTATTGCCCGCCCGTTCGCCGATGCCGTTGACCGTCACTTCGGCCTGGCGGGCGCCCGCACGAATACCTGCCAGCGCGTTGGCTGTCGCTAACCCCAAGTCATCGTGGGTATGCACCGAAATGGTAATCTCATCGCTCATCCCCGGCGTGTTGGCCTGGATGCCCGCGATCAGCGCGCCGAACTCTTCAGGCATGGTGTAACCGACCGTATCGGGGATATTGAGCGTGGTCGCGCCAGCCTTGATCGCTTCGCCCAGCACCAGGTACAGGAACTCCGGGTCGGAGCGGCCAGCGTCTTCGGGGCTAAATTCCACATCCTCACATAATGAGCGCGCATAGGCCACCATCTCAGCCACGCGCTCGACCACTTGCTCACGATCCATGTTGAGTTTGTGCTTCATGTGAATTTCGGACGTGGCCAAAAAGGTGTGGATGCGGGGCTTTTGCGCCCCTCTGACCGCTTCCCAGGCCTTATCGATATCGCCCCTGGTAGCACGTGCCAGCCCGCAAATCACCGGGACCTTAACCTGCTCCTCGCCCTCAGGCGGATTACCGACCTCTTCCGCGATGCGGCGGACAGCCTCCAGGTCATCGGGCGAAGCAGCGGGAAAGCCTGCTTCGATAATATCAACGCCCAGCCGAGCCAGGTTGCGCGCCACTTCCAACTTCTCTGCAGAGGTCATCGTCGCGCCGGGGGATTGTTCGCCATCGCGTAATGTAGTGTCAAAGATTTTTACATAATTGCTCATAGTTACCTCGTTCCTTAGCTTGGTAGTTATGTAGTCAATCCACAAGTTAACTACTGAACTATCCAACTATCTAACCAATAAACTACTTCTTCCAATTCTCCGGCCGCAACGAGCGGACCGCCGCGCCAGCCTGCCACATCTCCGATTCGCGCATGGTCTTGAGTTCTTCCTCCAGGTTCTGGCGATAGTTCGGGTCAGAGTTTCTTTCCAGCACGATGCGGGTCTCTTCCCCGTTCAGCACACTCTGGTACAAATCCACGAAAACCGGAGCGACAGCGTCACGGAACCTGTCCTTCCAATCCAGCGCGCCGCGTTGGGCGGTGGTGGAACAATTGGCGTACATCCAGTCCATGCCGTTCTGGGCAACCAAGCGTATGAGCGATTGGGTCAACTCTTCGACCGTCTCGTTGAAAGCCTCGGACGGGGAATGTCCGTGCTCACGCAGTTCGTTGTACTGGGCTTCCATCACGCCCGCCAACGCGCCCATCAAAATGCCGCGTTCGCCCGTCAAGTCAGAATAAACTTCGTTCTCGAAGGTGGTCGGGAAGAGATAGCCCGCGCCGATGGCAATGCCGAGAGCAATGGTTCGCTCTTCGGCCTTGCCGGTAGTATCCTGGTGGATTGCGTAACTGGCATTGATGCCCGAACCGTCCAGGAAATTTCGGCGCACGCTGGTACCAGAGCCCTTGGGCGCGACCAGGGCCACGTCCACGTGCGGTGGCGGGACGACACCGGTCTGGTCTTTGTAGGTGATCGAGAACCCGTGCGAGAAGTAGAGCATGTCGCCTTCGTCCAGGCACTCGACGATCTTCGGCCATTGTGAGCGTTGGCCCGCGTCCGAAAGCAGGTATTGCACGACCGTACCGCGCTCGGCAGCTTCTTCGACCGAGAAGAGCGTCTCGCCGGGAACCCAGCCATCGGCGAGTGCCTTGTCCCAATTTTTTGTCCCGTCGCGCTGTCCGACGATGACCTTGACACCGTTATCGCGCATGTTCAACGCCTGAGCAGGGCCCTGCACACCGTAGCCGAGCACAGCCACCACTTCGTCTTTGAGCACTTCACGCGCCTTCTCAAGCGGGAATTCGTCACGGGTCACGACATCTTCGACAACGCCGCCAAAATCGATTTTTGCCATAAATAAAATCTCCTTATTTCCTATCTCCGGTGGTCGAGTAAACACGAGCGTTCTTTGCGAGTGTTGTATCGAGACCACCATGTTCATAAGTAGCCTTTTGGTCTCGATACGCCCCGCGAAAAGAACGCGGGGCTACTCGACCAACGAGAATTAGTCTGCACCAACCTGCACAACCTCTTCCGGGTGCCAGCCATTGCCATTTGCACCGGGCGTGCGGCGGATGCCGGAATGCTCACCACGGGTCATGGCGACCTGTCCCGTGCGCACCATTTCCATAATGCCGATGGGGCGCAGCAGTTCGATCATGCCTTCGATCTTGTCTTCGGTGCCAGTGGCTTCCACGATAACGGAATCAGGCGCAACGTCCACGATACGAGCGCGAAAAATAGCGGCCAGGTTGTTGATCTCACTGCGCTGTTCGGGCGTCGCCTTGACCTTGATCAGCGCCAGGTCACGGGTCACAGATGGCTGCCGCGTGACGTCTTGCACGTCGATCACGTTGACCAGTTTGTACAGATGGGCCTCGATTTTGCGGGCATCCACGTCATTTTCACAGTTCGTCACAATCGTCATACGCGAGACGCCTGGTTTTTCGGTACGCCCAACAGCCAGAGACTCGATATTGAAATTGCGGCGGCGAAACAATGACGCTACACGGTTCAACACACCCGGCTTATCTTCAACAAGGGCGATCAATGTGTATTGCATTTTTCTCTCCTATTCCTTTTCAACTGCAGTGCGTACCGGACGCCGCAACATCTGGTCCAACGCCGCGCCAGTGGGCACCATCGGGTAGACCGCTTCTTCCTGTTCCACGCGGAATTCGAGCAGCACCGGTCCAGGCGTATCGCGGGCAAAGGCGATAGCGTCCTGCACTTCTTCGGGTTTGGTCACCAGCCGGGCCGGGATGCCGTGCGCTTCGGCGATCTTCACAAAATCGGGCGTACGCATGTTGACCGCCGAATAGCGCTTCTCGAAGAAGAATTCCTGCCACTGGCGCACCATGCCCAGGAAGTTGTTGTTCATGATGGCGATCTTGACGTTGGCGCCTTCTTGGGCAGCAGTGGACAATTCCGCCTGCGTCATCTGGAAGCCGCCATCTCCAACCACCGTCCAGACTTCATCGTTCTTGTTTGCAAACCAGGCTCCGATGGCCGAGGGCAGGCCAAAACCCATCGTTCCTGCTCCGCCGGATGATAGCCAGCGCTTGGGTTTTTCCATAAAGTAATACTGCGCTGTCCACATCTGATGTTGTCCGACGTCCGTTGTTACAATTGCGCCACCTTCGGTCGCTGCCCACAGGTCATGCACCAGATGCGAGACGTGCAACTTGCCATCGTCCGGCCAACTCATGATGCTGCGTGCGTCGCCATCGGCTTTCCACTCTTTGATCTGTTGCATCCATTCTTCGTGCTCGTACTCGTCCACCATGGGGATAAGATCGGTCACTACGGTTTTCAGGTCGCCAACCAGCGGTACATCCACTTTCACATTTTTGTGGATTTCAGATGGGTCGATATCGATGTGGATTTTCTTCGCGCCGGGCGCGTACGTGTTGAGCGTGCCGGTCACGCGGTCATCGAAGCGCATGCCAAAAGCCAGCAGCAAGTCGGCGTTCTGGATGGCCAGGTTACAGTGCGCTTCGCCGTGCATGCCCATCATCCCCAGACTGAGTTCATGCGAAGCCGGGAACGCGCCCAGGCCCAATAAGGTCATCGCAACAGGTGTTTGCGTCTTGATGGCAAAATACTGCAGTGTTTCCTCCGCGCCAGACATCGTAACGCCGTGACCACAGAGAATGACCGGCCGTTCAGCACTCTCGATCAATTTCACCGCCTTCTGCAAATCCACTTTCGGTGCATGGGATGGCGGCTGGTACCCCGGCAATTTCACGTCTTCGGGGTAGACGAATTCGGTCTGTTCGATCTGGGCGTTCTTGCAGATATCGATCAGCACCGGGCCGGGGCGCCCGCTGCGGGCGATGTAAAAGGCCTCGGCAACCACCTCGGCGATCTCGTCGGCGCGAGTTACAAGGTAGTTATGCTTGGTGATTGGCAGAGTGATACCGGTCACATCGGTCTCCTGGAAGGCGTCGCCGCCGATCAGGTGCGCATGTACCTGCCCGGTGATGCACACGATCGGCGATGAATCCATCATGGCTGTGGCGATCCCGGTCACCAGGTTGGTTGCCCCCGGGCCGGAGGTTGCCATCGCCACACCGACCTTGCCGGAAGCGCGCGCGTAACCGTCAGCCATGTGCGCTGCACCCTGCTCATGTCGCACCAGCACATGATGCACCGGGTAACTGAGCATGGCATCATAGATCGGCATATTCGCCCCGCCGGGATAACCGAACACTACTTCCACGCCTTCTTGCGTCAAGCATTCCCACAAAATTTCTGCACCGCTTAATTTCATGATTTCTCTCCTTGATTTTTATGTCATTGCGAGCCGTATAGCGGCGAAGCAATCTCATGGCTGCATGTATACAGGAGATTGCTTCGGCCTTCGGCCTCGCAATGACATCAACAATTTAAAATTGCACCCGTATCCGCGCTGGTGACAAAATACGAATAACGTTTCAACCATTTACTCTGGATTTTGGACTGGAAGGGAGGCAATTCACTCAAGCGTTGACGGATTTCCGCCTCGCTCAAACGGACCTCCAGCCTGCGTTCCGTTAAATCGATGTCGATCGTGTCCCCGGCCTTGAGCGCGCCAATCGGACCACCCGCAGCCGCTTCCGGGGAGGCATGACCGATGCAGGCGCCGCGCGTCCCGCCGCTAAAGCGACCGTCGGTGATCAACGCCACCTTGTCGCCCAGTCCTTGACCCATGATGGCCGACGTCGGCGAGAGCATCTCCTGCATTCCGGGTCCGCCTTTGGGACCTTCGTAGCGAATGACAACCACATCTCCTTCCTTGACTTCTCCAGCCAGGATACCTTTCAGCGCCTCGTCCTGCGATTCATAAATCCGCGCCGGGCCGCTGAACTTCATCATCTCTGCGCTTACGCCGCCCACCTTGACGACCGCGCCATTAGGAGCCAGGTTGCCAAACAAAATGGACAAACCGCCGCGCTTCGAATGTGCATTTTCGTAGCGACGAATCACGTCGTCATCCTGGATATCACACCCCTGGAGCGATTCCCCCAGTGTCGTCCCGCTGACCGTCATACGGTCGAAGTGCAGCATGCCCGTGCTCCACTGGATTTCGTTCAAAATGGCCGGGATGCCGCCCGCCCGGTGCACATCTTCCATGTGCCACTTGCCCGCTGGGCTGACCTTGCAGATGTGCGGCACCTTGTCGGCCACGGCGTTGATGCGCTCTAGCGGATAGTCCACGCCCGCTTCGTTAGCTAACGCCAGCGTGTGCAGCACCGTGTTGGTTGAGCCGCCCATGGCCATATCCAGCGCGAAGGCATCGTCGATGGCCTCGGCAGTGACAATGTCTCGCGGCTTGATGTCGCGTTCAAGCAGGGTCAGCACCTGGGCAGCGGCTTTCTTCGCCAGCGCTTCGCGTTCGGCGGTCTTAGCCAGGGCCGAGCCGTTAAAGGGCAAAGCCATTCCCAGCACTTCCATCAGGCAGTTCATTGAATTGGCCGTGAACATTCCCGAGCAAGAGCCACATGACGGGCAGGCATATTTTTCCAAAATGGATAATCGCTTTTCATCGATTTTCCCCGCCGAATACGCACCTACACCTTCGAAAACAGAGATCAAGTCAATAGTCTCACCTTCGGGCGTTTGCCCTGCGGCCATCGGCCCGCCGGAGACGAAAATGGCCGGGATGTTGACTCTCATCGCAGCCAGCAGCATCCCAGGGACGATCTTGTCGCAGTTGGGGATGCAAACCATGGCGTCGAATCTGTGGGCCTCGATCATGGTCTCAACGCAATCAGCAATCAATTCGCGAGAAGGGAGCGAGTACTTCATCCCCATATGGCCCATGGCAATGCCATCATCCACGCCAATGGTGTTGAACTCAAACGGGACACCGCCCGCGGCGCGCACCGCATCTTTGACCAGCTTGCCGAACTCCTGCAAATGCACATGCCCGGGCACCACATCCACATACGAATTGACGATCGCCACAAACGGTTTGTCGAAATCTCCGTCTTTCAAACCGGTCGCGCGCAACAAGGCGCGGTGAGGCGCTTTGTCATAACCTTTCTTTACAGTATCAGAACGCATAACTTTCCTTTCGGCTCCCTTCTCCCTTTCAGGGAGAAGGGCCGGGGATGAGGGTTAATCTAAGAAAAAAGCCGCCCGATGTGCTTGGGCGGCTCTCGTCTTTCTCCAGGTGTGCCTATCTTTTCGTCACTATCCTGACCAGTCCAACCACAAGCGGTCGCTCCTTCGTAAGAAGGAGGACAATAATCAGGATAAAGGCGTTGTCAATGGCTTGTAAGAAATTCAATGCGAGCTTCCTTTCACAAAAAGAGAGCCGCCCGTGGTTGGGCGGCTCTCTTTCGCTTAGCAGGTGTAGTTACTTTACTCTCACCGCTGCCATCCCAACCACAATCTGGTCCTTAAGAATAAGGACCGAAATAATAACGATAAGGATGAAGGATGATAGAAAAGTGTTCATAAGCTTCGAATGTTTCGCTCGATTATAGGGCATTTCGAAAATAAGTCAAGGGCAAAATGTTGCAGATATGTGTTGTTTACGGGATGTTAACACAAGGATGAAAAAATTAGCGGGCCAATGTCATTTCCAATACCGGCAAAATACGCAGCTGGCCTTCCACTTCGCCGACGTGTTCGCCAACCACCTTTGCCCCCATGTGCTCATAAAATCCCAGGGCGTTGGGATCGGATACGATTTCGAGAACCCGCACTCCCAAGTCTTTGCACCTTGAAATCATGTGTTTGAACAGGGCCGCGCCAATGCCCATACCTATGTTGCCCGGCAACACCCATAAATGTTCCACGCTTGCCCTTTCTCCTTCGACGGAAATAGCACAAAACCCAACTGGCTCTTCGCCAACATAGGCTACATAAGTGTCGTGAGATTCGATAAACTCCGGGGAAATTGTTAGCAGAGGCGACCAAATTTGTATCCAACGTTCGGGATAGCCCCAGTGGCGCTTGGCAGCGAAAGCGATTTGGGTCAGAATCCCAACCTGGCCCAGGGTAGCGTGTAAAACCTTCTTGACACGAATTTCACAAATTGTCACGAGATTATTTCTTCTATCATTGAGACGAGAATTGGAAATTACTTGAGAAAATATAGTTCAAATTTTGTCTCGGAAGACAGAACCTCCGCAAGCCGTTTATCGCGGGTCAATACCGGTAGATCAGCAATTTTTCCTGTTGCTGAAATGAGTGCGTCCATCCAGCCAAGACCGGTAGAAGCGTATTTTTGCATCCATGCTCCGGCCAGGCGGGCTGCATCTGAATCGAGGGGCAATGAGATGAATTGGCTCAAAAGAAGTTCATGACGCTCCAACTCATCTGGTCGCAGACCGCGCCAGAGTTCGGCTTCTGTGATGACCGACACATATGGCAACAGCCTGCCTTCCAGAATTGACTCAAAATGAGCCTTGATACTTGCCTGTCCACAATAGATGTCCACCAGGGCATTGGTATCAAAGAGTAGTTCAATCGTTTTGGTCATTCCCCCAATCACTTTCCCAGCGGGCACGGCCTTCCCTGACCCAATCGGCACCAACGTCTGTGCGATCGGCCCACATGCCAAAAGCATTACGCGCCAATTCAGCTTTGTCCACTGGCAAAGAAACGCGTCGCGTGCGCTCGTATTCGCGCACACTTAAGATGACTGCGACGGGCTTGCCATCACGCTCAACGTAAATCGGGCCGCCTGTTTTGGTTACTTCACGCAGGACACGTCCAAAACGGTTTTTTACTTCGGTTGCAGGGAGATACTTTAGAGGCATAGTCGCTCCAATTAGCTAAATATATTAGCTAACTCATTATACCCCAAAATAATCGGTTACATACCGGGGATAAACAGAGATGAACAGGATATTTTGATAAACTCATTGGTCTGTTCATCAAACCAAATCGTCGTCTATCTCCGTTCATCCCCGGTCAATTTATTCGACTAAATACTTTTACCCCACCACACGCATCTCACGCGGTAGATCGCTCAGGCTCTCGGAACCCGTCTCGGTCACCACCACATTATCTTCCACGCGGACGCCGTTGCGACCGGGCAGGTAAATGCCAGGCTCGACCGTGTACACCATGCCCGGTTCCAATAACTGCATGTTATCGCCGCGCATATAAGGCTCCTCGTGGGGCTCCATGCCAATACCGTGACCGGTGCGGTGCGTAAAATACTGACCATAACCAGCCTGTTCGATCACATCGCGCGCGGCCTTGTCCACCGCCGCGCAGGGTAGGCCCGGTTTCCCGGCAGCGCGCCCGGCAGCATTGGCCTGCTGCACAATCTTGTGGATCTTCTCGTATTCGGCGTCCACCTGCCCCACCGCAAACGTGCGTGTAATATCCGAGATGTAACCATCCACTGTAGCGCCATAATCGATCACCAGCAGGTCGCCCGCCTCCAACCTGCGCTCGGTCGGGCTGGCGTGCGGGTTAGCTGAATTGGGTCCGCCGGAAACAATCGGGGAAAAAGGCAACTCCGGCTCCGAACCGTTACGCAATAATTGCATCCCTAATTCACTCGCCAATTCCTTCTCGGTCATGCCAATTTTTATCAGCGGAATAGTCGCTTCGAGCGTAGCCTGCGCCACCTGAACCGCTTTGCGCATGGCCTCGATTTCTTCCTTGTCTTTCTTCAAACGCAGCGCACCCAAAACATGGCTGGCATCGGGATAGTCCGCTTCGGGCGCTCCCGCCTTGATATAACGGAATTCCAACAGGCGCATCCGATTCGGCTCGACACCGATGCGCTTCCCGCTTGTGCCCGTCAGGGTATCCAGGCCAAGGGCCCGCGCGGCCTTTTGAAAGGCCGCCTCCCACTCGGACGGGTTTTCGCCGTAGGCAAAGGCCTGCACAGGATATGGCATCTGCTCAACTTTGAGCATCTCCAGTTCAGGCAAGATAATGGCCGGATCCTGATCCTGGGCGACCATTAACACAACCGGACGCTCCATCAGGTGGAATTGCGCGCCCGTCAGATACGTCAGAGTAGGGCCAGGGTTGAGGGCAACGGCATCCAGGCCAGAGGTCCGGAGAGATGCGAGGAGTTTTTCGAGGCGAGTTGTAGTCATTTTTTACCCAATCTACGCTGATTGTTCGTGTAAAACGTCCGAATAAGAAAGTCGGCAATGCCTGGAAAATGGTTTTCTCCCCAGGCAATCCATGCAAACCACCACGGGACAATCACGCTGCGGTGCGGGTGCCTGGCAAGTTGTATCACCCGATGAGAAACAACCTCGGAGGGGATAAAAAACATGTTGAGCCATTTCGGCCTGCGATTCTTCTTAGCTCCCCAACTGAACTCGGTGTACGCCGGGCCGGGATAGATGCCAGACACTTTGATGCCATAAGGCGCTACCTCGCGGCGCAGGGCTGTTGTAAAACCGCGCACGCCATATTTGGTAGCTGCGTAAATTGTATAGGAAGGGACTGCCATCCACCCTGCAATCGAGGACATGTTGATGATATGACCAGAACGGCGCCTGATCATATATGGAAGCACAGTGCGAGTGACATGAATGAGCCCATTCAGGTTAACTTGTATTTGTGTATCAATGTCTCGGTCTGGTTCCAGGTTTTCGAGCCAATCGAGCCGTCCGAAACCGGCATTATTAAACAGGATATCTATCTGTTCGTAGATTTCTATGACCGTGCGCACCATGAGATCGATCTCAGCGCGCTGGGTGACATCGACGGGGACAGCAAAAGCCTCACCGCCCGCCCGTTGAATCGCTTCAGCCAACTTCTGCAAACGATCAAGACGACGGGCAGCCAGAACAACTTTGGCGCCTTCCGCCGCAAAGAGATAGGCTACATCCTTACCAAAGCCAGACGAAGCGCCTGTGACGAGAACGACCTTATTCTTGAGGGACACTGCCATTTAATCTTCCTCGACATCCTCTTGCTCTTCCGGTCTTCTGCGCGGACGAGGCGGTTCTACCACCACTTCCGGCGAAAGGGCCACTTCCAGCACCTGATCCATATGCGTGACCGGGATGATCTTGAGTTCGGCACGAGCAGTCTTAGGCACGTCTACCAGATCTTTCATGTTCTTCTCGGGCAGTATTACAACCTTGATGCCAGCCCGATGCGCAGCCAGCACCTTCTCACGCACGCCGCCAATGGGCAGTACACGCCCGCGCAGGGTGATCTCGCCTGTCATGCCGACATCACGGTAGACCGGGCGGCCGGTGAGCGCGGAGGTCACGGCAGTCGCCATGGTGATGCCCGCCGAGGGGCCGTCCTTGGGAATGGCTCCTTCTGGCATATGGACGTGGATGTCCATGCGGTCGAAGACTTCCGGATCGATTTCAAAGAGCGAGGCGCGTGACTTGACGTAGGTTAATGCGGCCTGCACCGATTCCTGCATCACGTCGCCCATCTGGCCGGTCATTTGCAGGCTACCCTTGCCCTCCAGCACCGCCACTTCGACCGGCATGATCTCGCCGCCGTTCTCCGTCCAGGCCAGTGACTGTACTACGCCGACCTCATCTTGCCGCTCCGCTTCTGGCGAGAAAAACTGCTGCGGGCCAAGGAACTTCTCGACCACATCCGGCGTAATGTCCACCGGGTATTTCTTCTCTTCGGCTTTCAGGCGCGCCACCTTACGGCAAATGCGTCCGATCTCACGCTCCAGGTTGCGGACGCCAGCCTCGTAGGTGTACTCGCGGATGAGTCTCTGCAAGGCAGCAGTCTCAAAGTGCAGCGCTATATCCTCCACGCCGTTTTCTTCGATCTGGCGCGGGATGAGATATCGCGTGGCAATCTCCAGCTTTTCTTCTTCGATATATCCGGGGAACTCGATCACTTCCATGCGGTCGAGCAACGCAGGTGGGATGCTGTTGAGCGTATTGGCCGTGGTCACGAACATGACCTTGGCCAGATCAAACGGCATTTCCAGGTAATGATCGCTAAAGGCAAAATTCTGCTCGGGATCGAGCACCTCCAATAAAGCGGACGAGGGGTCGCCGCGAAAATCGGAACCCAACTTGTCAATTTCGTCCAGCATGAAAAGCGGATTGCCTGTCCCAGCGCGTTTCATGGTCTGCAAGATGCGCCCGGGCAGCGCCCCAATGTAGGTGCGACGGTGGCCACGGATCTCGGCCTCGTCGCGTACGCCGCCGAGCGAAACGCGCACGAACTCGCGTCCCAGGGCTTCGGCAATCGAACGTCCCAGCGAGGTCTTGCCCGTGCCGGGCGGGCCAACAAAGCACAAGATCGGCTGGCGTTCCTTTCTGGGTTTTAGCGAACGCACTGCAATGTATTCCAGAATGCGTTCTTTGGCCTTCTTCAAACCGTAATGGTCGCGTTCCAGGATCCTGCCGGCATGCTTGACGTCCAGGTTGTCTGCGCTCATTTTCGTCCATGGCAGATCGACAATCCAGTCAATGTATGTACGAATGATGCCGACTTCAGGCGCCATGGGCGGCATCTGGGTCAGCCGCTCGATTTCCTTCAAAGCCACCGTTTTCGGCTCGTCTGGCAGGTTGGCGGCCTCCACTTTCTGGCGCAATTCGCTGACGTCGCGCGTCCAGATATCGCCTTCGCCCAACTCGGTCTGGATGGCTTTCATCTGCTCACGCAGGTAGAATTCGCGCTGGCTACGGTCCACTTCGGACTGCACCCGGTTGTGGATTTCGTCCTCCAGTTCGAGCACGTCCACTTCTTGGGCCAACAGGTTGTTGATACGCTGCAAACGTTTCCCCGGCTCGGTTATAAGCAACAGGCCCTGCTTCTCGAGATAATTCAACGATAGCGCAGTGGCAATCATATCCGAAAGCCAGCCCGGTTCGGAGATGTTCAAGGCAAAGAGATGAGCTTCCTCGGGGATCGAACGGTCCAGTTGCACACAGCGCTCGAACAAATCCACGGCCGAACGCATCAGCGCCTGCACCTCGCGGTCCGGGGTTTGCAACTCGTAGATCGGGCGGGCGCGCACTTTTATATACGGCGATGTGCGCACAAACTCCACGATCTCCACGCGGCGGCGTCCCTGCACCAGCGCGGAATGCGCGCCGTCCGGCATTTGCAGCAACCGTCCCACCGCCATTTCCACGCCCAGCTTCAGGAAGTCATCCACGCCCGGTTCGTCGATCTCTGGGTCGCGCTGGGTCAGGCCGATGACGGTCTGGTTGTTCATCTGCGCTTCCTGCACGGCCAGCAGCGAAGCCTCGCGTCCCACGAAAATAGGCGAGACCATGCGCGGGAAAATGACCAGGTCGCGCAAGGGCAGGACATAGGCCGTGATCAACCCGTCCGCATCCGGTTCCATAGTCGGGATGCGGTAGAGTTCCTCGGTGCGCTGCGATAAGGCTAAATTGAAATTGTCTTCTTCTTCGTTCCAGTCGTTGTGATTGTTCATTTGGCTTCCGTTAATCGTGAGTCGGGAATCGGAGATCGTCTTCCGAGCGCCGGCCCCATTCCCGATTCACGCTTTACGATTCCCTTCCTATTTTATCCCATACAGTCATATCTGCGGTGACGAACGTCGAACGGGTAGGCAGGGCAATGCTATCATCCTTTTAGAATAATTCCAGTACACGACAAAAAGCCGCTTCGGACTCCACCTCGATCTGCGAGGCGCTCCGCTGGGTTTAACCGCCCCTCTTCTGCCAGGCAGCGCTCACCTCGCCCGCAAAGGCGACGCTTCCAGCCGTCAGAACCAGCTTGCGGTCACCGGCCAGCTCCAGGGCTCGCTCCAATGCAGCGGGGACCGGCGTGACAGCTTCAACCGCTAGACCCGCCTTCTCGACCTGCTCGGCAATCCATTCGGCGGAGGGTGCGCGCGGATGGTCCGCCTGGGTAGCAACGACCCGTTCCACTCGCGGAGATAATTCCGCCAGCATCCCGGCAATGTCCTTGTCTTCCAGGGTACAGAAGAGCAAAATGACCGGGATATCCGGAAAAAATACGTCCAAGGTCTGGCGCAAGCGCAACGCGGATTCGCGGTTATGAGCCACATCCAGCACGACCGGCGGGTCACGGCGAAGGATGTCAAAGCGAGCAGGCCATTTCAGCTCCGCAAATCCTTTCCGGATGGATTCGTCCGGGACATTCAATCCGCTGGTTTTGAGCGCTGCATAGGCTACTGCGGCGTTCTCGGCTTGATGAATACCGAGAAGCGGAATCGTCAAATGTAACGGTGGCAGGTTGAAGGTTGAAAGTTGAAACGCTTGCCCATCCAGCGAATGGGATAAAGACTTGAATTCCACATCCCGCCCAACCAGGGTCAAGTCGCAGCCGCGTTCGTCCGCAATCCTGACCAATACTTCCAGCGCCTCGTCCTTTTGTGAGGCGGAGACCACCGGCACGCCAGGCTTGATGATGCCGGCCTTCTCGCCCGCGATCTGCGCCAGCGTGTCACCCAGCACCAGGGTGTGATCGAGCGAGAGCGAAGTAATGACCGAAACACGCGGCATGACGATGTTGGTCGCGTCCAGCCGCCCGCCGAGACCGACCTCGATGACGGCGGCCTCACAATTCTGACGGGCAAAGTACAGGAAGCCCAGCGCGGTGGTGATTTCAAAAGTCGTCAAAAACGGGACGCGCGCCACGGCAGGCTTGATCTCTTCGACCAGTTCGGCCAATTCGCCATGTGGGATTGGCTGGCCATTCACCTGGATGCGCTCGCAGTAATCCTGCAAGTGCGGGGAAGTGTACAAGCCGGTCTTGTACCCGGCAGCTTTCAAGGCGCTGGCCGCCAGCGCGCTGACCGAGCCTTTGCCCTTCGTCCCGGCCACGTGGAGGATGGGATATTTCGTTTGCGGGTTATCCAACATGTCCATCAGCGCGAACATGCGCTCGAGGTTGAAGTCGGCTTTGGCCAGCTCAGAGGCGTGTTTGAGGCTATAATCTACGAAGGAATACAGGTAATCTAAGGCGAGGTTGTAGGCGGTTTCGGTGTCCATTGGAGAGATTGTAAAACGTATTCCGTAATTCGTAAATCGGGATTTGGAGATAGGAGGCTTACTTAAGTGATGTTACGCACCTTACGCACCAAATATGCAGCTTTTCCGCTTATTTCTGCAAACTCTACCCAGATATGGCGGTTAAAAAGT
>JAFGKO010000070.1 GCA_016928525.1 Anaerolineales bacterium | reverse complement strand
GGAGAGGGACTTGCGCGTCTCCCCTTTCTCCGTTTACGGGGAAAGGGGCCGGGGGATAGGGGTAAAAAGTACATAACACGCTCTAAGCCCAAAGCGTTCTTTATCAACGTCAGCGGCCCGGAGCTGCTAACCAAATGGGTAGGCGAGACGGAACACAAGATTCGCAAGCTTTTTGAAAAAGCGCGGCGGTCCTCTGGCCCTTATACCCCTGTCATTATTTTCTTCGACGAAATTGAGTCCATGTTTCAGACTCGTGGAAGTGGCATTTCGAGCGACGTTGAGAAAACCATCGTTCCGCAGTTTCTGGCCGAGCTAGATGGCGTTCGTGAGTTGCGCAATGTCCTTGTGATTGGAGCCAGCAATCGGGTTGAACTGATTGATCCTGCCCTGTTGCGTCCGGGGCGACTGGATCGAAAAATAAAAATCGACCGTCCCAATAACGATGCAGCGGTTGAGATTCTCTTGAAGTACCTTTTACCCGATCTGCCAACCACAGGGGATGTTTCAACACTAGCGCGCCAGTTGATCGAAATCCTTTATGATGAACGGAGTTACATTCAGGTCACGCAAAAACGGGGCGAACGGTTGATCCTCCCGGCACGCCAGTTTGCCAGTGGGGCGATTCTCGAAAGCGTGGTCACCAGAGCTAAAAAGGCCGCCGCCGAACTATGGATTCTCGAAATAGGCCTGACACAAGACTCCGCAGAAGGCCCGCCTACAGGAGACATTGGGCGCATTTCTCTAGATACGCTGAAAGAGGCCCTTAACCAGGAATACGAAGAAAACAAGGAACATTTTGTCGTGAATCTACTGGAATTTCAGGATACAGACTATCGCCGCCCTTCCATCGATGATATTACGGTATCCGTGCGCTGGGCGACTCAGGTCGAGGATCGTTGGAATGATACTCCCCCGGACATGTTCTGACGACGAGTGAGCAGGAGTAAACAGCGTGTCCATAGCGGGAATTGAAGTTGAATATGCGCTGGTCATTGAAGGTGGTGGAGGAGAAAAAATCGATCCCCGCCCGATGACAGTACAGATGGTAGCCCAATACCCTTCAGTTTTCCCCGGACTGAATATTCTAAGCTGCGGTTCGGCTACCGACGCCATGCTCAGTAACGGCGCTCGATTCTACGACGATTTAGGACACCCTGAATATTCAACGCCTGAATGTGGCGATTTGACATCCCTGGTGGCGTGCGATAAAGCGGGCGAGCTCCTCATGCGCGCGTGCTGTGAAACGATGCGGGATCGTCTGCCAGAGGGGTGGATACCGACCCTCTATAAAAACAATACTGACTACGCCGGTCATACCTGGGGATGCCATGAAAATTATCTGATTTCTTCTTCGTTGTTTGAGAAGTTGATTGTCCAACGAGGACCGGAACTTTACCAGGCCCTGATCCCCTTTTTAACCTCCCGGCAGATCATTAGCGGAGCCGGACGTGTGGGTGGGGAAAATGGCTGGATCGGATACCAACTCTCTCAACGGGCCGATTTCATCCGAACAGCCATTGGCCTGGAAACGACCACCAACCGACCCATTGTAAACACGCGCGATGAAGCACTGGCGGACCGCTCTCGGTTTCGCCGTTTGCATCTCGTAATGGGCGATACGAACCTGGCCGAATTCTCTACGTTTCTCAAAATCGGGACGACGCGTCTGGTGCTCCGTATGCTTGAACAAGGATTCTATCCTGATCATTTGGCGCTACGCGACCCCGTGGCGGCATTTCAATCGGTTTCGCGCAACCCGTTTGCACCTGTCAGCATCTACGGCGATGATGTAGTTACCGCTGTGGATATTCAATCTGCATTCCTCGAAATGGTTATTCGTTTTCTCGATCACTCTCCCGCAGATGATGAGGATCGGCGTGTGACTGTCGAGTGGTCCTCGCTCCTGGATGCGATGCGTACCGATCCCCTCGCGCTGGGCAGCAAACTGGATTGGGCTATCAAATTGGCATTTCTCGAAACGATACGAGAGCAAGAAGGTATTGGGTGGGACGCGTCGCTGTTAAAAGCGTTCGATATTCGCTATCACAATATTCACCCCGGGTCTAGTTTGTTCTACACTTTACAGAGCCAGAACCGGATTCAATCTATTTTGACTGATGACAGCTTGGTGGCACATTGCATGACCAACCCACCATCCAACACACGCGCCCATATAAGGGCGCAAGCGATCCGGGATCATCATGATCAGCCCCTTCGAGTCGATTGGGACTATATGGATGGTCCAGCCGGGCGGCTTGATTGGACCGATCCCGGTATGCATTAGTTCGTCATTTATCAGGAGGCATGGCAATGGCTGAAATACCAAGTTATTCTCTGTTCGAAGCTGAGAGAGAAGGACATGCTGCGTTTGTGTCTGCTACGGGCGACGGCACGACCACCCATCTTCGGGTGACGGTTCGAAATAATCGGGACTATCCCATCCAGGTCCGCATTGAACCGGGTACGGCGTTCACCCCTCGGAATCACTCTTTTCAAGACATGGCGGTGATCCGGTCCACCGTTCTGAACCTGGAGCCACTCGAAACGCGGGTGGTTTGGCTCAATACCGCTTGTTTGCAGCCTGAACGAAACCCCCCTTATGAGAATTCCGCCGCCGCCTATCTCCGCCAGCAGAACTTTATGCCAAATGCTATTGAAGATATTCTCGACAAATCCGGTAACAGGATGCAGATTCACGTCGAGGATTTATACCGGATAGGCCGGGCCATGGGCTACAACGACCGTGTTCTTGGGGAGATGCGAACCAACCTGGAAACCATGGCTCGTGGCGCACACGCTACGATGCAAATGGGCTATCGCCTGCAACCTCTTCCCGAAGAGCGGGCCAACTGGGTTCGCTGCATTTCCCAGGCCATCGAGGAGATAGACACGCAAATCAGTCGTATATCTGCTTTATCGAGCGAGTCATCGGAAAGCTTGACGAGGACATATGATCCAAAAGATCTGATTAAACTTCTTTGTCAGATGGGTATACCCCCTCAGCAGTTTCTCACCGACCAGGCTCTCATCAATTTCGACTCTGCCCTGACCCATAATGTCTTTGAGGACAGTGGTTATTCCTTTAAACCCGGCGAGGCGCTTTTGCTGACCGAGCACGATATTTACAACGATCCCGAAGGAAGATTGCCCCGCCGCCTGCAAAGCCTTGTAGCCCAGTTTGCGATTTGGGCGGCGACAGATGATTATGACCTAGAGCAGTGCCGTGGACGTTTTTCCCGCAACCGGCTGAAAAAACCTCTGTTGGCTGCCGGTGTGCGAAGTGTATTGAACAGGGCTGTCGAGGCTGCCCCTACATATCATATTCCATCACGAAGCCTGAAAAGCAAGCTGCCGCTTTTCGCAGGATCCAGGCCGCGACGTTTCGTAGCCAGGATAATGCATCGTTTGTAGCTTTTGAAAGGAGGAAAATATGCCAGAAAAAAGACGACTTGTCCAGCAGTCAGTGGATACCTCCACGATCAACGTTACTGAGAGTCCAGCTCGCCTGCTTGAAGGAGACGCAGATTCTCAGGCCAATTGGCCGCCTGCACGGCGTAACAGGCAGGTAGCCCTGGAAACGGTCGAGTATCGCCGTTTGTTGGGCGATTTGAATTTTGTGAACATGGTGGCCGAGCAAGGTCTGGATGGAGAATAAGCTGTATGGCGCGAGTTTTTGGCCTTGAAACTGAGTATGCCGCCATCTGGCAGGGGGACGGTGAACAGCCAAGCCAGAAAACTATCTTTTCGGCATTGGCCGAAAGTATGGCTACTCGGTTTCAGGTTGCCGCGCCAACGGAAACATCAGTATTCCTGCCGAATGGGGGCAGATTCTACTTTGATGACGAGGCACATCAGGCGTCAGAGGGTTTGATTGAATGGTCTACGCCCGAATGTTTGACACCTTCAGAGGCAACGCTGTACGATCTCGCCGGAGAACACCTTCTCGCTGCCGCTCTTCCTGAGGCCGAAAAGCAACTGGGCGGGCAATTAACACTGCTGAAAAACAATACCAGTGGAAATCACACCTACGGTTGCCATGAGAATTATCTGGTTCCCCGTTTGACCGAATATTTGCCAGACGAGAACGCTTTTTTTCACTATCTGGTGCGATGTTTAGCGCCATTTCTGGTTACACGCTCATTGTTATGCTCGGCAGGGCTGGTCAGTCCACTCAGGTTTTCCGAGCCAGCCACAACCGGATTCCAGATCTCGCAGCGGGCGGATTTTATCACGGGGGTTCTGTCCGAAGACGCTCGACGTTATCGGCCCATCATCAATGTGCGAGACGAACCCCATGCGGATCGACTGAAATATCGTCGGCTGCACCTCCTGGTAGGCGATTCTAATATGTCTGCTTGGTGCACCTTCATGAAATTGGGAACCACGCATCTGATCCTCAGCGTGTGCGAAGCCCTGGCACTCGACGTTGACTTTGTGTTGGTTAATCCCATTCACGCTTTGCGCAGCGTGTCCTATCATGGCCGTCATGCACAAATCCGGATACGTGAAAAGGGACGCGAAGTGGCGCGTTCGGCACTGGATATTCAGCGCGACTACCTTAACAAAGTGAAAGATTTCTTTGGCGACATATCGTCCGATTCAGAAGAAGCGCTGATTATAGCTGAATGGCAAGAAGCACTAGACTATCTAAAATACGATCCACCTGCGATGGGAGATCGCCTCGATTGGGTTATTAAGCTTCTGCTGCTTGAAACTGAACGAGGAGTCAGCCGCATCAATTGGGACAACCCAACCATGGCTTTGCTCGATTTACGTTACCATGATATCGATCCACGCCGGGGACTTTTCCCCCGTCTGCTAGATAATGGAGTGGTCCACTACGGCGCATTAGCTAACAGAATAGCGCCCGCAGCTGTGTCACGAGCTATTGATATGCCGCCTACCAGTACCCGTGCGTATGTTCGTGGAAACTACGTAAAATGGTCTTGGGAGCATCATTTCCAGTCACAAGCCGATTGGTCCGCCATTATCATTAACGGACAGCGAATCAGTTTAGACGATCCTTTGGATTTTTGTTCTGGCCTAGCCGCTTTCGCAGATGCTGAATTATCGCTGGCGTTTTTGCATACGCAGTTACAGCAGGGGCCGATCAGTTCAGTACGCGGTCGCGCCGCGCAAGCTATTGCCTCGCTTTCTCTCGACCCTGATCGCCGATGCCGTGCGTTAGCAAGCGGGTTAGGCGATCCGGACTGGAAGGTTAGGGTGCAAACAGTGGAAGCGTTGACGAGTCTCAGACCTACCTCAATAGAGCTTTTGCGTCAGGCAACTCTGGACCCCCATATAGCTGTTCGTAGACGGGTGCATGCGGCACTCTCCTGATCAAGGAAACTATTTATGTCAGAACTGATCTATTGGCACGACGGTACACGTCAAAGTGTTTCTATCCCCTGGGCGTTGAACCAGGAAGCTGTCATCGGGAGTGATTCGAATCAAGCCCAGTATACACTGGAGAAACCAGGTGTTTTACCCAAACATGTTACCATCACCAATTTGCCTGAGTCACCAGGCTATCTCCTCCTTAACCATGCAGAGGAGAGCGAGACGACAAAGGTGAATGGGTTTCCTGTGTATAAGTACAAATTCATCCGTCACGGAGACCAGATAACGTTGGGCGAGCAAACGCTGCTCTTCACCGAATTCCAGCACAGCTATATTCAGGCCGAATCGCCTTTCCTGGACGCGCGTTGCGAACTACTGCGTCATGGCTTTAATGAAAACGATGAAATTGTTGTATGCCGCTGCGGACAGCCCAGCCATATGGAATGCTGGCTGCTCGCTGAACGGTGTGGCCGTCATGACTGTGCTTATCCGCATCGCAGCCTGTTGGTCAAGTTCCTCCAAAAAGACTTTGCCTTTGAAGTGTTGACACCTAAATCGCCATTGATTGGAAAATACTGTAACCACAAGCCCGGTTATCACTGGGATCAAATTCCCTTTGCCGTCGATAAGACGCAATCAGGACGAATTGCGTATTGCCCAAAGTGCAAAATGCCCTTCCATGAAGCTTGCTGGCTTTCTCTGAAAACATGCCCGACTCCTAATTGTGGCTATGACGTACGCGAGAAGGTGCTGTCCTTCTTTTCTCTTGGATCACCAGAAGGATCGCTGGTATGAGTGAAGATCGTTATGAACGACTGCGGCAAATCGAAGGATGGGATCAGGAGAGCCTGCGGCAGGCAGTTGTTATGGTGGCTGGTGTGGGTGCGCTCGGTAACGAGGTTGCCAAAAATCTTGCTCTGTTAGGCATCGGTTTCGTTATCCTGGTTGATTTTGACCGTGTTGCTCTATCGAATCTGTCGCGCTCTGTGTTGTTCCGCGCAGAGCATCAAGGGAAACCCAAAACGGAAGTAGCTGCTGAAACGCTGCGGCAAATCAATCCCGATGTGCGCATCATGACGATGAATGCCGACGTTTCGCGACATATCGGAACGGGAGTTTTCCGGCGTGCCAAAGTTGTTTTTGGATGTGTGGATAACGTCGCAGCGCGCTATCACATCAATCGGCGGTGCTGGATGGCGGGCACGCCCTGGATCGATGGGGGAATTTCTGAACATATCGGCATCGTGAAAGTATTTCGACCTCCCGAGGGGGCCTGTTATGAATGCACGATGTCTCCTGAAGACCGCCAAGCGTTCAGTCCGAAACGGAACTCGTGCAGCGATCCGTCCGTGTTGAGCGCGGGTGCTTCGGTCCCTACCACGCCATTGATAGCTTCCGTGACGGGCGCGATGATGGTCCAGCAAATGGTGAACCTGATGCGAGGGCAGGTGTATGGGGGATCTGGTTGGTACTTTAATGCGCTGCAAGGCGAGGCCAGTCCGCTTCACTACGATCGGCAGGCGGTTTGTTTTAGCCACAGCGCCTATATCGATCAGCCGATCATTGATTTGCCTGCCTCTTCCTCAGATTATACGCTCAGTGATATACTCGAATGGGCGGCGAGCGATCTTGGCCCAGGGGCGCACATCGAATTGGGACGGAGTGTTGTCACCCGGTTAGTTTGCCCGGTATGCGGACAAAGCGAAGACCTATGGTTGGATCGTGATGATCTGGTCGCGGAGCACAGATGTTGTCCACATTGCCAGTCCCAGCGACAGCCAACCTATGTGCAATCATTAGGTCCCGAATCAGCACAGATCGATCAACCCTTAAGTAGCCTGGGGATTCCCCCTCTGGAAATTCTCGTGGCGCGTCGCGGCGAGGATTATCGCTTTTATGAACTCAGCACAGATGCTGCCGAAATCATGAAATGGGCATAGCGACACCACTACACGGTCACGGTGAAAAAGGAGCAGGATTATGTCCACCTTTGAGCAGGATTATCGCAAACTGTTGCAAGAAGAATTGGAATTGATGGAGCAACTGAAAGCCGAAAGCTCTCGGTTCGATTTTTCGGTTTTGAACTCCCCCCCTACCCACTACGAAGTGACCTTTCGCTGCAAAGGATTGGAGGATGTTATTGATGGTATTCCTCAGTTTCGTAACGAACATAAAGCCGAAATCATCCTCCATCCCAATTATCCCCTGGCCGAGGATTCCTTTGAGATCCAATGGAAAACACCCATTTTGCATCCTAATATTGATATTGAGATGGGGCCTTGTGTCAAGGGAACGCCCCTTGGAGCCAATATCCGTATTGCCTATCTCTGCGAGTTCATTGCAGATATGATTCAGTTCACCTCAACACAACATTATCGACTCGAAAACATGTGGAAAACCGATCGCTCCCGAAGGGCGGCATCGTGGGTGAGGGACCACCCGGACGCGATACCCCTCGATACTACTCCCTTGCGTGACCGGGGGGTTCAGCAAGAGTAAATGACGATGAACACGGCTGGACTGATAAACGAATACTTTGCAGAATTGATGTGTGACAAGTGGCAGTCATCGCAAACCGACAAAAATCGCTGGCGTGCTGTCTGCGGAGGGTTCGAAGCCTTCCCGATTGATGTGAGCCTCAGCGCCAATTGGATTTACGCCGGGACTCTGATGGATATTCCTCCCGAAAAGAGCAACTTTTCGATATTGTGGCACAATAGCCGCCTGCTGATGGCAAAACTGTATAAAGATGCTCAAAATCGCACAATTCTTGGCGCGCAATGGCCCACCAATCATTTGACCTTTTCAGCATTCAAACTTCTCTTGACAACGATCACGCAAGCCCTGCAGTCTTTATACAGAGATGAAGATGCTGGGACGGAACAGCAGGCGAACCAAATGCTGCTCTATATTCCCCAAGAACGCATCTGGCAGTATTTATACCAGATCAATGTAAGCGGTTGGATATTGGCCGATTCTCCACAAGACAGTTGCTGGCATTTTGGATACCGAGGCCATAGAGGGGAACCTGACAGCGTGTATATGCATTTTACGGCTCATTGGACCCATTTCCAATCTCCTATCAGGATACGTGAACTCCCCCACCTTGAAGCGATTTGTGATTACCTGCTCCATCTGAATCGTTATATGATCATGGCAAAATTTCGGCTGTCCGGGCAAGGAAACATTATGCTCACTATCCAATGCCCAACAGAACAGCTTGATTTTCCCCTGTTCAATGTGTGTATGCAAGGAATGGCGACCTATCTCGATCGTTTCTCTCAAGAAGTGATTTTGCTCGCCAACAGTGAGCGCTTGGAGGAATTTCTAAAGTCGGGCGATCTCCTCCCACCCAAAGTAGTTGTTTTTGACTGGTAGATTCTTGGATCAGGTTAACCAGTTCAGTCCATAGAAAGGTTCGATATGTCCCCAAATAACTCTGATGACATTCCGCGTGTAAAAGTGCATGTCGTGGACTTTATTAGTCAGCAAAGAACGAGCTTACCCCTGGCACTACCTTTGGACTTTCCTTCCGGAGATTTGGCGGCCACCGTTGCCATCCACCGCTTTGATCATAAGTTGAGTGATCATAGGGGCAACCGGTACGAATATCGTTTCAAACGCCAGAAAAATAACGTGGTTATCGAACCGGCGCATACGCTTGAGCAAGCCCAAATTCAAGACGCGGAGACTTTGTATCTCATCTATATACCTACGGCAGCAAGATCATGAGTATGTACTACTTTACCCTGAAAATGGTAAATGCTGACAGCAACCAGTTGATATACGAACGAGATTTGCGGCTGACGGTCTTAGCTGAGATTGTAGCGAGGTTGGCTAAGAAATTTTCTCAACGCGGGATTTTTCGTTCCAACAGTTTGTTGATTACCTTGTTAGAACCGGGTTACGCCGATCCGTCCGGTTCACACGCTCATCTTGATTTGGCCCATATCGCAGACATATGGACGAACGCGGCGCGCACTGAACTGCCCTGGCTGCGCGTTATGTGGGATGAATCCCCTTTATCCGATCAGCCCCTGGACTATTTTACACTTCATTTTGCGACCATTCTGCCGACAGGCGAAATAGAACAGCCTCTATCTGCTAATATCCGACTGTCTTTTTTTGATAACTGGTTTGCCAGCGCGCGAACCTATCTGACATCTATGGGCGCATGGCCGACAGCGAATGGCATCCAATATCAGGCGATCCTATGTAGAGGTGAAAGCTTCCCTGGAAAAGAATTGTTTCCTATAATTTCTAAAGAAGTGATGGCAATAGGAGGAGCCGTAGAAACTTACGATATTAATACCTTAACCAAGCGGCCCCCCCCGCGTTCAGGACGCGCACAACCCATGAATAATTCCGCTAAAGAAGATGCATTATTGATCTTCTTCAAGCGTAAAGTTTTCAAAGAACTCATCCAGGCGGCACACGACACACCCGATCGTGAAATTGGCGGCGTGTTAGTCGGCCAGGCTCACCGAAATGCCGAGTCTACGAAACCATTCATTGTGATTAACGGTCACATCCCGGCCAAAGCTGCCACAGGAAATGAAATATCGCTTTCTTTTAGTTACGAGGACGACTTCAGTAAGATTATGGAAACGCAATACAAAGGTCGGCGTACCCTGGGTTGGTATCATACTCATCCTGTGCATTCCCCCTTTTTAAGCCCGGAAGACGTGGCTTTTCATAGTAGGACATGGCAGGCCCCCTGGCATGTCGCGCTTGTAATCGGCAACGCCGGGCGCGATACGCTTATTTTTCACTGGAATCAGCATCAGTTGGACCCTATATCTACGATATACTTCTACTAATTAATGGAAGGTGCGGCAATGGCGCGGAACAAAAAGAAGGCTCCCTCCAAGCCTGAAATAATACCGGGCAGTCAATCGATCAACGATTTGATTACATCATGGAATCCGGAAGATTTGAAACGCGAGCAAGCGTTACAAAAGACTGATGGCGCGATTGAAACGTGGGCGGAAGTTTCCGACCCAACCAAAGCATCAAAGGGAACAACATCCACAGAAGCGCCCCCGACTCCTATTGAACTTGCGCCGCCTATCGAACAGCCGCCCCCTAGCAACCAGCCGCCCAACCCACAATACACCCATGATGTTTTTATCAGTTACAGTCACAAAAACAGTAAATGGATATTTGGATGGTTGGTTCCCAAGCTACAAGAGCACGGTATCACAGTAAAAACTGATCGTGATTTTGACGTAGGCGCTCCTATTATTCGCAGTATCACTGAGGCGACGCTCCGAGAGTGCCGTGTGACACTACTGGTTGTAACCTCCGCATGGTTGGCCAGCGAATGGGGTAATTTTGAGAATCTGCTTGTGCTTACACGTGATCCAACCAGTTCTCGCAACCGTGTGATACCCTTGATGCGAGAAAAAGTTGAAATGCCCGATCAGCTTAAGCCGTTCATATTTGAAGATTTTTCGCACTACACTCGATGGCAACGCGGCCTTGACCGTGTGGTCGCTACCATCCGCAAACAGGCTGGCGGTAGTGACGAAAGTTAGTAGGGCATCGTTTCAGAGATGAGAAAGAGAATTCTTCGACGATTCCGTTCTATAGATTCTGATCCGCTGGGAAAATACTTTCTTGAGTCTGAAGCTCGAAAAGCTATCTTGAGCCACGTTCAAGGGCAAGCACCCCGCGTTGCATATGGTTTGCTGGCCGGGGAGAGCGGACGAGGCATTGCCACTTATCCCCTGCATAATCTCCTTCAATCTGAACGGAGCGCGCGGGGTTTTTTACCCGATCCGAACCACCGTAACGAAGTTCTTCAAAACATTTCACAGAGCGGACTTGAGGTCAGCGCTATCTATCAATCCATAAACAATAACGCCAACCCACGTGTCGCGGATCTGTTCGCTGCCTGGGAAGTACCCCCAGGAGTAGTCTATATAACGGTACAGGCTGAAGCCAATTTTCGCTTCCGCGCGTTTATGATTGAGCGTGATGGGGTACGCGAAATTCCGATAGTAGGGGAAGCGATCGAAGATACCTTGGATGCTATACGCCGCCAGTTCGAGATCAATGCCTGCTTGAGCCTGTATACATGGATTGAGGCGTTCAACGGCTGCTTGCATGAGGGAGATTGGCCGGGAGCAAGGCAGTTTCTCAATGAAATCCAGCAGGGGGGCTATCCTCTATGGGCAGCAGCAGAACAGTATATTAATATGAAGGCACGGGAATTCGAAGAAAGAATGGGGGTAACAGTCTCCCCAGATGCCCTCCCCAATATACTTGACGGTGAAACCTTTCTTGTGCGAATGCTAGATGATGCTTGTTTCAGTATCCGGCGTTCAGCCGTATTGGCCTTGCGCTATCTCGAATACACACAGCTTTTATTAACCTGCCTTGATCATTCAGATAGAGCAGTACAAATGCTCGCGGCAGTGGCATTGTGTCACAGTGACAAGGAGCCAGGACTTGTTTTTCAGACGACCTTTAATCACCCGTTCTGGTTCATCCGCTGGCAAGCTATAAGGAACTTCGGCGCAGAGAAACAGGTTGTTGACCGAACGGTCTTAAGTAACGCCCTCCGGGATAGCGATGTGGATGTGGTGTCTGAAGCTATTCATGTCTTAGGACAGCGCGGTGAGTCTGAATTGGTTGCGAACTCGAGCACATCATCCCCCATTGCATTGCGCGACTCTAATGGGAAGCGGTTGGAATTATAGTCAACCTCAATTGCTTGCTTAATTGATTATCATAGTGGTTCTTCGATGCAAGAACTTGCATGTTTGAAGAATCCAATCCAGACGAAAAATGGGGTAGGCAGCTTGACGATTGCAGGATGCCGCCCAGTCTACCCAGCAAGGACCACCTCATCGTTCGGGTGAACATTTACTGTTCACCCAAAATAAAGTTCTAGACTGGTGTGCTGGCCGAATTGCTCATCCGTTCGATTTTGAGAGAAGATTTCGCAATCCATTGACGAACCAAAAAAACAGCCCTGGCGGACTATCCAGGGCTGAAAATGCGTTGTTTGTCACGTTCACGTTTGGCTCGTTGCCGACAAGCATTTGAACAATATATGCGTCGCCGCCCACCTGCCGGTGATGATTGAGGGAGGATTTCACCGCATACCAAGCAACGCCTTACTCGGCGGCGGCGATAACTTTTGGGGAATTACCATTGCGACCGATGATCAACATCCCCTTATCCGGAGGGTATGTTACCATCAGGGTTTCATCCTGATC
>JAFGKO010000069.1 GCA_016928525.1 Anaerolineales bacterium | reverse complement strand
ATGTTTTCCCACAGCGCCTTCTCGATCTTCCGCGATGAATAGGTCTTCCCCCTATTGTATTAAACTTTTCCCGTTTTGAGGAGGGGACTGCCTAGCTCTTTTTAGACGGCCCCAAAGCATACGAGAAAATTTTGGAGTTCTCCGACAGACTGTTAGTATTTCCTGCTTTCCAGGTAATTTGCAACGGACGCGTACAGTAGAAAGGCACCAATTGCCAGCAAAAAGATCCCCTGCCAGCCCAGCCAGCGGATTTGCATGAAACCAAACCCGGCAAAAAGGATACCCACAAGGAAATAGAAAATGGCGTTACGGCGATATATGGAGCCAACCCGCCCAGCCTGTAGCAGGTTGCGCACAGCCAGCGAATTGATGGCGCGGACTTGCTCTTCATGACGATCCTTGCAGGCCAGGCTATCGTCAACGTCCGTGGCGCAGGCGCTGCACAGCCCACGCTGGCAGTGTTTGCACAGGCCGACGGCCGGTTGGGTGGGATGATAGTAACAATTCATTGTTTCAGAGGTTTCAGATAGTTTTGTATATCTAACTGTTATATACTTGCAATCTCGATATGACTATTTTCACTTGTTTCTGTCCGCGTTTTGTTTATAATGAGTATTAGAAAATTGGTATCGAAAGACAGACGGAATAAATAAGATGCCTAGAGCTAATTATATCTCGGGTGTAAATCCTGAAATTCTGAAGTGGGCCAGAGAAAAATCAGGGTATTCATTGGATGAAGTTGCTCGTTCTTTTGGTAAAGACGCGCAATACGTTGAAGGCTGGGAATCTGGGAATGTTCCACTTACTTATGTACAACTCGAGAGACTGGCTTACCAGTTATATAAACGCCCTATAGCTATATTTTTCTTTCCTGAACCTCCAAAAGAAGACGATCCAAAGCAATCATTCCGAACTTTGCCGGATGTTGAAATAAGTAATCTTTTGCCTGATACAAGACACGCTATCCGTGAGGCAAAGGTTATGCAATATTCCCTACAGGAACTTTATGAAGGTCAAAACGATAGTAAACGAAAAATTTTCCTGGATATTGTAATTAACAAAAATCAAAATATTGTTGAATCAACAAATATAGTTAGAGGATATCTTGGCGTTTCGTTAGATGAACAAATGCGATGGAGGAGTAAAGACGAGGCACTAAAAAAGTGGAGAGAGATTATTCAAGATAATGGCGTCTTTATTTTTAAGCGGCCATTCAAAGAAACCGGAATATCTGGTTTTTGTCTTGTAGATAATGAATTTCCAATTATTTATCTAAATAGTAGCACCACCTTTGGTCGACAGATCTTTACAATTTTCCATGAGTTAGCCCATATATTGTTAAAGACTAGTGGAATTACTAAAAGAAATGACGATTATATTGACGCTCTGCTCGGAGATGCAAGAGAGATTGAAGTTTTTTGTAATCAGTTTGCAGCTGAATTCCTTGTTCCTACAAGTGATTTAGCATCTCGCACAATAGTCGGTGAGCCTGTTGATGAATTAGCTCAACGGTTTTCAGACGTTTACAATGTTAGCCGAGAAGTAATTTTAAGAAAGTATTTAGACACTGGTCTTATCGAAAGAGAACACTATAATCTTGTGCTTAATGAATGGCATGAAGAATATAAAGAATACAAAAAGGGTAGAGGCGGTGGGGGAAGTTATTACTTGAATCATAGAACATATTTAGGCGATAAATATATCGCTAAGGCTTTTAATTGTTATTATCGTGGCAGATGCTCTATTGAACAACTTGCAGATTACCTAAGTGTAAAACCAAAAAATATTGGCAATTTTGAGCAAGTAGTGATGGGGAATGTGACAGCATAATGATCTATGTAATTGATACAAATAGCCTAAATGTATTGAAGAATTATTATCTCGAACCTTTTCAATCTTTTTGGAGAGACTTTAACCTGCTTGTTGAAGAGGGGAGATTATTATCTGTTCGTGAAGTCTATCAAGAGCTTGATGGGTTAGTTGATGCGCAACATTTACAAGATTGGATACGAACAAATAAAGATATATTTTATCCTCCCCAAGCGGAGGAAACGGAGTTCATGGCCCAAATATTTGCTGTTTCTCACTTCAGACAATTAGTTCCACAAAAAAAGACACTTACAAGTAATCCATTCGCAGATCCGTTTGTTGTTGCTTCAGCAAGAGTAAGGAACGGATGTGTGGTTACGGAAGAAAAACTCAGGCCAAACGGGGCAAAAATACCCAATATTTGTGAACACTTTGGTATTGACTGGACTAATCTTGAAGGCCTTATGAAAAATGAGAATTGGCGCTTCTGAAATTAAAGGTGAATTCTTCCCATAGTCAGCTAATCGTTGGATTTTTCTTTGTTAGCTGTCCATTCTGCGGGGGATACAATATCTACTTCAATGTCTATTCTCCTATCATTTGCAGCACCAATTCCCGATGACGTGCGCGGGTATCAAAATCTACATAGATGACCTGTTGCCAGGTTCCCAGGGTCAGATGGCCTTCCACAAAAGGGATAGTCAGGGAGGGGCCAAGCAGTGCCGCGCGTATGTGACTGTGCCCATTGCCGTCACCCCAGCGCGCATTATGAGCGTACTCCCTATGGCTTGGAATGATCTCGTCGAACAGGCGGCGCAGGTCGCTTATGCAGCCGCTCTCGTACTCGATGGTTGTCAGGGCGCTGGTCGCCGAAGGGCAGAAAATGGTCACTGTCCCGTTTTTCAGTTCACTGGCGATCACTGCCCGGGCAATTTCTGCGGTGATGTCTTGCACGTCCGCGTTGCCGCGCGTGCTCAATTGGATTGATCCTGTTTTTACCATGTTATTTTCCTCTCTGGATGGCATCCTCGCCATACTTTTCTTTCAATTCATCCAACGCTTCCTGCAATTTACGCGCCTTTTCGGTACCCGCCTCCCAAAGTTCCAACTGGCGCATGGGTTCGCCCAACCCACTGACGCCGACCCCGATCAAGCGTACCGCCTGCCCCGGTCTGCGGATCTTTCGCAGCAGTCCCAGCGCGGTTTTGGCGATCTCGTCATCTTGATTGGTATTGCCGGGTAGCGTGACCTGTCTTGTCAGGGTGGTGAAATCAGGCCAGCGGATTTTCAGCTTGACGGTTGTGCCTGCCAGCTCATTCTTGCGCAAACGTCGCCCCACTTGCGCCGATAGCTCGATCAAGGTCTTCTCCAGGGACTTATCGTCACGGACATCGCGCGAAAAAGTGACTTCCTGGCTGATGGATTTGATCTCATGCTCGCTCACCACCGGTCGTTCATCCTGACCTCTGGCATGCCGCGCCATGTCCCGGCCGTTTTCGCCAAACAGGCGGACCAACTCTTCTTCGGGCCAGCGGGCGATATCGCCAATGGTATGGATGCCCAATTCGCTCAACCGGGCAGATGTCTTTGGCCCGACGCCCCAGAGCATATCAGCAGGCAGCGGGGCCAGGAACTCCGCTTCTTTCCCGGACGGGACAATTGTCAGTGCGAAAGGAGGCTGATCTCCTTTTGCAGTTTTCTTTCCGACTTCCGTAGCAATCTTTGCCACGAGTTTGTTGGGCGCGATCCCGATGGAGCAGGGCAGGCCTAATTCGTCGCGGATGCCGGCCTGAAGTCCGCGTGCGATGCGCTCAGGAGGGTCAGGCAGGCTGGAAATGTCCAAAAAGGCCTCGTCGATTGAAATCTGCTCGACCATGGGCGTCAACTTGTTCAAGCGCTCCATCACCTGTTTGGACGCTTCGCTATACAGGCGATGGCGCCCCGGGACGATGATCAGTCCCGGGCAAAGTCGCAGCGCGCGAGACATGGGCATGGCCGAGCGAACGCCAAATTGCCGGGCCGCATACGAGCAGGAAGAGACCACACCGCGCTCGCTGGGTTTGCCACCGACTGCAAATGGCTTTCCGCGCAGTTCTGGATTTTGATTTTCCTCGACCGCGCAGTAGAAGGCATCCAGGTCGAGGTGAAGTATCGTGCGAGGCATGCCCTAATTATATGAAAAATTAGTTAAAATTCGTATTGAACTTATACGAAAGCGAAGATATACTATATATGTCGTGTAACTAAACTTTTGGGAACGTTAATCAGTTTTTTTGCGTCTTTAATTGGATGGATTGTTCTTAGGAGGATGTTATGAAATCATTTACCAAACTTGCCTCGGCGGTTCTGTTGCTTGCAATTGTGCTGGCAGCCTTCCCGGCTATGGGAGTGAGCACTGCACGCGCCGCCACCTGTGATTGGGCGCAATTTGTTGCGGATGTGACTGTGCCCGACGGAACAACGTACACGCCGGGTGCTACGTTCCGTAAGACCTGGCGGCTCAAGAATATTGGCACTTGTACGTGGAATACTTCTTACTCACTGGTCTTTGACAGCGGTGAGAAGATGGGCGCGCCAAGCGCCATGAATTTCCCCGCGAATGTGGCTCCTGGCCAGACCGTAGACCTGAGTGTCGATATGACTGCCCCCAGCACTGCCGGCCATTACTTCGGCTACTGGAAGCTGCGCAATGCCAGTGGCGCTATCTTTGGCATTGGCTCGACGGCCAACAGAGCCTTCTGGGTTGAAATCAATGTCGGCTCTTCAGCGGGCACTGGTTATGACTTTACCGCGAATGCGGCCTCCGCTGCCTGGTCTAGCGGCGCCGGGGCGCTGACGTTCCCCGGCACGGATGGAGATGCCAAGGGTTTTGGGGTGAAGCTGGATAAGCCCAAGTTCGAGAGTGGTGTTGAGTCAGGCAACGCCGGCCTGCTTATGGCCCCGCAGAACATCTATAACGGCTATATCCAGGCCATCTATCCTGCCTTTCGCGTGCAGAGCGGCGACCGTTTCCAGGCTACGATCGGCTGCGAATATGGCGCAACAAACTGTTATGTAGCCTACCGCCTCGATTACCAGATCGGCAGCGGAGCGGTCAGGACGTTCTGGACCTTCCGTGAGAGGTATGAGGGCTTGACCTATAACGTCAATTTGAACTTGAACTCGTTGGCCGGGCAGGATGTGAAATTCATCCTCTTTGTATCAGCCTACGGCAATGCGCCGGGTGACCGCGCACTGTGGGGCAACCCGATTATTTCGCGGGCAGGCGGTACGCCACCCACCGTCACGCCAACTGTCACTGGCACGCCGCCCACCCCCACCCCGACCAGCGCCACACCGACGCGGACTCCCACTGTTCCGCCTTCTAGCTGCGATAAGGTGCAGTTCATATCTGATGTGACTGTGCCGGATGGCACCACCTTTGCTCCAGGCGCAGCCTTTACCAAGACCTGGCGGCTGAAGAATGTTGGATCTTGCACCTGGACAACCTCTTATCAATTAGCTTTCTATAGTGGCGAGCAGATGAGCGGCCCAAGTTCATTGAACTTCCCCCAAACAGTCGCGCCAGGGCAGACTGTTGACATAACCGTCAGCCTGACCGCCCCCAATACGGCTGGTTCTTATCGCGGTTATTGGATGTTCAAGAACGCCAGCGGGGCATTGTTTGGGATTGGATCACAGGCCAATAAGCCCTGGTGGGTAGACATCAAGGTTTCTGGTACATCTGGTACAGCAACACATACACCCACGCCTACGGCAACAGTTACTGGCACTCCGCCAAGTCCAACGCCCACGTTTACAGGAACCCCGCCGACTTCAGGCTGTGACAAAGCCCAATTTGTGGCCGATGTGACCGTGCCAGATGGCACCACCTTTGCTCCAGGCGCAGCCTTTACCAAGACCTGGCGTTTGAAGAACATCGGATCTTGCACCTGGAATACATCGTACACTCTGGTCTTCTCGAGCGGTGAAGCAATGGGTGGGACCACTGTCAATTTCCCGGCCACTGTCGCTCCCGGGCAAACTGTGGACCTTTCAGTTGGGCTGACTGCGCCTAATACTGCTGGAACCTATCGTGGTTATTGGATGCTTAAAAATGCCAGCGGCGCCTTGTTCGGGATCGGCGTCAACGCCAATAAACCCTTCTGGGTCGAAATCAAGGTGTCTGGCTCTGGCACCGGATCTGTAGCTTATGATTTCGTAGCAAATTATTGTTCGGCGCAGTGGTTCACCGGTTCCGGGTTGCGGCCCTGTCCGAGCACACAGGGTGATGTCAATGGGTACGTTCTGAAACAGGATAGTCCATTGCCAGAGACAGGCGTGACAATTAACACGCCGGGATTGTTGGTTGCCCCCCAGAATATTTATAATGGGTATATTCAGGGCATCTATCCGGCTTTGACGGTGCAAAACGGCGATCGCTTCCGGACTACGATTGGCTGCCAATCCGGACATCCCGGTTGTTATGTGACCTACCGGCTGGATTACCGGATTGGGGGCGGGCCTGTGCGTACCTTCTGGACTTTCCGGGAAAGGTATGAGGGCCGGGTTTATCCAGTTGATCTGAATCTAAGCTCACTGGCAGGACAAAATGTTGAATTTATTCTGACAGTGGACACTTTTGGATCATCTGCTGACGATCACGCTTATTGGATTGGAGCGCAGGTTTACCGGCCATAGTTGTAGACTAGCCAAAGCTGATGAAGGCCTGGTCACAATGACCAGGCCTTTTTAAGGCACTGATAAATGTCCCGTCAACGACCTGTCATTCTGCTTGCCGACGACGACCCGAACATCGTGGATAGCCTGGCTCCCTTCCTCGAGCGGGCTGGCTTCCACGTGCTGATTGTCTCCGATGGTCAAGCGGCTTTTGAAAGAGCGCAGTCTCATCACCCGGATTTGATCATCCTGGACGTGCTCATGCCGCGCATGGACGGGCGTGAAACCTTGCGTCGCCTGCGCCGGGTAAATGTGTGGACGCCCACCATTTTGCTTACACAGGTCGGAGAAGCTTCTGAGCGGGCCCTGGCCCTCGAAGAAGGCGCGGACGATTACCTGAACAAACCTTTCGACCCGCACGAATTATTAGCGCGCATCCGCGCTGTGTTGCGACGAGCGCGACCCGGCGAACGTTCGCTCTCTGTGGCTTGGCTGCTGACATCTGGCGACCTGTCCCTTGACCGACGTGCTCGCAGAGCCTCCCTTGCGGGCCAGGCGCTCGAACTGACCCCCAAAGCCCTGGCTGTGCTCGAATACCTGATGACCCATCCCGATGAAGCCGTGACACGCGAGCGCTTGTTGGATGTCGTCTGGGGTTGGGAGTATCCCGCCGGCACGCGTACGGTGGACACGCGCATGGCCGAACTGCGCCGTGCCCTGGATGACGACCCGACCCAGCCGCGTTACATCGAAACCATCCCCGGCGAAGGATATCGCTTTATCGCCGCTGTGCGTGGGGAAGGATAGACTTCGTGCGATGACAAAAAAGGCTTTGTTCATTCTCCTGCTTGTAATGCTGCCTTTGCTGCTGGGCGCGTTGGCCTCTGTGATTGCACAGGCATTTTTACAACCTGTTCCATTGCTGGTCTTCAAAATTGATATTGGCATGGTAGCCTTCGTCTTTGGTGCATTCATTTCCTTGTTGCTGGCAGCTTTTTCGTTTGGCGCGGGGCGCAAGGCGAAGCAGGTTCAGCGTTCCATCGTGGAGGCGCAACGCAAAGCCGAAGAGGGACGGCGTCGCTTTCTGCGTCGCCTGGACCATGAGATCAAGAATCCCCTGACTGCCTTGCGGACAGCGCTGGTCAACGTGCGCGAGTCGCTGTTGGAGGATGAACGCCAGCGTGCCACCGAGAACGCTGGGCGGGCTGTCGAACGCCTGATTCGTTTGCTGGCTGACCTGCGCAAGCTATCTGACCTGGGGGAGCGCCCACTGGAACGCTTGCCCGTGGATGTGCCCGAGTTGTTGCAGGAGATGGTCGACGCAGCCAAATCCCTACCTGCCTATCAGGGCCGGGAAGTGAACCTGCTCATCTCCAAAGTCCCCTCGCCGTTCCCGCCCGTGACCGGGGACCGCGATCTGCTTGCCCTGGCCGTGTATAACCTGGTCGAAAATGCGCTCAAGTTCACGTCCGGGAAAGAAGCGGTCGAAGTCCGCGCGCTGGAAGACGGAAAGGCCATTGTCATCGAAGTTGCCGATTCAGGGCCGGGCATCCCATCCGATGAATTATCTAAGATTTTCGAGGAGTTGTATCGCGGCCTCAACGCGCGTGGCATCGAAGGCAGCGGGCTGGGACTGGCGCTGGTACAGCGCATTGTGGAACTGCATGACGGCCAGATCCAGGTCCGCAGCCGCCAGGACGAGCCGCGCGGGACGGTATTCACGCTGCGATTGCCTGTGAGGAAGTAATGCGGTTCGGCAGTCCAACTGCCAAATATCAGTTTTAGGTGGACCTCGAAAATTAGCCATTAACCACGGAGACACAGAGTCACGGAGATTTTTAATAGTTTTCTCAGTGTCTCCGTGTCTCTGTGGTTTTTGCTGCGGAAGTGAAAGCCGAAACGCAGATTGGGCATGTTACCAAACTGTGACATTTCCGCCACAGGCCTGTAACAGCGGGGAAGTATAAATAGAGTGGGTAATATTGCTATGGACGAACAGACCTTGATCCACTCTGCCCAACGCGGCGACCTGGAAGCCTTCAATCAACTGGTATTGCTATACCAGGGCTTCCTGTTTCGCATTGCGCTGAACATCCTTGGCGATGAAGACACCGCCGCAGATGCCACACAACAGGCTTTCCTTTCCGCCTTTCGCAATCTGCGGGCATTCCGCGGTGGTTCTCTGCGTAGTTGGCTGAGCCGCATCGTTGTCAATGCTTGCTACGATGAATTGCGGCGTATTTCACGCGCCAAAAATGTGCCTTTGCAGATTTACAATGAAGATGACGAAGAGATGGAACCCACTTCTTGGCTGGCCGATCCGAATCCGTCCCCTGAAGCGCGTGCCGAAACAAATGAATTGCTTGATACCATCCAAGTCTGTTTGCAGGCCTTGCCTGAACACTACCGTCTTGTCGTTCAGCTTGTAGACGTTGAAGGCCTGTCTTACGAGGAAACGGCTGCCGTGTTGGATATCCCAACTGGGACGATCAAGAGCCGCCTGGCGCGCGCCCGCAACTTTTTGCGCACCTCACTGCAACGCTACCCGGATTTGATACCCGCTGCTTATATCCTTGATTTGTCCGTTGCCGCAAACATATGTTAACGCGCATTTCGGGATTATGATACTCTTTGTTTGTGGAGATTGAATGAAAAAGATTGTGTATATTTTGATTGGCCTGACGATGCTATTGCCAGGTTGTGGAACACTGGAGATTTCCTTCGATGTGACTCCCGCTTCGGCAGCCGGTATCACTGTCACGTCCGAGCTTGTATCATCCCCGCAGGTGGCTCCCGTTTCACTGTCACTGGATTCGACCTCGGCCGAAATCCAGGCCGCCATGCTGGAAAGCGCCACCAAATGGAATACCATCTGGATGGATGGCACTGTTACCTGGTACGATCCGACCGGTTCCGGGGGAGCACCGCAGGTTTTTCACGAACAGGTTTGGCTCGATCAAGCGGCCAGCCGCTTCCGCATTTTGCTGGGACCCATAGATGGGGCAGCCGAGACCTTCAAGGGCTGCGATGGGATGACCATCCTGGAAATGGATTTGAAAAACGGCCAAAGCCAATCCCGTCCCTTGCCTGAATTCGCCAAGGCTCCGCAATACGTGCCGCCTTTGGAACCGGGCGTAGCCTATCCCAATCCGATTTGGGGCCAGATCGGCACGCCGCTTTCTGAACTGATCTTTTCCGCAGACCGCGCCCAAAATCAGGGCACGTTCGTACCGGTTGCGTTGGAAAGCATCGCCGGACGTAAAGCTCTGGCCGTGGAATGGACCTATATCGAAAACCAGCAGCCTTCTTTCCGCGCCTGGCTGGACGTAGAGACCGCAGTTATTTTGAAGATACAAGAATTTGGCAAAGGCGGCGGGGATGTGGTGCAATCGGAACGCGTGGTGGATCAGGTGGCCTATGATGTGCCCATGGGTGACGCCCTGTTCGGTTTGCAATTCAGCGAGATGCCCTCTTTCAGCGATATATCAGGGAATCCGCTTGTTGCAATGGAACCAGCCCCCTCTCTTTCGTCTGAGACTGACCTGTTGGGGCAAGTCTACTTCTTCATCTTTGACCACGAATACGGCAATGAGACCACAAAGCTCGTGCGACTGCCTGGCTCTTGTGTCACAGGCCAAACTTCGTGTCCTGAACCGGAGACGATCACACCGCCCATCGGTTTGAATTTCAGCCTGACGCCCCTGGTCTGGTCGCCGAACGGGAAATATGCGGCGCTGGCTTATCCTGTCAGCCAGGATGGAAATACAGCGAATCTATTCCTGTTCAATCCTGAAGAGCAAAGCTGGCAGTCTCTGGCTGAATTCAATTTCATCGACCCTCCCATTTGGTCATCCGATGGCAACTGGCTGGCCTTCCGCGTTCAGGATGGCCTGGGTGGCGAGGATGTTTACGTTGTCCGCCGGGATGGCAGCGATTTGACCAATATGACCGCCAGCGACAAACTGCCCCCCGAAGGTCTTCCTTATATCCTGAGCGGCTGGATCAATGACAACCTCATCCTGCGTTCTGGCAATCCCGGCGCGGGCGGACTGGTCTATTTGCGGCGTGTTGGGGATGGCTTTACCAAATCACTCTTTGATACGCCCTGGGCGAAGACCGACATGGTGCCTTCGCCGGATGGCTCCTTCCTGGCATATTCTGATGCAGCCGATCAAAGAACTTTACTTAAGCTTCTTTCCCCGGATGGTAGTACTTTCCGTGACCTGGCAACCTTTCAGGGTGGTTCCATTTACCCGATTCTCTGGTCACCGGATGGTATGCGGATTGCTTTCATGCACATGGCTTCGGAGCCTACAAATGGACAGGATGTCTACATGATTGGGCGTGATGGTCGCAACTTGCAGCAGGTTTATCGCAGTGTATCTGGGAACATTACAACGATCACTTTCTCGCCGGATGGAGGCTACTTGCTAGTCCAGGACGATGATGCCACGGGACGGCACATCTATGCCGTGAACCTGTCCACGTTGGAGACGAATATGCTCCAGGCCCCCGGCCTGCCCCTGGACTGGTGGTGGCTGGCACCTTCCTGGCAACCATAAAATAAACACAGACCTCCGAAGTCTCCAAGACTTCGGAGGTCTCTTACGATATGTACCTGTGCTATTGGGCTACTTATCCTTTTTCCCCTTCATCACGATCCGGATAGGCGTTCCTAGGAAACCGTACTCCGCCCGCAACTGGTTCTCCAGATAACGCCGGTATGAAAAATGCGCCAGTTTCGGGTCGTTGACGTAGATCATGAACGTTGGCGGATCGGAGCGCACTTGCGTGCCATAGTACATTTTCAACTGCCGCCCTTTGAATGATGGGGCTGGATGTGCATCCTGCGCGCTGTGGATCACCTGGTTGATCTTCGAAGTGGTCAGGCGCGCCAGCCGCTCCTCCTGCACTTGCAAAGCCAGCGGCAACACTTTGTCCACACGCTGGCCAGTCAGGGCAGAGATGAACTGGAGAGGAACGTAATCCATAAAATTCAGGTCCTGCCGGATACGCTTGGAGAACTCATCCATTGTGTAGTTGTCTTTCTCCACCGCATCCCATTTATTCACCAGCACCACACATGACTTCCACGCATCCAGGATGAACCCGGCAATGTGCGCATCCTGTGAAGTGATTCCCGTTGTCGCATCGATCATCAGCAGGGCCACATCGGCGCGCTCGATGGCCTTGAACGAGCGCAGCACGCTGTATTTCTCCACGCCGGGCTCGATCTTGCCGCGCCGCCGGATTCCGGCTGTATCGATCAACATGATATCGATGCCTTCATATTGGATGTTCGTATCGACTGCGTCGCGAGTGGTTCCGGGGATGGGGCTGACGATAGCCCGTTCCCTACCGACCAGTTTGTTAAGCAGACTGGACTTGCCTGCATTGGGTTTGCCGACGATGGCGATCTTGACCGCTTCATCCTCTGCCTCATCCTGCTGAGGTGGAAACGACTCGACCAGCGCATCCAGCAGATCCCCCGTACCTGTCCCATGCACGGCTGAGACTGCGTACGGCTCTCCTAATCCCAGCTCATAGAAATCGCCAACACTCTGACGGCGCGCCTCGCTTTCGCACTTGTTCACGACGAGAAAGATCGGCGGCCAGAACTTACCGTCCGGTAATTTCTTCTGGTAACGGCGTAATATATCAGCCACTTCGCGATCGGGCGCGGTAACGCCTGCTTCGCCATCCGTCAGGAACAGGATTGCGTCCGCATCCTCGATTGCGATCAGCGCCTGTTCCTTGATCTGCTGGATGAAATCGGCAGAGCCGACTGAAAGCGGAGATTTTCCCCCATGCGTCGGGTCGATTCCACCCGTATCGATTACGTGGAATTCGATGCCATTCCACTCCGATTCGGATAGCAAACGGTCACGCGTGGTGCCTGGCGTGTCATCCACAATTGCAAGACGCTCCCCTACCAGGCGGTTGAACAGGGTGCTTTTCCCAACGTTGGGTCTTCCAACTAAGGCGATAACGGGTTTAGGCATGAGATCCTTACAACTTTGGACACTATGGAGCCGAGGTGGGGACGGGCGTCTGGAAGGGAACACTGCTTATTACCACTTCCACAGTTCCGGGCAAAATCGATTCGACAATAATATCGGATACCAGAACATCCACCTGAGGGGTTAATTGGTGTGTGCCTTCCTCCAAGTCAGTCACATTGATAACGACGCGGACTTCCTGTGATGAGAGTGTATCCAACAGGGGCAATGGCCCTGAGAGGATAACATCGATGTTATCAGGGGCAACTTGCACAAACCAGTCTTCCGGCAAACCTACAATTTCGATGGTTTTATTCGAAAGCGTCAGACTGCTTTGAATGGGGGAGATATTTACGCGCACCAATACGGTTTGATCGCCGACCAGAGAGACGCCTTCGGGTAAGTTGATCGCCAGCCTGGTCGTGAGTTCATCGTCGGCATTTTCCAGATCGAGCGCCTGTGTTTCGAGAACACCGGGCAAAGAGTTGACCAACGTTGGATCGGTAGAGTATACCGTCACGACCGGTGGGAAGACCGAGATGTTTGCCAGGCGGTAACCGCTGGCAACCTGCCCGCTGACAAGGACCTTAACCGCCAGGTCACGGTAGCCGCCTTGCTGGCTGACAGGTAGTTTGACGAGCACCTGGGCGGGGTTCAGCCCCAGGTCTGCGACAATCTGGTTGTTCTCATCTAAGGCTTGCACTGAAACGGACTGATCGACGCTTTCGCGGATGCCTGCCAGGTTGATGGGTGCGCGTATTCGCACAACACGTTCAACCTGCGATTGCGGACCGGATACCACGACTTCGCCCGGTTCCAGGCTTGGATCCCCGGCCTGGTAGCCAATTGCAGGCACCCCTGAAATGGACAGGTCAACGGGAAACGTTCGGGTGGCAAGCGGCTCTAAGGTAATGGTGGCAGTTTGAGGTGTCGCAGAAACGATGCGTATCGGGCGAGTAGGGATTTGAATTTGGATGTCGAGCGTATGATCCCCAGCGCTGAGTCCGGAAAGATCCAGGATGGCCCGTATCTCACTTCTTTCGTTGAGCAGTCTATCCCATGCCGAGCGAGGGGCGCGTAGGGTCAGTTCAATTTGTTTGGGAACGTCACTTGTAATAACGAGACCGGGGTCCTGGCCGATGGTTTCCACGGGAATGGGCTCGGGGAATAGACGCACTTCATCGGGGTCAGCTGCCGTGACGGCGGCAACCCAGACGGCCAGGGACATTGCAAACGCCCACAGGAAAGTACGCAAGTTTATGCCCAGCCAGCGGATCATCGGTCCTCATCCCTGCGCCGGAACAAATAAGGGAACAACTGTTGATACCATTTAATTTGCTCTGCCCCACCATTCGGGCGGAAGAAGGCTGTAAGGATATTTTCGAGCCGTTCGGGGTCAAGACGGCGGATCATACGCCCGGAATGGGCAATGGAAATGGAGCCGGTCTCCTCAGAGACGACCACAGCTACTGCATCGCTGACTTCGGAAATACCCATTGCGGCACGATGCCGTAACCCCATCTGACGTTCCGGCGAGCGCGTAAGAATACCACTGGCTGAAAGTGGCATGACACAGGATGCAGCCAATAAACGGTTATTGCCAATAATTGCGGCGCCATCGTGCAGCGGGGTATTGGGGTAGAAGATTTGCAACAGTATTTCCGGTGAAACTTTGGAGTTCATGCGCACGCCAGTTTCGTTGTACTCATCCAGATTGTCTAATCTCTGCATGATGATCAGCGCTCCATGCTGGCGAGCAGAGAGTCGTGCCGCAGCGCTGACAACGGCGTTGATTGTGTCAATCGTTTCCTGATAAGTTGCCTTGCCGCCAGGAGACAGAATGGTGCCAGCTCGCCCCAGGCGTTCCAACCCCCGGCGGATTTCGGGCGCAAAAATGACCGGGATTGCCAGCAGCAGGGCGGGCAAAGTGCTTTGAATAAGCCACGAAAAAGCGGGCAACTCTACTAAACTGGTGAGTAAGGCCAATAAAACGACCAGGAATAGCACACCACGTAACAGCACCAATGCCTGCGTATCTCGCAGGGTATAGAGCAAGATAAAGAAAATCAGTGTAACCAGTAGAATGTCTACGACACTCAACCAGTTGACACGTTGGAATATAAATAACAGGTCGTTGAGGAAATCAGTCACAAGTTATACCGAAAAAAGCGCCGCCCGTCTTGCCATCTCGCACCGGCGTGCCTTCGTCCTGGCTCAGGCCGGGACTGGCGGCACGACCCCGCAGGATTGCAGGGTGAACGGTGGCCGTCGGGCCAGGGAGAACGCAGAAAAGCAACATCTGCGCAGTTTTCGCGCTCTCGGCGGTGTGGACTAAATCGGCCGTAGTACGCGGTCGACGCGCAATTGTTTGAACATTAGCTCTGTGCCCGGTGGTGTTGATTCAAGCGCGGCATCTTGCCAGGCCTGTACACCCAGCTTTTCGGGTGTCCTAGGCTCATAGCCTAATTTTTTCCAGGAATCTTCATAGCTGGCCAAATCCGGCAGTGGGAAGATCAGGGAAGCTTCGCATTGTAGATCTTTCGAAGCACGTTCCACTTCCGTAACCAGTGTTTCGAGCGCCTTGTCACTCATGTGTTCCGGTTCAATGTAAAGGTCGGTCGTGCGAGCTACCAGGTTTTCCACTTGCCAACCAGCCAGGCCTACAACTTGGCCATCCAATTGTAGCAGCAGAAAGGCCTTCTCGCCAAAAGCTTCCATCACATCTAATTTAGACATTTTTTGTTTGCTCTGGCTCAGGCGGTTGATAATGTCAGCGATTGCATCCGAATCGCGTGGTCGCCCGCGTTGCACTGAGAAATCACCGGCTTTGGCCTTTTTCATGATGACCGGCATCGTGTCGCTGGTTGGAGAAACCTGTTTCCAGGCGCTTGTGACCTGCTTCCACAGTTCATCATAGGAGCTGGTATTACGGATCACTGTATTAGCGCGCTCTATCTTTTCGCTTTGGGCTCCCTGTGAGTGGATGCGCTCCACTGCCTCATCATGACTGAAATTGCGCTTACGCATTAAACGCTCGATCTGGATCTCTTCAGGCGCATACGTGACCCAGATGCTGTCACATGCTGCGCGCAGTGGGCTCTCGATGAGCTTAATCGCTTCGATCACAACCACCCTCTGGCTTGCTCGCTGTACTAAAATTTCTATGGCCTGCTCGACGAGTGGATGAACGATATTTTCCAGTTTTTCTAAAGCTTCCGGGTCGCGAAATACCAGCCCGCCCAACTTGGAACGCTTGATTTGTCCATCTGAGCCCAAAATCCATTTACCGAATGTCTCGAGCACTGGTTTGTAGCCTGGCGCATCTTTTGCAATGGCGCGGTGCGCCAATGCATCGGCGTCGATTGTATAGGCGCCAAGATGCTCCAGCATACGGCGGACAACGCTCTTACCGGTTGCAATGTTGCCTGTCAGGCCAATGATATATTTTCCGGGCCACTTGCTCACGCGCTCTCCTTCAACAAACAAATATAGCTTGTATATTTTACTGTCTTTTCTTAAAATTTGCATTCTAAAACCCTTTCATTTTGCTTTATGTCCTGGCAATTGACGCCGGAGCGTGATACGGGTATTATGAAAGTACCTCAGGTCGGTCGGGCGATCGCGGCCCTGCGTTGTCGGGGTCGAGGAAAGTCCGCACTCCAAAAAGCACGGCGTCGGATAGCACCCGGGGCGGGGAAACCGCCGAGAGGCGTGAACCTGCCGGAAAGGGCCACAGAAACAGACAGCCCCCTCCCCCGGCCCTCCCCCAAATCCGAAGGATTTGGGGGAGGGCGCAGGGTGGGGGTGGGTGATGGTGAAAAGGTGGTGTAAAAGACCACCGGCGCGCGCAGTAATGCGCGTGGCCAGGTAACCCCCGCCGGGAGCAAGGCCAAGCAGGGACGAAGTCGTCTGCGGACGGCGGGAGGCTGCTCGCCTCCATATGTGCACCCTCCAGCGGGAGGGCGCCAGTCCCGGGTAGGCCGCATCGAGCGGTGTGGCGACATGCCGCCCAGAGAGATGATCGCCCAGGCGCAGGGTTTGCCCTGTTGCTGGACAGAATGCGGCTTATAGACCGTCCTGAGGTATTTTGATTCCACAACAACTGGATGTAACCCCAATTTCTGTCTGAATTTGGCTTTGAGGCAGGGCGGTTGTTTGGTTGAGCCTTTGGCAAATGTCGCAAGCACGACAATGGCATTCAAGATCCCGAGCGGGATGAAAGGCGAGAGCTTCAGTATCCTGCAGTGGGATGGCAGCCAATGGGTAGAAGAGAGTGTGAGCCTTAAAAATGGCTACGTGAAAGCCACGACAAGTAACACAGGTACCTTCGCACTGGTCGTGATATAAGGCCAGTGTAGATATTTACAGCCCCTTCCCAGACCTGGGAAGGGGCTGTTTTATTGAAGCAAAACAACCATACTTGATTTTGATAATTGTGCAATCCTTGCAGCCTGTCGGAGAATCCCGAAAAGTCACCTTTATGCTTTGCCGGACTGCCAAATCCGGCAATTTCCAGCAAGTTTTTGCCTTGTTTTAGCCCGGACTCCCTGGCACCGCCCGCCAGGGCAGGTGTGGCAATCCAGGCCAGCAATTGAGGCAGATGATTTTCTCTCCTACAAACTTCTAGGCGGTTTTTTCTGATTCGGGGAGTTCATATCCCAGTGCGCGAAGCTTCTTCTTGGCGTCAACCAGTGATTTCTGACCAAAGCCAGAAATCGCTAATACAGCCTCTTCGCCTTCAGAAATTTTGCCCATGAACTGGCCAACTTTTTTGATGCCGACCCCGGCTAATGCATCGGTTGGGCGTTTACCCAGTTTGAGGTCAGCTATTGGGAGTTCCGAGGGAATCTTCATAGTTTCAGGAAAATTTTCAGATTCAGTTAGCAATACCTTTTCCCAGCGCGCTTGGTTCTTCTGCCAGTCTTCAAATAAGAACACAAATATGACTGCCATCATCAACCCAACCATGCCGCTCACTGCAGTATATAAAATGGGAATAGGGCGCACAGGTTTTTGGGGGGTTGTGGCTTCTTCAATCTGAATGACGTTTGGAGTTTGTTGTAAACGCGCCAGTCGTACTTTTTCCAGTTCTTCAACCAAAGTGAGATATAGCTCTTGATACAAATTGATAGTGGATTGCAATTGCTGTAAACGCGGATCCTCTCGTGATTCACTGGTTTCCAATGGCCTTCTAAGAATGAGTAAATTGGCCCGAATTCGCTCATAAGTCTCGAACATGGATTGAAGTTGCGCAACCCGGATTTGTTTTTCAGCCAGCAATATCCGGTCTGTTTCCCTGTATCCGGGGTTTAATCTCTCAATTTCGATTTGCAAGGTTGAGAGTTCAGTTTGAATGGTATTTATCTGTTCATCCACCAGAGCCAGTTGATTCTGATACCCCATATTAGAAGCTTGATCATACTCTAATTGCAATGCATCAATCTGCATTTTAACCTGTTCGACCTGCTCGATCAGGCGGTTCTCCGTAGCCGCATATTGCCCAGCCTGCATATCTTCATTTTGATCAATCAGGATCAGAACCATTGTATTCGCAAATTGGGAGGCCTTTTCGGGGTTGCGGTCTTCAACCTGAATTTGTATAATTTGTGTATCGAGTAGCTGTTGAACTGAAATTTGCTCCGAATCGATCTCAACGCTAACCCTTTCGGATGTTGCATTCAACAGGGGTCTTGTCTTCAAGATCTCAACATAGGTTTGTACCAATTGCTGACTGTTCAATCCAGCAAAATCGGGATTTTCGTTTTGGATCTGGCGAGAGATCATTAATTTTGTGCTGGCTTTATATACCGGCTCCTGAAAGTAACTAATAAGGTATCCACCGATCAGACCAATGAACAACCCCAAGGCCAGTAACCAGAACCACCGCTTGAAAAGATTGAAGTAGTAAATAATATCCATATCGGTTTACCTGTTATTTTCGATACTAATGAAGATAAGCTGTCACGATATCTTCCCAAAAAGAGGGGGGAAGTGGGGTGTTGTGGACAGGCTATGCCCGCCCACAACACCCCACCCCCTGATTTATTGAAAACTCAAGAACAAATACTGCCTTGAAGCGCCTCGCATACAGCGTGGGTAATTGTTGCGATATCGTCATCTGACATAGTCGGATATAAAGGTAGTGTCACCTCACGGGCGGCTATATCTTCAGTGATTGATAGCGATTTAGCGCCTTTTTGAGAATCTTGATAGGCCGAGAACAGGTGGATTGGCGGGTAGTGGATGCTGGTTTGAATTCCTTGCGCTTTCAGCTGTTCCATAAAAGCAACTCGGTTTGCCGAATGTGGTAATAGAACAGGCATAAGGTGCGCTGCTGAAATTCCGGGGCGTGCGCCAAAAGGCAATGTAATCTGTGGAACCATTTCCTGCAACGTTTCGTGATATAGCTGTGTCAATTGTCTACGGCGGGCGTTATTTTTCTCTAATTTACGCAATTGTACTACCCCAAGCGCTGCCCGAATTTCATCGATACGGTAGTTATAACCCAAATCGACCACATCGTAGCTCCAGGCATGCCCTTTATGGCGATCCCAGGTCATCGTGGTCATGCCATGGGAGCGAAGCCGGTGAAGTCGTTGTGAAATCGATTCATCGTCCGTGACGATCATCCCGCCCTCACCAGTGGTCATATTTTTATTCGAGAAAAAACTGAAGCATCCTAGTTTGCCCCATGTTCCAAGTTTGCGTCCCTCCAGTTCAGAACCTATCGCATGGGCAGCATCTTCGATCACTCTCAGGTTGTGTTCGCGCGCCAACGCCATAATTTCCGGCATGTGACAGGCATAACCACCATAATGAACGACGATGATTGCTCGTGTTTTTTTTGTAATCAATCTTTGAATCGATTGGTATGAGATATTGAAATCGCTTTCGCCTGTAATATCTGCAAAAACTGGGGTTGCGCCCGTGTAGCGTATGGCATTGGCTGTAGCCACAAAGGTGAGTGATGGAACAATGACTTCATCTCCTGGGCTGAGATTCAATGCCAGGCAAGCCAGGTGCAGGGCTGCCGTTCCGTTGGCAACGGCGATGGCGTAATGAGAGCCCATATATTCTGAAAAGGCCTGTTCGAATTCCTGGGTAACGGCTCCCATTGTTAACCACTTGCTGTGGATCACCTCAGCCACAGCCTCACTTTCTTTAGGACCAAAATCAATATCTGCGAGAGGAATACGCCATTTCATGGAATTCACTCATTCTTTTGTTCAGGCAGGAAGTTCGAGCGCATTTTCTCGAAATCTTGCACGGCAATTTCATAATCATCGGGCCGGCCTAGATCCTGCCAGTAGCCAGTGTATGAATAGCCAACCACTTTTTCCCCAGCGCCAATCAGTTTCTTTACCAGTTCAGGAAAGTCAAGGTATTCTCCACGAGGGATATACGATATCACCTGCGGCTCAAAAACATAAACCCCCATGCTGACATGGTAATCATATTCCGGCTTCTCGATATAGCCTGTGATGCGGGCAGAACCATTCCATTGGATGACCCCAAGGTCAATTTTCACTTTGCGATGATGAACTGCAATGGTGGCAATAGCCTTTTGCTCTCTATGAAAATTGATCAAGTCGCTGAATTGCAGGGTAGTTAGCACATCCCCATTGGTCACCAGAAAGGTGTCACTCAGATTCTCGACAAGGGCAATTGGTCCTGCGGTTCCCAAGGGATGTGATTCGTAACTGTATTCGATTTCCAATCCCCACTGGTGACCATCCTGAAAAAATGCGCGCAACAACTCAGACAGGTGCCCGACTGTCAATACCACTTTTTGAATTCCAGCGTTCTTGATTTGACGCAGGATCACTTCCAGGATAGGCATATTGCCTATCGGCATCAACGGTTTAGGCAAGACATTTGTGTAAGGCGCAAGACGAGTACCTTTGCCGCCTGCCAAAATTATGGCTTTCATGTAACCTTCCCATCCATGATTAGAATTCATATTGTCCGATACGATAGTATTCCAGGTGATTCTGAATCCAATCGATGGTTCTTTCAAGGCCTTGATCCAGATCGACTGCCGGGTGCCAGCCCAGTTTTTCACGCGCCAGTGTATTATCTGATAGCAGTTGGAGAACTTCGGAGCCTTCCGGGCGTAGCCGGGCCGGGTCAACCATCACTTTTACTTGCCTGCCAACCTTTTGGATGATTTTCTGGGCCAGATCGCCAATTTTGATTTCCTGGTTGGTACCCAGGTTAAAGGTTTTTCCTTCATTTCCATCAACAACTGCAGCGCAAATAAATCCATTCACAGTATCGTCCACATAGGTAAGGTCGCGACTGGTATCCAGGTTGCCCAGGTGGATCGTTTGCCGTACCAGGGCTTGCGTAATTATAGTCGGAATGACTGCCCGGGCCGACTGTCGGGGGCCATAGGTGTTGAATGGACGGATTGTGACCACTGGTAGTCCATACGCGCAGTAGAAGCTTTCGGCCAGTTTATCGGCGCCGATTTTACTTGCAGAGTACGGCGACTGCCCCTGGAGTAAGTGAGACTCGTCCATGGGGACATACCTCGCTGTCCCGTACACTTCGCTTGTGGATGTGTGCACCAGTTTCTCCACGCCTAGGTTGCGGCAGGCCATCAGGACGTTCAGTGTGCCAAGCAGGTTGGTCTCGGCGACTTCGACCGGATGATGGTAGGAGTAAGGGATCGAGATCAGCGCGCCGAGATGAAAAACAAGCTGGCAACCCTTGACTGCATTATGCACAGCGCTTGCATCGCGTAGATCGCCGCCTAATATTTCCAGTTGGGAGAGAATCTCTGGCTTGACCGTACGCAGCAGGCCGGGGTCACCACGCGAGTTGTAACGGACGAATGCGCGCACAGAGGCGCCCTCCGCAACAAGCCGTTCCACCAGGTGACTTCCTATGAACCCCCCTGAACCAGTGACAAAGATTTTTTTATTTCTCCAATAATTGTTCATCATTCTCCCAATGATTTAATCTTATAATCGAGTTTAATAAGAATACTTATTATAAGTGATGTTACGCACCTTACGCACCAAATATGCAGCTTTTCCGCTTATTTCTGCAAACTCTACCCAGATATGGCGGTTAAAAAGT
>JAFGKO010000068.1 GCA_016928525.1 Anaerolineales bacterium | reverse complement strand
TTTGAACCGGGGACCTCACGGACCCGAACCGTGCGCTCTAGCCGGGCTGAGCCACACCCCGCGGGAAAGCAAAAGGCATTATACCTGTCGCAAATGCTTTTGACAAGCCTGTATTTGCTGTGCCCAAATTCTGTTAGAAAAGTAGACCGAAAAAAGGGGTGCGAGCGGCGAAGCCGCTCGCACCCCTTTTTTCGGAAAGTCTTCTAACATCGTATGCACGCTTCTAATCTCAGGGATTGAGCAGGATTTCCTGACTGTATACGTAAATCTGACCATCCAGGCGATCATCATCCTGGCGCAGCATCAACAACGCCTGGATTGGTTCTGTCACTTTGTATGGGATGGTGGTCGAGAAAAGCTGCTCGTCCGTCCCGATGAAATCGAGCACGCGCAAACCAACCGGTTTGCCCCCAGGGGCGAGCAATTCCAAAACAACCGGCTGATCGTTGAACGGTAGGAAGCGCCCTTCTACGGTCAGGACACCATCCTGAGCGATGGCATCCTCCCTGGGCGGCTCGTAGAACACGGCGCGCTCAGACGGATCGCCCTCGGGATTGATTTCAGCGCTGCCAACCGACAGCAGCAGCACACGCATCCCCAACTGAGACTGGATGCGCCCAAAACCATCCTTGGTGCTGATGGTAATGCGTCCCACTTCCGCTGCGGCGCGGACCTCGAATGGAACTTTCAACGGGAAATAATATCCACCCGGCCAGCTTGGAACGCGCTCCAGGTTGCGGGATAGTAAGCGGCCGTCCTCGCCCTGCAAGTCGACCTGCACCAACTCACTCCCGCCAGATACGATCTGTATCCGCAGGGTCATCGGCGAAGTGACTTTCGACATCGGTCCCGGGGAAAGGATGCGTATCTGCGCGCTGGGAGCCGAAGGCGAGGGTGTCAGGGTATCCGTTGGGATGGGGGTAGGCGTATCTGTCGGCGTGGGCGTCTCCGTCGGCGGGAGAGTCTGCGTGGGGGTTGCGCTGGGCGTGCCGGCCAAATTGGTCGCCATGGCAGCTTGCGCAGTCTGCACCACCACCGTCGGGAAGTATTCGGGAGGAAAAGGCGTAGGGACTAGATCCACGCCGGGAAGCACGCAGCCAGACAAAAGTCCAAGCAGAGATGCGAGCAGGACAAGGTGAGGGAGTTTGATTCTGTTCATAGAATGAGAGACGCCCCATTATACGATACTGGACGTATAAACGGGACGTCTCCAATTTTGCCTTACAAATTTGAAACCCGTTGCCTGTTCCATCAGGTCCGAGACCCTGGAACTCAGTAATTAACCTCAATTCGAGATAAGTCAATTCGGGACACAGATTACGCGGACCTCACGAATATTCCATATTCTCACGGAATTTTTCCGTTCGCTCCGTGAGATCCGTGTCCCAAAAACATGGTCACCGCCTATCCCGAACTCTGTTTTTTTTACAATCCGTAAATGTCGCTGAACTTGTGTTTCAGATAGCGGATATACGGAGCCGAGGCGATCTTCGAACCGGTCACACGCTGGACGAGTTCCTGCGGCTCATATTTGTTGCCGTGTACATGAATCTTCTCGCGCAACCAGGTCAGCAGGGCCTCGAATTTACCCTGGCGGAACTGGTCGGCCAGATCGGGGATATCAGCAGTAATTTTCTCCCATAGCTGGGCGGAGATCAAATTCCCAAGCGCATAGGTGGAGAAATAACCCAGCGTGCCACCGGACCAGTGAATATCCTGCAAGACGCCTTTGGCATCGTCAGGCGGGAGGATACCAAGATACTCGTCCATTTTGGCATTCCAGATTTCGGGCAGGTCTTTGACCTCGACATTCCCTTCGATCATGCCAATCTCGAGTTCGAGCCGCAGCATGATGTGCATGTTGTAGGTCGCCTCATCGGCGTTGACCCGGATGAGCGAGGACTCGACCTTGTTGATACCTTTGTAGAAGGTGCCCAAATCGACATTTCCAACCTGCGCCGGGAAGAGTTTCTGGAACTCGGGATAGAAATGCTCCCAGAATGGCAACGAACGCCCGACCAGGTTCTCCCACATGCGAGATTGGGATTCGTGCACAGCCAAAGAAGCGCCGCCTGCCAGCGGGGTGCGTTCATAATCCTGCTTGCTGCCCAGTTCGTAAAGCGCATGTCCGGTCTCGTGCATAGTGCTGAAGAGCAAGATGGTCGGATTATCGGATTCGAAGCGGGTGGTGATGCGCACATCGTTGATGCTGAAATTGGTGGTAAAGGGGTGCGCCGATTTATCCTGGCGTCCGCGTTCCCAATCGTAGCCGAACTTGGTTGCAATCACTTCGCTGAAATCCATCATCTTTTTTTCGTCATATTCCACATGCAGGAAGGAATCATCTACCTGCGGCTTTTCGGCAATTGCCTTGAGCAGTTCCACCTGCTGCGGACGCAAGGTATCGAAAATTTCCTTGACGTCGGCGGTCTTCATGCCGCGCTCGAACTGGTCGAGCAGCACGTCATAGGGATGGTCGGCAGGCGGGAAGAACGAGACATAACGCTGGTTCAATTCCACCACTTTTTCCAGATGCGGCCGGAAGATGGAGAAGTCCGACTTTTTGCGCGCTTCCACCCAGGCTTCGAAAGCCTTGCTGGTCACCACGGCAAACTCGGCTACAAACTCCGACGGCACACGCGTGGCCTTGTCATAGTTGTGGCGCGTCACCTTGAGCAAGCGCAAATCATCTGAGTCGAGGTCAGCGTCTTCGTATTCCTTTTCCAGGTCACCCAGCAGCGCACCGATCTCATCCGAGGTGAATTTCTGGTGCGAGATCTTGCCAAGCGTGGCAAGCTGGTTACCACGCGCTTCGCTGCCGCCCTGCGGCATGTAGGTCTGCTGGTCCCAGCCTAAAAGAGCCTGCGCGTTGTTCAGGTCCGCTACTTCGGCCAGGAGGGTTTTGAGTTGTTGCAGTTTTTCAGACATATTTCTCCTTTATTATCGTTTGGTCAGCAGTTGAACTGCTGACCAAACGAGTAAATATTAAACAACCTTCCAGCGCAGCGGCTCGCCGTTCAAAGCCGCCAGCACTTCATTTGCAATATCTTCCGCCGCGCGTGATTGCGCTTCCGCCGTCTGCGCGCCGATATGCGGAGTGGCGATGACTTTCGGATGCCCGACCAGGCCCGTCGCGCCGGGCGGTTCGCTGGCAAAAACGTCCAACGCCGCGCCAGACACCTGACCGGATCCCAGCGCCGCCAGCAATGCAGACTCATCGATGATACCGCCGCGCGCCGTACACACAATGCGGACTCCACGCTTCATCCGCCCAAAAGCCTGCTCATCCACCATCAAACGAGTCTCGTCTGTAAGTGGTACGTGCAGTGAGATGTAATCTGCGCGGGCATATAAATCCTCTAGCTCCACAGGCAGCACCCCGCGACGTGTAATCTCTTTGGCAAAATTACGCACATCATAGCCTAGCACTGTCATACCAAAGGCCACCGCACGTTTTCCCACTTCCACGCCAATGCGTCCCACACCGAGGATGCCGAGCGTCTTACCAGAAAGTTCATTGCCCCCCAGCTCCTTCTTGAGCCACTTCCCCTGCTTCATGCCCGAATCTGCACGTGGGATTTCACGCGCCAGCGATAGCAGCAGGCCAAGGGTCAGTTCCGCAACCGCCAGCGAAGTAGACGCGGGCGCATTCACCACTGTCACGCTGTGGGACCTGGCAGCCTCCAGGTCGATGTTATCCACGCCAACGCCTGCCCGCCCAACGACCTTAAGTCGCCCGGCGACATCGAACACCTGCGCTGTGACCTTCGTGCGGCTGCGCACGATCAAAGCCTCGTAACCTGCGATTATCTTTATCAATTCGTCAGGAGAAATGTCCCTGCAATCATCAACGTGCGCCGAGGAACGCAAAATGGCCTGTCCGGTCTCCTCCAGGCCATCGGCAATTAGAACGTTGTATGCTGACATGTTTTGATTCTAACCGATAAAAAATCTGTAAAACACCCTCTTCAGGAGGGATTCTCCAGCTCATCGACCAGCCGTAAGCAGGCATCATCAGTTTCATTGGATTCATACGAAGTGCTGAACCACATGTCCAGGATCTCTTTGAGGATGACTTCGGATGTCCGCCGCATCGAAAGGCAAAGCACGTTGGCGTTATTCCACAGACGCGCGCCGCGCGCGGTTTCAGCATCGTCGCACAGGGCAGCACGGATACCCCTGAATTTGTTGGCGGCCATGCTGACGCCGGTGCCTGTCCAGCAGAACAGGATCCCCTCGTCGGCCTCAGCAGATTGAACGTCCAGCGCGATGCGCTTAACCACATCCGGCCATGGGCGGGTCGCCCCCGTTTCCGGTCCATACCAGGTGATCTCGTGTCCCTGCTCCTTGAGATAGTCCAGAGTCACATCTACTACATGCAAGCGTTCGTCTGCGCCGACAGCAATTTTCATAACTCACCGAAGGCTTCAGCCTGAGCAGTCCACCTATTCATATCTCAGCGCTTCCACTGGCTCCAGATTAGCCGCACGACTGGCGGGATAGATGCCGAAGAACAGACCAACCGCTGCCGAGAAGAGCGTGGCCAGCAAGATTGCATCCCCACCGACAATGGGCGTGAAATCGGTGTTGGTGGCAGCAGCAATTTGACCGACAATATAAGCGATGAACCAACCGAATAGAATACCGATGATCCCGCCGATCAGGCTGAGCAGGGAAGACTCGGTCAAGAACTGGATCAGGATGTCGCGTTTGCGCGCGCCCAGCGCCTTGCGCAGACCAATTTCCCGTGTACGTTCGGTGACCGAGACCAACATGATATTCATAATACCAATCCCGCCCACCAGCAGGGAAATCGCCGCAATGCCGCCCAGGAAGATGGTCAATATGCCCGTGATCGACTCGAAGGTGGTCAGTAAATCGCGCTGGGAGAATATGGTGAAATCGTCCTCGCCAACGGGCGTACGGTGGCGCGTGCGCAGGATCTGCGAAATCTCCTCGATGGCGGTATTCACAGATTCGGCGTCCACCGTCTGTACCAGAATGATGTCCACGCGGTCGGACGTGCTACGGCGGATCAAACGAGTTTGCGCTGTGCTAAATGGCACGAACACCAAATTATCCTGGCTTCCAAAAGCCCCGCCGCCTTTCGACTCGAGCACACCTATCACTCGAAAAGGCTGTCCTTCGATGCGCACAGTTTCCCCGGTAATCCCGTCACGGTGTCCAAAGAGCTTATCGGCCACATCCGGCCCGACCAGCACCACTGAAGCGCGTCCCAGGATATGTTCTTCCGTAATATAGTCACCCTCCGTCAGAAGGTAGTTCGTGACGGTAAAATATTCAGGTGTAGCTCCGACAATTTGGGTTGTGGCGAGCTCCCCACCAAATGACACTTCACCGCTACCTTGTAGGGCAGGCGCAACCGCCGCCACCGAGGGCGCTTGGAAAGGGTCGCCAATCGCCTGGGCATCGCCGGTTGTCAGCGGCTTGGGGTTACGGACAGAGTCGCTGAAATCACCACGGAAAATGAACAACAGGTTGGTGCCGATACCGCTGATCGAGCCGGTGATGGAGGCTTCTGCGCCGCGTCCAACGGACAGCATGGCGATCACCGCCGCCACCCCGATGACGATCCCCAGAACGGTCAGCCCGGAGCGCATCTTGTTGCCGTTCAGGCTTTCCAATGCTTCGAATATGGTCTGGGCCAGGTTCATGACTCACTCCCCTCCCCCGTCTCTTTCAGCGCCTTGGCCCGCTTCCGCTTGGCTGGCGCAGGTTTTGGTTTGGGCTTGCTCCCATTTGATCCTTCATCCAGGTAACCATCGATTAGCCGGATTACGCGTCCGGTTTGCGCCGCAACGTTGGCATCGTGTGTCACGATGATAAGCGTGGTACCGCGCTCTTTGTTGAGCGAAAGCAGCAAGTCCATGATTTCCTGGCCGACCTTGGAATCCAGGTTGCCGGTCGGCTCGTCCGCCATGATGATGGAGGGATTGTTGACAATCGCACGTGCGACCGCTACACGCTGCTGCTGGCCGCCAGAAAGTTCTGTTGGGCGATGGGTGACCCGGTCGCCCAGGCCAACCGACTCCAAAGCCGCCCTGGCGAGGTCGCGCCTCCCGTTGGTTATACCAGCATAACGCAGAGGTAGCTCCACATTCGCCAGCGACGAGACGCGCGAAAGCAAGTTGAAGCTCTGGAAAACAAAGCCCACTTTCTTATTGCGGATCACAGCCAACTGGTCATCCGTCAGACTGGAAACCAGTTCACCATCCAGGTAGTAGTCCCCTCCGCTGGGCCGGTCCAGGCAGCCGATCATATTCATCAAGGTCGATTTGCCCGATCCCGACGGCCCCATGATGGCAACTACCTCACCCCGTTCGATGTTAAAAGAAACACCACGTAAGGCATGGACCTCAACCTCGCCCATTTTATATACTTTCGTGATATCGCGTACTTCGATTACATTATCCATAATGTTTGCTAGACTTCATAAAGAATTCACTTCGACTCTCACAAGAGAATTACTGCGCAAAGGGCGGTCCACTACCCGTCAGGTCGGCTGTTGGATTCAAGATAATCTGGTCGCCCTCCTGCAAATCACCGCCGACCACCACGCTCATGGTATCGGAAGAAGATCCCAGGCGAATTTCTACTTTTTCCGGTTTTCCCTCTTCACCCATCACGAAAACAACGCGGTCACCATCCACCAGGCGGACAGCGCGGTTGGGTACGAGCATCGCATCCAGGATTTCCTTGATCACAATATTGACCGCGGCCGTCATGCCAGGTTTGACCATTTCATCCGCGTCGGTCAATTCCACGGTGACTGTAAAGTTCACCACGCCGCCGACCACCGTGCCTGCTTGTGCAACTTTGATCACCTGTCCCTGGTACTCCTTGCCCAAGATAGCATCAAATGACAAAGTCACGGCCTGCCCAACCGCCACACTGTTGATATCGACTTCCGAAAGCTCCACATCCACCAGCAGGCTGCTCAAGTCGTCTATGCGAAAAGCGATTGTCCCGACAGAAACCCGGTCGCCGGGGATTGGATTGACCTCGGTAACAGTGCCAGCAAAGGGGGCGGTCAGATGCGCCAGGTTGAGCGTGGCCTGGGCTGCATCTACGCGCGCCTGCGCGCCCGCCAGGTCATCCTTGTTGGGTCCGTCTGCCAGGCGTTCATAGGTGCGTTTAGCATCCTCGTATTGGGCTTCCTTCAAGGCCAGATCAGCATCTGCCTTGGCGATTTCTTCTTCTGTGGCTGCAACTTTATAGGTTTTGGTCTTTGGCACATCCACCACGCCATAAGGAGTGACCTGCTTCACCAGATCCACCCGCGTCTTTCTGATCGGGTAGTTCAGGTAATTGCGATAATCATAAGCCTTTTCATAGGCATCTTCCGCAGCTCGCAGGGCGATCCAGGCTTGCGCGCGGGCGGTATCCGAATCAAGCAACTCTTCCAATGCCTGTTGCGCGGACACCAACTCCGCTTCGGCCAGGATGATGTTCTGCGGCAAGGATGTCTTAGACAGGGACGCGAGCACATCTCCAGCCCGCGCCTGGTCACCAATCTGCACATTGACATCGTCCACCGTTCCGGTCGTTTGCCAAACCAATGTGGCCGTCTGCCGCGCACGGACGGTTCCTGTAGCCCCGACCGTCGCCGTCAAATTGCCACGCTCAACGGTTGCCATCTGGAACAACCCGACCTGCTCCCCTGCGCCTGGGCGGAAGACCAAAAACAACACAACAATTACCAGGATAATCCCCACCGGGATGATGATCTTTCTTCGTTTCTTGATGAACTCGATCATGAAATTAACCTCCAGAGAAAACACTCTGCCAACTTGTGATTTTACCTTACTCTGCTTGGAAATTTATATCACAGTACGATTTTTATACAGGAATCTTACATTCAGGAGTCACCAATTGATGGAAGAAGCCCGAAAATAAGGGGGGCGTGCGAACGCACGCCCCCCTTATTTTCGGTATCTTTTCGCGAACCGAGCAAGTTTTATACTATTCAAATTGTGACACTTGTCGTCCACTTTGGTGACATCCGAGCCTGCCTGTCTCAATTAAGATTCGGTATTATCACAATAACTATCTTGATAATATCATTTTCGAAAAAATACCCAAATTTCGGACTTCTCTGAAATAAGATTTTCTTCTTTAGCAATACTTTATTGGAGGACCGCATGCAGGCTGTACCCAGTGAGTTCCTGGCCATCGACCGCAAAGAACGCGTGAACAAACCTTTCTTCGACCTCGATTTGCGCGCTCCCGAGGAACGCACCTGCGATTTCGATGGCGTAGTGATCGAATTCACCCCCGAACGAGCGATGGTCCAGGCTGTGCGTTGCATCCATTGCCCGGACCCGGCTCCCTGCATGCTGGCCTGCCCGGTGCACAATGACATCCCCTCCGCCATGTGGCTGATCGAGCAAGGGCGATTCGTCGATGCGGCCGATTTGTACCACCAGACCAGCTCTCTCCCCGAAATCTGCGGTCGCGTTTGCCCGCACGAAGTATTATGCCAGGGCTCCTGTGTGCTCAACAAACACCACGAACCGGTCTTATGCGGCGAGCTGGAAACCTTTGCTGTCGATTACAAGCGCCGCACGGAGGGGCGTATCATCCCGCTTGGCACACCCACCGGTAAGAAAGTGGCCGTCATCGGTGCGGGTCCGGCCGGTTTGGGCTGCGCAGACATCTTGGTCCAGAAGGGACACGAGGTGACTATTTTCGAGTCCAAGCCTGCGCCCGGCGGCTTGCTGGTCTATGGCATCCCCAACTTCAAACTTCCCAAAGATGTTTGGGCAGAAAAATGGGAGGAGTTCGAGCGCGCCGGGGTCAAGTTCGTCCCCAATACCTACATCGGCAAAGACAAGACCATAGACGACCTGTTCAAAAAGGACAAGTTCGATGCCATCTTCATCGGTGTGGGCTCGGAAATCGACGCCAAGATGGAAGATACGCCGGGGACCGATCTACCGGGCGTGTACGAAGCCACGGATTTCCTGATCCGCGGCAATGTGGATCCCAGCCTGCTCCCGCCTGATATGCGGGAACCGCTCGAAGTCGGAAGCCGGGTGGTGGTCATCGGCGGCGGCGATACCGCTTCTGACTGCTTACGCACGGCGCTGCGCATGGGATCCGCAGAGGTGACCTGCCTGTACCGCCGCACCGAAAACGAAATGCCCGGCGGCAAGAAAGACCGCCAGATGGCAAAAGACGAAGGCGCCAAGTATCGCTTCCTGACCCAGCCGGTGAAGTTCATCGCAGGCGAAGACGGTCACCTGGCCGCCGTAGAATGCATCGAGATGAAACTGGGCGAACCAGACGCGAAAGGCCGCCGCCGCCCGGTGCCCGTTGAAAACTCCAACTTCAGCGTGGCCTGTGACACGGCCATCCTGGCGTTGGGATACTGGCCTGACCCGATCCTCGGCAAGACCACACCCGACCTGGAGACCCACAACTGGGGCCTGATCAAGACCATTGACCCCGAAACCGGCGCAACCAGCCGCGCAGGCGTCTTCTCCGCGGGCGACTGCGTGACCGGCCCTGACCTGGTCGTGACCGCCATGCGCGGAGGGCGCAAGGCTGCCATAGCGATTGACGCGTATTTGAGAAGCAAATAACAATTCCCCACCGTTGAGGGCAGCGGTGTCTGGAAACCGGGATGCGTTTGCGTCCCGGTTTCGCTTTAGATGTGATTTTTGACACATGACATCCAGGGGAGAAAATTGTATAGTTTTTATGTACGTTCCGCCTCGCTTCCCAAGAGGATGTATATGTCCAGTTCTCCGATTTCTTCAAAAAAGCTTATCAGCCATCCCACTACGATGGGCGCAGTGGTGCTATTGTGGGTTTGTTATACAGCCCTCCAGACACTCTTTGTCACAGGTTATATTTCTGAACCATGCTCTGCCCTAGCAGGCTTCGTTCCTGGAGCTATAGGGGTCTTTGTTCTCATTGCCGCTGGCTTTACACGGGAACAACTATTTCTACGAATAGCATCTTTATCTCGAAGAGGGCTTGTTATCTTAGCAGTCATATTCCTGCTTGCCCTTGCTGTCGTCCTGCCATTTGGCAGGTGGCAGGGTTGGAATTGGCTGGCCGCCCTGGTGTATGCTCCCGCCAGCGGCATCTCCCAGGAACTTTTCTTCCGCGCGGTGCTCCTTCCCGCGTTTCTAATGGCATTCAAGCGCCAACCACGCCTCGCCCTGATCTTGCATTGCTTACTCTTCGGTCTCTGGCATATCGGGCCGCTCTTCCTGGGCGCGCCGATCTGGGCGGTGATCGTAGTCATGTTCGTCCCGTTCGTGTGCGGAATCGGCTGGGGCTGGCAGGTGCAGCACGACAAAACCGTGCTGTGGGCTATGTTACAGCACAGCCTGATCTGGGTCGTTGCTGGGCAGTTTCCGATGCCAGAGTGAGAAGGCCTAACGATCCGGTTGAATCTGGAGACAAAAAATGATACCCAGAGAGGAATGGTTGAGCATTTTAGAAGCCTATAGTGCTCATATCTGGCCCACTCAAATCGTTTTCTATCTTGCAGCCATTCTGCTCACAGGGTGGCTATGTATCAAACCTTGTCGTCCTTTGGACGCGTTCTTGAAGCTTTATCTCTCAGCTGCATTCGCATGGAATGGTATTGCATGGTTTTTGATCCTTGCCAAAGATATGGCTGGTGATAGCTATGGCAACTACGTCTTCGGTTCTATTTTCATCCTTGTAGCAGCGGCATTTGCTGTCGATCTGATCAGGCAAAAGATGCAATTCTCTCCTCCTCCAGTTGGATGGCAAAGATATGCAACATTGACCCTGATGCTATTGGTGTTGTGCTACCCTTTGTTCGGCATTGCATTTGGACACCCACTTGCCAGGCTCATTTTCCCCGGTACCTTTCCCTGTCCGACGGCAGCATTCGGCTTGCTTTTGCTGACAGCCGCATTGCCGCAGGTGGATAGGGTAATCTACATATTGCTTCTCATTTGTGCGATACCATTCACACCATTCGTCCAAATTCTCAGATATGGTGTCTATGAGGATGCGATCCTGTTCACGAGCGGCATCTACAGTTTGATCTTACTACTGAGATCTTGGAAGCGCGTTTCATGAGTGTTTTCATATTCCTTGTAACCCTCGCCACAGAGACTCTGACCACGCTGGTCGTGGTCCTCAGCATCCTTGTTCCTCAGCAGCGAATTTGGCCGCCAAATGAGCAGAAGGCCTGGGGCAAAACTTTGATGCTGATCTTGTTCAATCTTACGGCTTTCGGCGTGATCCTGCTTGGCATCCTGGATTGGAACAGCTACCTCATCTCCCTCTGGATACGTTTCGCTATCGGGCTGCCCGTCTGGCTGGCCGGGAATATCTTGGCGGCCTGGGCAGTCATCACACTAGGTCTGGCCCGCACGTCCGGCGAAGCAGATGCGCTCATCCGGCGCGGACCCTATCGCTTTTCCCGCAATCCGCAATACCTGGGCTTCATGCTTGGGCTGGCCGGTTGGGCTGTGTTGACGAATTCAGCATTGACGCTCATTACAGCCCTGGCCGCGCTCCCTCCGCTGGCGCTGGTCCCCCTTGCCGAGGAACCCTGGTTACAAGCGCAGTATGGAAAAGAATTTGAAGAGTATAGGCGTGAAGTACCACGCTTTTTCTCCCTTGATCACATCAAGGCTGATTTGTGAAACGGATCATTTCGAGCAACGTATATAGTAATGATGGAAAGAACAATCGAAAGGAAATCGAAATGACAACCGAAACGAATTCAACTAAACCAGAGCTGCAAAAAACCAAAGTGATCTACAAAGGAGCTTCGTCGGCGCCTGTCTATGGACTGGGCTTCATCGGCGCATTGGTCTATTACCTGGGATATGCCGCCACATTTTGGCTCGGCGTACTGGGCTTCTTCAAGGCCATTGTCTGGCCGGCGATGCTGGTCTATGAGTTGTTGAAGTACCTGAATATGTAGCGACTTTGTTCGTCCGCGGTTGGAAAGGCGAAGCATATACACAAACCCTGACGGGGCCTCAGCAGTCTGTCAGGGTCTTTTATAAATTCTGTGCTTGTTGGGTTTATCAACTCCCCTACGAAAGTCAGCCTCCCGCGTGGGACTGGGCCCAGGCCAATACCTGTGCATAATTTTCTTCCGTGCAATACAGCACCATCAAATCGGTGCGGTCTTTACGCAGGATGATTGTCATCGCCTGCGGATCAGGCACGACCTTTTGGACCCGCTTCCAGGTGATACGCTCGGACTTCGGCCCTTGCGCCATTAGTCCGATCGCGGCATAGGTTGGTTTCCCGGAAAGCACCAGCAACAACTTGACGATGTTCATGTATTTCAGCGGACCGGCGGTCTGTTCGCGGACGCCCTTCTCATCCAACGTGAAGCGGATTTCCTGACGACCGCGCAGCACCCCGAAGATGACGAACAGGTACAATACCAGCATTACTGCACCCGTCAGCAGCACGATCTTCGCGATCATCCCCAGGCGCTGCATATCCGGCGGCCATTCGATCACCATCAAAATCAACCCTAAAACAATCAGCGGAATCAGGAACACCAGTGACATCTGGCGAACGAATACCGGGTCACGTACTAAGGGCAGTTTTGCGACCCAGCTTAGTTCGGATAAGTTCTCTCTTAAGTTTGGCTCAGTCATCGTTCACCTCAATGCAGCTTCATTATTGGTATTGCCTAATTTTATGCGAATTTCTCATTTTGGTTTTCCGGGTTTAAAATCCCGTTATATCCAAGCACCGTTCCGAAGGTTTTATGCAAGAAATTTGAGTGCCTGGCGGAAACCTTCGGGACGTTTTCAACAATTACCAAATAAATTCGTCCGTCACCTCATCCAGCTTCAGGCTGATGACTTGACTGGCTGATTCGCGGCTCATTTCCCCTTACCGCACCAATTGGATTTTCACGCCAAGGTCTAATTCCTTCCAAGCACGGTCGGCAGTGACCGCAGTAGCGCCAGTTACGCTCGCCAGGGCCAGGCAGGCGCGGTCGCCCAGAGATAAACCAAGAGAATGTGTTTGCGCTGCAAATAAACCTGTCAGGAAAGCTTGTTCTTCATCAAAGGGCATTATGTCCAACCCAAGCAGGGTTAAAACTTCGCGGATCTGTTCCCCGGGCATCCCAATCAGAGACAGACGCGTGACCACTTCCGCCAGATTAACCGCTGAAATCGACGCATCCGGCAATAGCTCTCTGACTTTATCTGCGCCTGTCTCATCATTCAAAAGCGTCAGCAGAGCCGAAGCATCCAGGACGACATTACTCATCCCTTGCCTCTGCACGCCTGGCCTGGATCAACTCGTCCACAAGGGAAACACCTTTGGGGGCATACTTGTGGATCGTCTCCTGAGCCAGTCTGACCGCTTGATGCAACGGAATCAGCCGAAGAGAACCATTCTCAAGCCGTAACACAACCTCATCACCGGCTTCGATTTGTAGAGCCTTGCGTAACTTGGCTGGCACAACAAGCCTGCCACCTTTTGTAATTTGTGTCTTAAATTCCATTTTTGCTACTTTCTTAAAATAAGCCATTTATTGCTATTATACCACTCTGTTACCTACGTCCGCCCAATAAACTCATCCGTGACCTCATCCAGCTTCAGGCTGATAACCTGGCTGGCCGAGTCGCGGCCCATCGTCACGCCGTAGATCACATCCGCCGCCTGGACCGTGTTGCGGTTGTGGGTGATGATGATGAACTGCGTATCCTGGCTGAGTTCCTCCAACAGGTCACGGAAACGGGCCACGTTGGCTTCATCCAGCATCGCGTCCACCTCGTCCATCACGCACACTGGCGTGGGCGAGACGCGCAACAACGCAAAGACCAGCGCGATGGCCGTCAGGCTTCTTTCCCCGCCTGATAGCAAGGCCAATCCCTGTTCGCGGCGACCGGGCAGGCGTGCTTCGATCTCGATGCCGGTATCCACCAGGTTTTCGGGGTCGGTCAACCCAAGACGTGCCGAACCACCGCCGAACAGTCGCACAAAGATCTGGCGGAATTCCTTGTCCACCGCTTCGAACGTCTTGGAGAATTCCTGCTTGGTCAGTTCGTCCAACTCAGCGATCACCTGGCGCAGGTCGGCTTCGGCCTTGCGCAGGTCTTCCACCTGCGTCTTCATGAACTCGTAGCGCTCGCTCTCCGATTCGAATTCCTTTTGCGCTTCGGGATTGATGGGTCCCATGCGGCGCAGTTGCGCGCGCTGGCGCTTCATCTGCTCTTCCAGTTCGGGGGAAATTTCATTCACCACCGGCAACTGTTCCACCATGCCATCCAGCGGCAGCGGCATCGGGCCAGAGACATCATTCTCATACTCGAACATCACCAGCCCGAAATCGTCCTGGATGCGGTTTCTGAGAGAATCGAGCGCTTCCTGCCTGCGGATGACGTCCACCTGTACCTGGTTGTACAGACGGTCTGCTGAAGTCATCCCGCGCTGGGCATTGTCCTCCTTTTCCTGCAACTCGCGTTCCAGTCGCTCGGTGGTCGCCAGATCCCCTTCAGCCGGGTCGATCTTGGCGCGCATGGCGGCGATCTGCTCGTTCAACGCGCCCTCGCGTTCGTGCAGGCTCTCCCGGTCGCGCTCCAACTGCGCCAGGCCCGCCTCGATCTCTTCCAAGCGATCGGCGTAATCTTTCTGCTGTCCTTCCAGGCGCGTCAACGCGGCCTCCCGCTCGTCCCGGCGCGCTCTGACATCCTCTAGGGACTGCCCGGCCACCGCGGCACGCGTCGTCCAGTACGACACCTGTTCCTGGGCTTCATCCAACGACATACCTGATATTTGCCCGTTCAGGATGCGGACCTCTTCCTGCGCCCCAGCGGATTCGGACTCGATCTGCCCTTGCGATTCGTTCAACTCAGTCCACTCCGCCTCGGCACGCGAGGCTTCAACCTGCAACGCTTCGAGCTGTTTCTTCTGCCACTCGAGCTGGCGCTTTGCCGAATCCAGTTCGACGGCTGCTTCCCGCTCTTTGGATTGCGCGCTTGCAAAGTTCGCGCGCACCTCGCGCAGAGTCGCTTCGGCGGCGGACGAGGCTTCACCAGCGGCCAGCAGGTTCGAGTTCAGGTTTTGAAGCGCGGCTTCAAGTGACTCCAGCCGCCCGCCCAGCGAGGTCAATGATTCCCCCAACTCGCGGCGCTGGCGCGGTCTGCTCAAGGTCGACAAACTTGACGATTTGCCAGCCAGTACCAGCCCGTCCGCGCGGAAGACTTCGCCGCGCAACGTCACCGCCCGCACGTGTCCCGGCTGCCCGGCAATCAGGCGACGGGCGGCGGCGCGGTCGCGCACGACCAGCACCTGGCCCAGCAGCAAATCGATGGCAACTCTAAATTCGGCAGGCGCATCGATCAGCCCGGCGGCCACACCCAGGCAGTCACCGTCCGCGGACGCTTTGAGCGGCGCGACCTTTGCCAGCCCGTCCAACGGCAGCAGGGCGGCGCGGCCGGCCTGGTCGGACTCGAGCAGGGTCAGGGCATCTTCGAGTTTTTCGCCCTCGAGCAGCACTGCGTCCAGGTGTTCGCCCAGCGCGGCAGCAATGGCGGTTTCGAGTTCGGCCGGCACATCCAACGCAGCGCTCAAAGCGCCGCGCGCGCCACCTAGCCCGGATTGGCGGGCAGCCTCCATCAAGAAACGCGCCCCTTCGGCATAGCCCTGCAACGATTGCTCGGCCTGCTCCAGCACTTCGAACTGGGCAACTAGGCGCGATTGGTCCGCCTTGAGCGCCGCCAGTTCTTCGTTCTTGCGGCGTTTTTCTTCTTCTAAACGGGCGACTTCGCCCACCCGTTTCTCCAGGTCCGCTTCGGCCTCATGCAAGGCTTTTTCCGCCTTTTTAAGCGCCAACTCTGCCGAATGGTGCTCACCCTCCGCGCGCACGACTTCATTATCCGCCTCCTGGATGGCGCTTTTAGCGGCTTCCATACGCTCAGCTTGCGCCGCGCGACGTAGACCCAGTTCATCCAGGCGTGCTTGCGTCTCGGCCCGACGCGAATGCAGAGATGTGATCAGCGCCTGCGCTGCTCGCAATTTCTCCTCGACCCCAGTACGCTCTGCTTGGCGCATCCCCAGCGCCTCCTGCGCAGACTTCAATCGCCCATTGGCCTCTTCGAACTCTGCCTCCACGCGCGCGACTTCGCTTTCGGTTTCGCTCAGGCGCTCACGGGCCAGGGTACCTTCATCCACCGCGCGGTCGTGGTCGGCGCTCAACGTCTGGCGCGAGGCAGTCAACGAGCGCTGGCGTTCATCAAGCACGGCCAGTTCCCGGCTGACAGCCTCGCGCTGGCTGTGCAACTCGGACGATTCGCGATGCCAGGTATTCAATTGCGCGCGCAGTCCCTGCAAGCGTTCACGGAAAGTCGAATAATCCGCCTGGATGCTCTGGTAACCCTCGCGCGCCTCGCGCTGGCGGACCTCCTGCTGGCGCAGGATCTCGCGGCTTTCAGCCAGTTCTTTCTGCGTTTTGTGCCAGTGATAGCCATACCAATCGCGCAGCAACACGTGCAAATCTTCCTGCATGCGGCTGTATTCCCTGGCCCGGCGGGATTGTCGATCCAATGTGCGCAGGCGCGGTTCCAACTCGGCCATGATGTCGAGCACGCGCTCCAGGTTGCGCTGGGTGGTCTCCAGACGGCGCAAGGTCTCCTCGCGACGGGAGCGGTACAACCCCACTCCGGCGGCTTCTTCGAACAGCTTGCGGCGCTCGTCGGCCTTCAAGGCGAGTGAGGCATCCACCAACCCCTGGCCGAGGATGGTATAAGTCCGTTCGCTCAAGCCGGACTGCGCCAGCAGTTCGTTGATGTCGCGCAAGCGGACGTGCTGGTTGTTCAGCACATAGTCGTTGCGGCCATCGCGGTAAGCGCGGCGTCCCATGGACACTTCGCTGAAGTCTACAGGCAGCCAGTTATCGTTGTTGTCGAACAGGATGGAGGCCGAAGCCATGCCAGCGCGCGTGCGGCCCTCGGAACCAGCAAAGATCATATCTTCGGTCCGTTTGGCGCGCAACAAACCGTAGGATTGCTCCCCTAAAACCCAACGCAGCGCATCGGCGATGTTCGATTTGCCGGAGCCGTTCGGACCAACAATGGCGGTAATCCCATCAGCAAACTCGAAGAGGGTACGCGAGGCGAAGGTTTTATATCCGTGTAATTCGAGAGATTTAAGACGAAGAGGCATGGAGAATTTACGATTTGCGATTTACTATTTGCGATTGTTGATTCATGGCAGATGCTCAAGCAATATCCAGCGACTCCAGAGCAGTCTGTGCGGCCATCTGCGCCGCGGCCTGCTTACTGGTGCCTTCCCCGCGGCCATACACTTTGCCGTTGACCTGAACTTCTACAACGAAGATCCTGGCGTGATCGGGTCCGCTCGAGGCGACCGTTACATAGCGTGGCGTACCCAGTTTATTCGATTGCGTCCATTCCTGCAAAGTGCTCTTGGGATCGTATATTTCTTCCTGGCTGATGACCTTACTGCTGACATCGGCAAGCAAAGGCTCGACGAACGTTTCTACAGCCGGGATACCCGTGTCCAGGTACATAGCACCAATCACAGCTTCGAAGGTAGCACACAGCAGGTTATCACGCAGGCGACCGCCCGAGGCCAGTTCACCGCGTCCCAAACGGAGTGCAGGCCCAAGGTCCAATCGACGAGCAAATTCGGCCAGAGTGTCGGTGCGAACAAGAGCGGAACGCATGCGCGTCAGGTCGCCTTCCTGCATCTCAGGGAAGTGATTGTAAACCCACGCGCCAACGACAAAATCCAGCACAGCATCACCTAAGAACTCGAGCCGTTCATTATCTTCGATTGCGTTCGAATTTTCGTTCACGTAGGAACGATGCGTCAACGCGCGCACCAGCAGGTGTAAGTTGGTAAAGCGCAGACCCAGCCGTTCAGCCAGGTCGGCAGCGGATTCGGTTTCCGCATATGAATCCAATTGTGTCGACAAGGGATCCTCCCTGGAACTCAGGGAGCGCTAGGACCTCTCCCCTGCACCTCTCTCCGTTTCGAAGAAATGGAGAGAGGAACGAGGTGGGGCACTCGCGTTCCATCAGTTCCGGATTTTAAATTTGCGGCTTGATTGTAATGCCTATTAGACAAAATGGCAAACTTCCACATTCTGCTTATTTATCTGTTAGAATCTGCACGATTTAGGCCTGGAGGGATCACCCCATGAACGATACGATAAGCAACGAAACGCGTTTCCTACACGCAGTTGAACTTGGACTGGGGGCATGGCAATGGGGGGACCGGCTGATCTGGCAATACGGACAAACGCATGGAGATGAAGATTGCCGCGCGGCGTTCAAAGTCTCCCTGGAGGCCGGCATCCGCTTTGTAGATACCGCAGAGGTGTACGGCAGCGGGCGCTCGGAGCGTTTGCTTGGGCAATTCCTGAAAGAGACTGACCAGCCAGTGCTGATAGCCACGAAATACTTCCCCTTCCCCTGGCGGTTGCAGAAGAAATCTTTGATCCGGGCTTTGCAAAGCAGCCTGGAACGGCTTGGGGTTGGGAGCGTTGACCTGTACCAGATTCACCAGCCTTACTCGATCCTCCCTATTGAAAACCTTATGGAAGCGATGGCGGAATCCGTAAAAGAAGGCTTGACGCGCACCGTCGGCGTTTCGAATTACAGCCAGACGCAGATGGTACGAGCCTATTCCGCACTGGCGCGAAAAGATGTCCCGCTGGCGGCCAACCAGGTGACTTACAGCCTGCTCAACCGCAATGTCGAATATGACGGTTTACTGGCGCGTTGCAAGGAGTTGGGAGTGCGCCTGATCGCTTACAGTCCCATCGAAAAAGGCTTGCTGACAGGAAAATACTCCGCCGAAACCCCCCCGCCCGGCATACGCGGGCAACGCTATGGAGGATTGTTACCGAAGATCGGGCCATTGCTCAAACTGATGACCGAAATCGGCCAAGAACATGGTGGCAAATCCAAGACGCAAGTGGCGCTGAACTGGTGCATCTGCAAAGGCACCATGCCCATCCCCGGCGCGAAAAATGCCAAACAGGCAGAAGAAAATGCCGGCACACTGGGCTGGAAGTTGACCGAGGAAGAAGTTGCAAAACTCGATGAAGCCAGCGATTCTGTGCTTAAATAGGCCTCAAGTTTGTGCTATAATACGCCAACTTATGAAACATAATTATAGCTTCGCCAACAATAATAATAACGATAATGATCGCCATCCGCGCGTTGGGCGAAGCTTTGCTGGTTAATAAAAGAAGGTTCAAAAACCAATCGCCCAACGCAGATGCGGAGGGCGATTTATTTTGTATAGCACGTATGTCACCCTGAGCGGAGCGAAGGGTCTTAAGTAACAAAAAACATCCGAGTTATTTGAGACTCTTCGGTCGCTACGCTCCCTCAGAGTGACACTAATGGAGGTGCGGCATGTATAAATCGCATACCTGCGGTGAACTGAGGGCCTCCCACGCCGGCCAGACTGTGATGCTGGCAGGCTGGGTGCATCGTCGCCGCGATCACGGCGGGGTGGTTTTCTTTGACTTGCGCGACCGTTTTGGACTTGTTCAAGTTGTTATTAATCCCGATCTTCCCAAAGAAACCCTCGACCTGGTCGCCAATGTGCGCTCTGAGTGGGTACTGCAAATCACCGGCATCGTTCAAAAGCGGCCGGAAGGCATGGTCAACCCGAAAATGGAAACCGGTGAAATCGAGGTGATTGCCACGGACGTCAGGGCGCTCAATTCGGCCAAGCCCCTTCCCTTTGTACTGACCGATGAAAACAAGCTACCGGAAGAGCACATGCGGTTGAAATACCGCTACCTCGACCTACGCCGCGAGAAGATGCGCAACAACCTTGAACTCCGTCACAAAGTCATCAAATTCATCCGTGACTATCTCGATGGCAAGGGCTTCCTCGAAATCGAGACTCCCATCCTGTTCAAGACCACGCCCGAGGGCGCGCGCGATTATCTCGTCCCTTCGCGCGTGCATCCTGGCCAATTCTACGCCTTGCCCCAGTCGCCTCAGCAGCTGAAGCAGATGTTGATGGTCGCCGGGATCGAGCGCTACTTCCAGATCGCGCGCTGCTTCCGTGACGAAGACCAACGAGGTGACCGCCAGCCCGAGTTCACCCAGCTTGACATGGAGCTGTCCTTCGTGGAACGCGAAGACGTGATGGCGCTGGTGGAAGAAATGTTTACCAAAATGGTGGCCGAAGTTGTCCCGCACAAGCGACTATTGCAAACACCATGGCCGCGCCTGACCTACAAGGAAGCGATGGAACGCTACGGGAAGGATAATCCCGACATCCGCTTCGGGCTGGAACTGGTAGATGCTACCGATTTAGCGGCTGGTTCCGGCTTCGGCGTTTTCGAGAATGTTGTCGCCGCGGGCGGGCACGTGCGGGGCATCAACGCCAAAGGGCTGGGCGATTACACACGTAAGCAGATCGACGAACTGACAGCTTTTGTCCAGGATTTGGGCGCAAAGGGGTTGGCATACATCGCCCTGACGGGTGAAGGGGAAACGAGGTCATCGTTCGCCAAGTTCCTGTCCAATGAACGGCTGCAAGCCGTGATGTCCAGAATGGAGGCGGAGAAGGGCGATCTGCTGCTGTTCATAGCCGATAAACCGTCCGTGGTCTTCGAATCGCTGGGGCGGCTACGCTACCTGCTGAGCGACCGTCTTGGCCTGCGCGATAAAGATGTGTTGGGCTTCTGTTGGGTGATTGATTTCCCGTTCGTGATGTATAACGAGGAGGAAGAGCGCTGGGACCCCAGCCATCACCTGTTTACCTCGCCGCTGCCGGAAGACATCCCGCTGATCGAAAACGAACCCTGGAAGGCGCGCGGGACGCAATATGACTTAGTGTTGAATAATTACGAGGTCGGCGGTGGCTCTATCCGAATCCACAACCGTGAGCTGCAGGAGAAGGTTTTCAAATTGATCGGTCTCGACCCAGATGTGGCGCAGGAGCGTTTCGGTCATATGCTGGAGGCCTTCGAATACGGCACGCCTCCGCACGGCGGCATTGCGCCCGGCATCGACCGCATCGTGATGTTACTGGCAGACGAGCCGAACATCCGCGAGGTGATCGCCTTCCCCAAGAACCAGGCCGCCAAAGACGTAATGGCCGAAGCGCCGTCGTTCGTGGACGAGGGGCAGTTGCAGGATTTGCATATCAAGATCAGGGAATGAGAAGATAATTAGAGAATAGATAAATAGAGAGTAGTGAAAGAATGTACAATATGACTACTCTCCACCCTCTTCTCTCTACTCTCTCCAAGAGGAGGAAGCATGCCAGAACTTATTCGAGTAAGCGATATCGCCAAGTACGACGGCCAGGAAGTGACCGTGCAGGGTTGGGTCTATAACCGCACCGATAAAGGCAAGCTGGTCTTCCTGCTGGTACGGGATGGCAGCGGGTTCGTCCAATGCGTGGCCTTCAAAGGCGACCTGGATGAAGAAACCTTCGACCGCCTGGTACGCATCCCACAGGAGTCGTCGGTCATCATCACCGGCCCGGTCCGCGCGGATGGACGCGCCCCTGGTGTGCCCGGCGGCTACGAGGTCGGTGTGAAGCAGGTCGAGATCATGCAGGAAGCGGGCGAGGACTATCCTATGGCGCTCAAAGAGCACGGCGTGGACTTCGCGCTCGACAACCGTCACTTCTGGATCCGCATGCCCAGCCAGTGGGCGATTTTGCGCGTGCGCGCTACGGTCATGGCGGCTGTGCGCGAGTGGCTCGATAACAACGGCTTCACCGCGCTGGATACGCCTATCTTAACACCTGCTGCCGCCGAAGGAACAACTACGTTATTTGAAACTGAGTACTTCGATGAGGGCAAGGCTTACCTGGCGCAAACCGGCCAGCTTTATAACGAGGCCAACATCTTCGCATTTGGCAAGGTCTACTGCTATGGGCCTACCTTCCGTGCGGAGAAATCCAAGACGCGCCGCCACCTGACCGAGTTCTGGATGGTCGAACCGGAAGCCGCTTTCACCGATCTGGACGGGTTGATGGAGATCGAGGAACAGTTTGTCAGCCACATTGCCCAGCGCGTGCTGCGCGAACGCTCGGCCGAGTTGAAGTCGCTGGGGCGCGATCTTTCAAAGCTGGAAAACATCAAGCCGCCCTTCGCGCGCATTTCCTATGATGACGCGGCCAAGATGATCCAAGATTTATACGAAAAAGAGACCGATCCCGAAAAGAAAGAATTGCTCAAATTCGAGTGGGGCATCGACTTCGGCGCGCCGCACGAGACGGCCATCACACAGCAATTCGACCGGCCGGTCTTCGTCTACGGTTATCCTACCAGGGTCAAGGCATTCTACATGGAGCCCTGGCCCGGCCGCCCCGAAGTCTGCAAGAGCGTGGATCTGCTGGCGCCCGAAGGCTACGGCGAGATCTGCGGCGGCTCCGAACGCATTTCGGACCCCAACCTGCTGCTGAAACGCATCCATGACGAACACCTGCCCGAAGAGGCCTTCAAGTGGTATCTGGAATTGCGCAGATACGGTTCCGTGCCTCACTCAGGCTTTGGGATGGGCACCGAGCGTGTGGTCGCCTGGCTGTGCGGCATCGAGCACATCCGCGAGGCGATTCCATTTCCTAGGACGATCAAGAGGGTATATCCGTAAAGTAGGGGCGGGTTTGAAACTTGCCCCTACTTTGTTTAAAAATTTATGGGATCGTGAGCACCTGCCCAGGGTGGATAATATACGGCGGCACGATGCCGTTCAACTGAGCGATCAATCCATAAGTAGTGCCAAATTTGAGCGCGATGCCTGAGAGTGTGTCGCCGGATTTTACGGTATAGGTCTTTTCTACCGCGGTCCCGCCGCCTGTTGTGCCAGTATCGATTGCCCCGGTATCGGCTGGTATCATCGTGTCTATGACCGACTCAGGGATCTTCAGCACCATGTTCGGTTGGATCAATTGGGGGTTGGCTGCCACCAACTCGGACAGAGACAGGCCAAATTGGTTTGCGACGCTCTGCAACGTATCTCCCTGCTTGACCTTGTAAGTGGTCGCGCCCGGCGGTTGGGTATTGGCAAATTTATAAAGTTCTTCAATTGTGCCGTTGAACCAGTCCAGATCCACGGCGGCGTTGATCCCGTTGACCGTCCCGGATTCCGAATATTGCCAGAAGTTCCACTTGAGCCAACCCTTGGGTAAAAGCGGCTGGCTCACGCCATAATTGGCTATCCACAAAACATAGTCTTTCGTCCACAAAGGTGGGCCGCCGCCGGGAACGACAAAGTTATATTTTAAAAAGCCAGGGCTAGAATAGATGATGGGGCGTTTGCCAAGGGCTCCTTGCACACGGTCGAGCCAGGTTTTTGCCCGGTCGATAATAGTTTGATTGGGCTGATTGTCGGTTACTTCCAAATCCAGTACAGGTGGTAACTCGCCTTTGTCATTCAACTTCTTAATCGCTCGAATGAAATGGTCCGCCTGCTTGGTCGGATTCATATTGGGGTGAAAAAAATGATACGCGCCACGCAAGATTCCCACCGATTTGGCGCCAACCCAGTTATCATCAAGCGTGGGATCTTCGTACCCTTCGCCTTCGGTGGCCTTGGTAAACATAAAGCGAACGCCAGCGCCGCGCACTTTTTTCCAGTCGATACCGCCTTCCCAGTATGAAATATCAATCCCGGGTACGTATTCCATATTTCTCCTCCAGATTAGCAGAAAGAATAAGACAATTACAGGGTAGCACAAGTCAATTGTAAATTCAACGGTTCTCTTAAAATTTCGTTCGTTTAGGGCAACTTACAATGCTGTATTTAATTTTTCCCTACCCACGACTTTTGGTTTATGGTATAAGAAAGTCGGCCCTGCTGTGTTCGTGATGTTGCAACCACGGTTTTGAGCCAACACCCCCAAAACGGGCTTCTGTCTCACAGAAATAACGCGATAGGCCTGAGCCAAGGCGGCGTTTCTGGGTCGGAGCCCACCTGCGAAAGCAGGTTCAAAACTTCGCAGCACACGGCACCGGCGGGGTTCCCTTTATCAGGGAATAGACCTGACAGGTTGTACCTGTCAGGTCTTATTTTAATTTTTGTGGATGACTCTTGCCGTCCGCTTTCAGGATTTTGCCTTGACGTTGGTGAACTACCCGTGTACAATCTGCAACAATGCAGGAAAGTTGCATAGATTAACAATCGAAAAACGGAGAATCAGCGGCTGGATCCCAATGCAAAGCTCATTTGCATGGGATTACGAGGTGGAGGTTCCCCCGTGCGAACGGGGCGCTAATCGCCCTCACCCTACCCCTTCGCGAAGCACACCCGTAGGCGTGCTCCCAGGGGGAGAGGGGACGAGGCGAAAAAATCGGATAGATCAGCGGATGCCTCTGGAGCCCGGTCATAGGCTCCCTTCTCCCTTCCAAAGCAAGCACTGACCGAAATCTGCCCGGTAACGGACAGCACAAGGTCAGCGCAGTGATACAGGTGGCAAGTCATACCTGTTTGCATGTGGAAGGGCTGCTTTTTTAATGCAGGATTGCATTTAACAGGCATGCCCAGGCATGTCTGTTTTGCTTAATCCGATATCCTCCATCACCCCCACCCTCTTCCAGAGGGGAGATGAAAGTTAGGAGCAAGAATGATCGTCAGAATGTGGCACGGTAGAGTACCTACTTCAAAGGCAGATGCGTACCGCGAGTTTACCAACGGGCGCGCCATCCCGGATTACCAATCGGTAAAGGGAAACCTCAGTGTCCACGTGCTTGAGCGCCGCGAAGGCGATATCACACATTTCATTACGTTGACTTTTTGGGAAAGTCTCGAGGCCATCAAAGGCTTTGCAGGTGAGGATGTGGAGGTGGCAAAATATTACCCGGAAGACAAGAACTTCCTGCTAGAGTTCGAGCCAAAGGTGATTCATTATGAGGTGGTAGGACAGTCGATATGATTAGACTTGAGCGTACAGTAAGTGCAACGAGGCGGAAGTCGAAGGACACTTCGACTGCGTTCGCCTATCGGCTCACTCCGCTCAGCGAGAAGTGAGCAAGAATCGGGTGTAATTCTTTGACAGAGATTTGTAGAATGGGTGCAGATTTGCAGTTAGAAAAAGGAGAAAAACCATGAATACCCCTGTCACTGATTTCCACCAATTATCTGAAGATTACTGGCGCATCGAACGGGCAATCCAGTACCTTGAAAAGCACGCCAATCGTCGGCCTGAGCTGAACGAGATCGCCAGCGCTGTCGGCCTGAGCGAGTACCACTTCCAGCGGATTTTCAGCCGCTGGGCGGGCATCAGTCCCAAGCGCTTTTTACAGTTCATCACCAAGGAAGGCGCGAAGGAAATGCTGGCGCAATCCGAGAATTTGCTGGACACTACCTATGGCGTCGGACTATCGAGCCTGGGACGGCTGCATGACTTGTTTGTGACGACAGAAGCGGTCACACCAGGCGAGTACAAATCCGGCGGCGCAGGCTTGACCATCCGCTACGGGCTGCATGACACGCCATTTGGCAAGGCGTTGATCGGCGTCACCGAACGCGGCATCTGTCATCTCGGCTTTGTAGGCAGCACCGAAGGCGACGCGATTGATGCTTTGGTCGCGGATTGGCAGCAAGCCAGGATGATCGAAGACCACAAAGCGACTGCTCCGCTGATCGAGCCGATCTTTGACCTGGACCGGCGCGGCAACACGCCCTTGCGCCTACACCTGCGTGGGACGAATTTCCAGCTCAAAGTGTGGGAGGCATTGTTGCGTATCCCACCCGGGGCTGTGACCAGCTATGAGGGTCTCGCCGAGCAGGCCGGACGTCCGGGTGCGAGCCGGGCGGCAGGTACTGCGCTGGGGCGCAATCCTATTGCGGTGTTGATCCCCTGCCACCGCGTCATCCGCAAGTTGGGTGAGTTCGGAAATTATCGGTACGGCACGATACGCAAGAAGGCTTTGTTGGGTTGGGAGGCAGCACAATTCTCAAAGTAGGAGAAAAGCGAATGGAGAGTATCTCTCAAAATATCAGTAGTTACAGACGGTATCATATAAAAACCGAAGCAACCCCTAACATCGTCCCCTGGCCGAATCGATTCTTGGTCGATGTAAATCGGTTCCAGCTCGCCAAATATATGATTGGGGAGGTCTTCCACCAGCGTGGCGATATAAAAGCTATCACCAGCCGTCCCTGCATGTACGGTACGTTCTCTGGCCCGATTGGCGGATTTGCAGCCCGCCCCCAACATTGTGTGGGATGCCTGCGCTGCACCGTTCAGCACCCGGAAATCTTAACCATCAGCCACAATCCTGCTTTTCGGGCTTTGGGCGATTCTTATTTCCATTTTGGGCACATCGGTGCTGTCGCTTATGAAGCCGAAACAGGCAGCATTCCCGTTAAAGGGGCCGGGTATCGCGGCAAATTCGGCGGCGCTGGCTGGGACGGTATGTGGACCGACATGTCCGAGATCGTCCGGCCAACGCGAGACGGCATTCACGGCCGCGAGTTTATTTCCACAGTTGTGGAAATCGGCGAGAAACCGTCTTATTTGATTTTCGATGACGACGGACACCCCGTGGGCGCGATGCCGCGCACTCTGGCCATACCCATCCCCTTTATCTATGACGCCCTGCCTCCCTCCGCGACCTCCGGGCTGGTGGCCAATATTTTGAGTCACGCGGCGGCCCAGGTGGAAACGCTGGCGATCCTACCAATAAGCCAAGTTACAGGTTCCAAGTTGAATGTTGAAAGTTTGGTGCCACTCATCAAGAGTGACGAGGCAGATCAGCTTTCGAGTTTGCCATTCACCCCAAAGATGATCGAGATAGAGCCAGGTGAAGCACAAAACTCTACTCTCCAATCTCTACTCTCTAGCCTCCAATCCTCATTCCCCGATACGATCCTGGCGCTGCGCCTGCCCTACACGGACCGCGAAAGCCTCCTGCGCTATATGGAATACGGGGTACGCGTCTTCCACTTCATCGCCGATTACCACGGGCATGGCGAGGATGGACGCTTTGTGTTCGATTTGATCCGCGAGGCACACCTGGCATTTGTCGAAGCAGGTATGCGCGACCAGGTGACCCTGATTGGCAGTGGTGGGATTGTAGCCGCGGAGCACGTTCCCAAGGCCATCATCGCTGGTTTGGACCTGGTCGCTTTGGATACGCCTCTCCTGGTCGCCATGCAGGCCGTCTTTGACGGCGAGTGCCGGGATCGTGATGAAAGCCGATTTAGCCTGCCAAAAAATTTGAACCGTGAGTGGGGCATCCAACGCATCAAAAATATGACTGCTGCCTGGCGCGACCAGTTGCTCGAAATCCTGGGTGCAATGGGTTTGCGCGAAGTCCGGCGTTTGCGCGGCGAAATCGGCCGAGCCATGTTCCAAACTGAGCTTGAGCATGAAGCTTTTGCGGAAATCGAAGGATACGCATAAGGTGAAACCATGACAACCGAAACAACAGTGCACTTGCCTGCCGTCAAAAAACACAGAGAACACCTTGAAAAAGGCTTTCATTATTGGCCCACCCTAGACAATGGCCTCCCTCCAGCCATGGGCGATGCGCGTTGGCCCGCTGACTTGATTTTAGCAACCTGGCATCAGGCTGCGACCGGGCGTCCCCCAGAAAACGGTTTGGAGTATCGAGTAGGCGCTTCGGGTGGCGGATTCGACCGCCTGGATTTCAGGTTCCTGGATGAAGACCAATGGGTGCCCCAGGCCAACTCAATCGACCTTTCTGTCCCATTGAATCGGCGTAGATTTGGAAAAGAGATCGAAATCCCGGTCCCCTGGTATGGCGGGGGCATGTCGTTCGGCTCCGTAAGCGAACAAGTTATGCTTGGCAGGACGATGGCTGCCAAAGCCTGGTCTACCTTCACATCGACTGGAGAAGGCGGCTATCCCGAGTCCCTGGTACCTTATAAGGATCATATTATCACGCAAATCGCCACCGGAATGTTCGGGGTACGCGAAGAGACCGTCCAACATGCGCCCATCATCGAGTTCAAGTATGCCCAGGGCGCTAAACCGGGGTTGGGTGGCCACTTGTTAGGCGACAAAACTACGGTAACCGTCGCTAAAATGCGCGAGAGCGTGCCCTGGGTAAGCCTGTTTTCGCCCTTCCCGTTCCACTCTGTTTACTCGGTAGAAGACCACAAAAAACATGTCGATTGGGCTAAGACCATCAATCCGCGTGCGTTGGTCTCTGTAAAGGTTTCCACACCCGTGGATGTCGACATGGTCGCCGTAGGGAGTTATTACGCCGGCGCCCATATTGTCCATTTGGATGGTTCCTATGGCGGCACAGGCGCAGCGCCAGAGATCGCCAAGAAAAATATTGCCATGCCCATCGAGTTTGCCATCCCCAAGGTCCATAAATACCTTTCGAGAGAAAATATCCGCGACGAAGTGGTCGTCATGGCCAGCGGCGGAATCCGCAGCGCCTACGACATCGCCAAAGCGATAGCCCTGGGCGCCGATGGCGTCATTCTGGGCACAGCGGAGCTGGTCGCTTTGAGTTGTACGCGCTGCTCGAATTGCGAGCGCGGGCGGGGTTGTCCGTTTGGGTTGACGACCACAGAT
>JAFGKO010000067.1 GCA_016928525.1 Anaerolineales bacterium | reverse complement strand
GTCTGGGCGCGCGCGCTGGGCCAGCCGATAGAGCGCCCCAAGTCCATGACGATGAAAATGCTCGAGGATGTAGCGGCAGGAGCGAAATAATCGAGCTCGTAAAAATAACAGGCGGAGTTTCAATGCTCTGCCTGTTTCGTTTTAATACGCCAGCAACCATTCTAGTTTGCTTCGGATAATATCCACACTCGGCACCACCGCGTTCATCAACCCGATATTATACGGAATTGGAACATCCGGCGTCGCCAGCCGTTGCAAGGGCGCGTCCAGCCACTCGAAGGCTTCTGACGCAATTGTCGCCATGACCTCGCCCGCGAAGCCGCCCGTGATCGTATCTTCATGCACCACCAGACACTTGCCCGTTTTCTTGACCGATTCCAGCACGGACTCCTTATCCCAGGGCGAAATGGTGCGCAAATCCAGGACTTCGATGCCGTTCAGCCCATTGGCTGCGTCTAAGACCGGATAGACCATCGCGCCCCAGGTGATGACCGTCAGCGCAGCGCCCTCGGACAATTTGCCTGCCACTCCGAAGGGAAGCGTGTACTCGTCCCCCGGCCAGGGTCGCCGCGCCTGTGACGTGTCCAACAACGCGCGGTGCTCGAAGAAGATGACCGGGTCTTCGCCGCGTAAGGCCGTGCGCAACAACCCGGCTGCATCCGCCGCGTTGGACGGAAAAGCCAGCCGCCAGCCCAGCGTATGCGCGTAGATCGCCTCGCCTGTGACCGAATGCCACGGGTCGCCAGTTTTCTTGCCAAAACCAACCGGGATGCGTATCACCATCGGGGCGGCGAACTTACCGGCCGTGCGCCAGCGGATGGTGCCGGCGTCGTTGATCTGTTCTGTAGCCGGGTCGGCATATTTGCGGAACTGGATCTCGGGCACGGGCATCAATCCCGCCAGCGACAGGCCGACCGCGCTGCCCAAAATGCCTTCTTCAGACAGTGATGTATCGAAGACGCGTTCCGCGCCGAATTTTTCCTGCATGTGCGCGGTTGCGCCGTGTACGCCGCCCTTGACGCCCACGTCCTCGCCGAAGACCAGTACGCGTGGATTGACCTGCATTTCAGCTTCTAATGTCCGTTTGACGGCTTCAATCAGGTTGATGCGCGGTCCTTCCTCGCTGAGCGGAGCCGCCCCGTCCTTGACCCGGGACGGGACAAGGGCAGGCGCAGTCGAAGCGGGGATGGGGGCAAACAGATGCTGTGTAGCGGAAGCAGGCTTTGGGTCCGGGTTTTGAAGCGCAGAGTCGGCAGCGGCGCGCACTTCGGTTTCGACATCCTTTTCCAGCGCATTCCAATCCAGGTCAGGCAAGAAGTCCCTTAGATGGACAAGGGGATCCTTTTTTACTTCCTCACTTTTTTCTTTGTCCGTTTTGTAACTCTGGTCGTCGATGAAGGTGTGACCCATGATGCGCACGACTTTCAGGCGTAGTAAGCAGGGTTTCCCAGCACGGACGTATTCGACCGCCTCAGCAATCTTGCCAGACGCGTCAACAGGATCCGTGCCGTCGCTTTCGATGATTTGCAGATTTTCGTAACATTGCAGGTTGGCGGCCACGTTTGCGCCGGGGGTTTGCAGCTCGGAGCGGACGGAGATGGCGAATGAATTGTCCTCGATGAAGAACAGGTAGGGCAGATCGCGGGTGGTGACGATGTTGAGGGCGGCCCAGAAACCGTTGGCAGCCGTGGAGCCCTCGCCGCCCATTGCAACCGCAATTGCGCCCTCCCAATCTTTTTCTTTCATCACCTGCTGGTAGTAGCGGATGGCCTGCGCCCAGCCAGCAGCGGGAGTGTATTGCGCGCCTACGTCGCCTGAGGAGGGCAGGACGGTTAGACCTAACCCCCCTACACCCCCCTTCCCTGCCAGGGAAGGGGGGGCGGGGGGGATAGGTCGCATTGAAAACACCACGCCCACATCTCGCCCTTCGGAGGGGGAACCGGTCTTGGCGAAGCCCGCCGCGAAAGCTTCCTGCACAGTCAGGCCGGAGGCCAGCATGAACGGGCGCGAACGGTAATAGACAGTCGCCCCATCATGTGGATGGGTAAGATATTGTGCCAGCAGTACCTGTGCCAGTTCATGGCCTTTGGCGGAGAACTGGTAGGCAACTTTTCCCTGTGGGACGAACTCTTTTTCTTCGATCTCGTCCATCAGGCGGGAGGTCAGTATAAGGCGAGCGATGTGAGGCCAGTCGATGTTGGGGGAGAGTTTCTTTTTGGACACAGACGACTCGATTTATTTTGGAGTGATTTGGTGGGATTATACTCGATGGCTTCACCAGGGATGAACAAGGATGAGTGGTAAATTAAACGCAAATGACACGAATTAGGCGAATTGCGCGAAAAAAATTCGTGTCATTCGATTAAGTCGCGTTAAATTGTTGTTACTTCTCTACTTGGATATTCTTCGGATTGAACACCGAAATCAATCCTGATTTACCGCCCTGCATAGCTTCCACTTCCAGGTCCAACTCCACCCAATAGAACTGGCGGTGTTTCGAGTACGGATCGATGCGCACGACTGCCCCTTCGTACCAACCCGCGCTCTTCCAGAATTTGGAATCGAGGTAAACCTTGACGCGGTCACCTACGCGGATGGGCTCAGGCATGGCTAATAATATTTCTCGAT